>JANXLY010000097.1 GCA_025354885.1 Acidobacteriota bacterium | reverse complement strand
CGTCAGATTCCTCCCAGTGAAACTATACTTTGTCGCCGCATTGATTTTATTGGGCTCCCGCCCCTGTTCATCGGAGGCCTGCTGTGCGCCCTCCGCGCTCACGTACGCTAAATCCGCCTTCACCAATTGGGTGGCTCCTCTCCAGGCCGCCGATCTCAGACGCCCACACGGCCTCCCACTGTTTTACTCCAATATTGGCCGCACTGCGGAGGCTAATCCCCACAACCTGTACCCCCCTAGTTCAAGCCGCTCGGCACCCACCGTGTGCATAACTTAGGTGATACCAGTGCATTGTTGCGCACATTGCAGGTTCGACATCCCCAGCACGAATCGGTTACTCGGGCTTTAGAGTTGTTGCCTGAGCAAGGCAGACGGCTGCATATGGTTCCTCAAAACCTTGTTGAGCTGAGGGTTGTTGGTACAAGACCCGTTGAGCAAAACGGACTTGGTCTGACGCCCGCAGAAGCTGCAGAGGAACTTTACCGAATTAAGGGCATGTTTCACCTTTTGCCAGAAACGCCAACTATTTATGCGACGTGGGAGAAGCTGGTGACTCGGTACGCCGTATCAGGGAAACCGTCTCACGATGCGCGATCGGTGGCCGCGATGCAAGTGCATGGTTTGACCGCGATTTTGAGCTTTGATCGAAAAAGGTTTTCGCGATTTCCAGGAATCGAAGTTGTTGATCCCGGTGAGGTCCAAGCGGTTTAGTTCGCAAAGTCGAAGGGTTGATGAGAATCTGCGCGGAGTGGCGAAGATTGCGAATTGAGATGCAAGCGGGTCGTAGACGATGTCGAACAGGACGGTCTGGTTCGCGATAGGATCATAGCGACTGTTATGGTATTTGATCGAATTACCCGAAGCCCGGAAGTGATGAGCGGCAAGGCTTGCGTGCGGGGAATGCGCGTTACGGTTGGTACTGTTGTGGGACTGGTCGCCTCAGGGCACTCTTCCGCTGAGATTATCGCTGCTTATGCATACATTGAGGAAGAGGACATTGGGCAGGCCCTCGCCTAGGCTGCCTGGAGAGTTGAAGAAATCGAGGTTCCACTTCCTGCGGCGTGGACTTCATGATTGCGCTTGTTAGAAATTGGCAAGGAGTAGAGAGCCGAAGAAGATGCGTGCTTCCATTAGACGAGTTCAATCCGCAAATGCCGACCGACTATCGCCGCCGCCCGTTGGAGGCTACCGAGCGTGATATCGTTTTTCGGATCGAGGACACGGTCCACCTGAGTGCGGCTTGCCTTGAGAAGGGTTGCCACCTTGTTCCTGGATGTTTTCTTATCTTTCATGGCCTCGCCGAGTTGCCAAGCCACGACTTCTTTGACTGCCTGCGCTTGTGCTTGTTCGAATATGCCTTGCGAGTTAAGGAAATCATCAACGCTGGAACCCATATGCATCTTACTCATTGCGCTAACTCCTTCTGTCGCTTTCGTGCCGTTGCTAAATCCTCATACGGAGTGACGCGGGTTTTCTTGATGAACCCGTGCAACGCTATCAAATGCTCGCGGTAAAGGCAGCGCAGAACGCGTGCGGTCCGATTGCAGTTCCCATAGACCGCTTCCAGATGGCCTGGCGCTTGGGTTCACCCATCCCTTTTAGCCAGTCCCTCAACGGTTCAGTGCCAGTTGCGGTTCGGGAAAAGATCAGTGGATTTTTTTGAGGCTTTGGTCTGTCAGCCACCTGTAACTTATCAAGTTGAATGTACCTAATAAACTGCATGGACGCAGCTGAAGTTGTTATTCGCAATCCTGAGCCCATGGAAGGGCTTTGGTACAGGATTGGGGAGCAATCAAATTTGCCGGTGTAATGGAGGCGAAGAGCAATCACAAGGCTTTGGCCGATGCAGTTGGTCGCTTTGTTGTAGAAGGTGCAAATGAGCGGTGTTGCAAATCGCTCAAGCCGGAACCCAAAGACGCTTGGGGGGCGCTTTGGGTTTTTGGGCATTGAGGGGTAAATCGAGCTGATTCAAAGATGTCAAGGAGCTTGCACGGCGTGGTTTGGTCCACTGTCCCGGGCTGGGTTGGTTGCGGGTTTGGCTTCGTTCTGTTAAAGCTTCAAATGGCCGGCTTCTACACCGAGACGGATGAGGTCTTCGTGGGAGAGCTTAATGTAATCGTCGCCTTCGCCGACCGGGTTTGGCTTCGTTCTGGCGATTGCTTTTGCTTCTTCGGTTATTGCTAACAAAGAGATTGCGATCAGGCCGGCGCTGGTTTTGTAGAGGTTCTGAGTTCGAAGGTCGGCGATGGGGAGGACTTTCGAAAACGTCAGTTCCTTGCCGTAAGCGTAGATTTCACCTTGAACCTCGAGGGCGGCGAAACGGTCGCGCTGGAGTTTGCGAAGTTCGTTGAGAGCTTTGTCGGCCCGGCGTTCCTGGAGGGCACCGAGTTTTATGAAACGTTCCATTTGAGAGAACCAGATTTGGTCGTTGGGTTCGTTTACCCAGCGGTCCTGGGCCTGAAGTTCGAGGGCCTGAGCGCGATTGATCTGGAAGGTTGCGAAGGCGTAACGACGGAATGTTTCCTCTTCGAGGTTGCCTTCGGGGATACAGTCTTTACGGAGCTTTTGGATGTGCTGAGCGAAGTTGTTTTGAGCTTCTGTGTCGGAAGCAAAGAGTGTGTTTGGGTTTGCAGTGAGGCCGTGACTTACGGCGTTGCGGGAAGCGGTTGCACGGCCTTCTGCTGAAGTGGGGCCGGTTGAGTGTTGGGCGTTTGCCCGATTAGCATCTAGTTTTGCCTGTGATGACATTAAAAATCTCCTTTGAAGATTGAAATTGGCAAGCGCCTGCGGGCTGGGTGGCTCACAGGCGCTTACTCGATTACAGAAAGTAGCAGTCGCTCGAACGGGGTTGGGGGCAGTGCCAGAGCTACTTCTTTACTTTTCAATCGGTTAGGTCGTGAAAATAAAGTTGAAATGTCTGTGAACCACTTGCAAAAGTCCAGGAATTCCGGATTGACTCGGCGCTTAGACTGTGCCAACGCTCGTGGTGAGCTTTGACAGGCTCAGGCATCGATTTTGCTCTGGATGTCGTCCTGCGGGCGATTTTCAGGGCCTCTGGAGCTTTTTGGGGCATGCTTGTGAAAGGCTACTGCTTCAGCATGCCTAAGTTTTTGGAGTTGATCTGTATTTCTATTTATTGCTTAATGATGTTACATAACTGATCTATTGTCAGCGCAACCACTCCGAACATCAGGTGTGCCATCACTTTGGCTGCGCCCCTGACTCGCAAGGTTCGGCCTCCGAACTCGTCCTTCAACCGCGCGTTGACCCGCTCAACGGCGGTCCGGGTTTTGTAGCGTTCGCGCTTGGCCGGGCAAAGTTGCGGCTTGAGTTTCGGAGGGCGCAGCTTCGATTGCTGCGGCACCATGCTTTCCTGAGTGCCTCGCCGTCCATTGGGATGTACGACCGGAACGTGACCCAGATGTTTACTTTCCGCCAGGATTGCCTCGGCATCGTAAGCCGAG
>JANXLY010000012.1 GCA_025354885.1 Acidobacteriota bacterium | reverse complement strand
AACGAACAACAGCGCAAAGGTAGACGGCTCTGGTACCGGATCTGTGGCTGTCTCGAAATTCCAGGTCGTGACCTCCGCCATGCCTGCAAAGCGAATGCTGACGTTGTCAATTGCAGAGGCGTAGGTCCCGGTCCATCCACTTCCAATTCCGAAGCTCAGGCCATAAATGACGCTGTTGCCGCTGATGTTCAGGAATCCAGACTGGGTCGGATAGGTTCCGTTGATGTATTGACCGTAAGCGAATTGTTGTAGATGTTCAGGGTCTGGCCTGGAGTGAATTGGCGGAGCCAGAGATTGGTGCTGCTGGTGATCGAGTCGGTAAACCACTGGTTGGCAGTCAATACGAAAGGGCCACCATTGTTCGTGATTTCGTAAATCAGAAATCCCCGGTCTGTGGCTGCGCCAAGATCCCCATCTGCGTCAATATAGAGCCGGAGCGCAGGATTGAGGTTGCTTGTGGCCGTGCTGCTCGAGTCCCGATACCAGTCGTAAGTGAGTGACTGCAGACTGCTGAGTGTCAACGGGCCCGCCACACCGAAGAGTGCAGCAGTGAAATTGATCTCAATATCAGCTTTGAAGGTTGTTGAAGCTGTGGCAGAAGTCCCGCCCAGCCACACCGAGCCATTGCCACTTCTTGGGAGATCATTCGTGATCCCGACTGCGCCTGTGTTGCGCACATTGCGGCGTTCCCAAACATTTAAACTGGGGTCAAACGGATCGTTGATGTTTGTTGTACCGGGATTCGTTAATACTCCCGTAGGGGTGGTCACGATGATTACGCCCGCCCGGACAATTTGTGTTGACAGCAGAGCGGCTGTCAGTAGCTTGAAGCAAGCTGAATTCATGATTTTCCTCCTGCTAGTGGCATAGCGAGGAAGCCACCATGCAACGCAGGATTGACTTGTGCCGATAGAACTTGTCTGTAACCTTTCTATCGGCCTGAATTGCTTGAAACTTCAAGGCGCAGCGATTGCGGAGGGAGAAGGCTAGTCGCGATTCTGAAGATTCCAGCGGCGGATCACGCGGTTTTCGCGCTCCCATCCCAGCACGCTGATCGAGGCAGTGCTCAAGGCGAAGAGCTTTGCATCGCGAGGAGGAAGCCCGAGATAATTTGCCGTAAGGATCCGCAACAAATGGCCATGCGCAAACAAGGCGACATCTCCATCTGCCTCCAACGCGATTTCGATCACGCGTCCTGCTCGGGCGTAAACCTCTTCTATCGATTCTCCATCTGGAGTTCCATGGGTCCAGATCGACCAGCCGGGAATGCTCTCGCGCAGATCATTCACGGTGCGGCCTTCGATCGACCCATAATTCCATTCGCGCAGATTATCAACGCGCAGGGCCTGGGGTGCAAAGCCGGCCAGCGCACAAGTCTTTGCAGCTCGCTGCAAAGGGCTGGTGTACACAGCCGCAAATCGTTTGCTCTGCAGTGCTGCACCCACCTCGAGCGCTTGCCTTTCGCCCTCCTCAGTCAGAGGGAGATCCATCCAGCCCGTATGCTGGCCGCTCAAGCTCCATGCTGTTTCCCCGTGCCGCAGCAGCCAGATTTCGTTCTTGCCTGCCACTAGAGTGCTTTCCGGATTGTGAAGTCGTAGGCAGCAGTTCCGACGATGCCACCAAGAAATGGCGCGAAGAAGGGGATCATCCAGACGGAATTGCCATCTGTGAGGCCATTATTGCGAAAGCCTGCCACCACTGTGAACAGTCTTGGCCCAAAGTCTCGGGCCGGGTTGATCGCGTAACCGTGCATGCCGCCGAAGCTGATTCCGATGGCAACTACAATCAGTCCCACGAGCAGCGGCGACAGCCAGGATGGAGCCTGCAAATTGTTTTCATCCGTCAGCGCCATCACAAGAAACAGGAGCAGCGCCGTACCGAGTACCTGATCGATAAAGCCTGCCAGCGGTACATCGGGAAAGGCAGGAAAGGTACAGAAGATGCCGGCTGTGTGGTCGAGCATCGGATCCTGCTTGAGAAAGGCTGGCCGGTAATTCAGAAAGACCAGCGCCGCACCCGTAAATGCGCCCGCAGTTTGAGCCAGCATGTAAGGTGCTACCTTCGCCCACGAGAAGCCGCGAAAGATTGCAACGGACAGCGTTACTGCCGGATTCAGATGTGCACCACTGACGCGTGCACTCACCGCGACCCCGAGTGTCACCGCCAGGCCCCAGCCCAAGGTTATGTTTGTGTAGCCACCATTCACAATTTCGCCGGCAGTTCCAGTGCCGAACAATTGGACCATCGCCACGACGCCACCTCCGAAGAGAATGATGATCATGGTACCGATAAATTCGGCGACGAGTTGCTGCATCAGCGTAGCGGGCATCTTGCGATTCTATACTGACTGATATGCCAGTGGTAATTCTGATTCTCGGTTTCGCTCTTCTCGCGCAATCCCAACCCATGACGCCGCCAGTGCTCGCAGAGTACGTTAAGGCGAACTACACCAAATATGAACATCGAATCCCGATGCGCGACGGCAAGCATCTTTTCACTTCGATCTATGTGCCAAAGGATTCGAGCCTTAGCTATCCGTTTCTGCTGAGCCGCACTCCCTACAGTTGCGCTCCGTATGGTGCAGACAAGTACCGGCCCAACCTCGGGCCCAACGAACTCTTCGCCAAAAGCGGCTACATCTTCGTCTGTCAGGATGTTCGCGGCCGCTACCTCAGCGAAGGCGAATTCATCGAGATGACGCCGCACAAACCCGTCAAGCGTGGTGCACAAGATTTTGACGAATCCTCAGATACCTACGACACCATTGAGTGGCTGCTCAAAAATATCCAGGGCAACAACGGCAAGGCTGGCATTGTTGGAATCTCCTATCCGGGCTTCTATGCCGTTGCGGGCATGATCGATGCTCATCCTGCGCTCAAGGCCGCCAGCCCTCAGGCCCCCGTTGTCGATCTCTTCATGGGCGACGACGCTTACCACAACGGTGCTTTTTACCTTGCGGCCAACTTCGGCTTTTACACTTCCTTTGGCAAAAAGAAAACCGAACCCGAACTGCCCGATCCTGGAGCCCGCCGCTTTGATTTCGGCAGCCGTGATGGTTACGATTTTTACAAGCGCCTCGGCCCTCTCGCCAACGCCGACGAAAAGTACTTCAAGCGTGAAAGCTCTTACTGGACGGACCTTCTTGCCCACACAACTTATGACGATTTCTGGAAATCCCGCAACATTTCCCAGCACGCAAGGAACATCACGCCTGCCGTGCTTACGGTAGGAGGCTGGTTTGACGCTGAAGACTTGCAGGGGCCTCTGCGTCTCGATGCGGCTCTTGAAAAGCAAAGCCCCTCCACCAGACACACCCTCGTTATGGGCCCCTGGGTGCATGGTGGCTGGGCCCGAGGCGAGGGAGACAAGCTGGGCAGCGTCTCATTCAATCTCAAGGCTTCACCGTGGTTTCGTGAAAATGTAGAGTTTCCTTTTTTTGAGTTCCATCTCAAGGACAAGCCAGACCCCAAGCTCAGTCGCGCCATTGTCTTTGAGACAGGAAGCAATCGCTGGCGTAAATTCGACTCCTGGCCGCCTAAAGGCGAAGCGAAGAATCTCTACTTTCATGCGGGAGGCAGACTGAGCTTTTTTCCTCCAGTGGAATCGGAGACTCCAGACGAATATCTCAGCGATCCAGCCAAGCCCGTGCCCTTCGTCGGATTTACTACTCTAGGCATGGCGCAATCCTACATGGTGGCCGATCAGCGCTTCGCTTCTTCGCGCCCTGACGTACTCACCTATGTTTCAGAAGTACTCTCCGAAGATCTGATCGTCGCCGGCCCACTCAAGCCAAAGCTTTTCCTCAGCTCCACCGCGACCGATTCCGATTTCGTCGTCAAACTGATCGATGTTTACCCCGACGACTACCCCGAACTAGGTGGCTATCAGCAACTCGTGCGCGGTGAACCGTTTCGTGCAAAATTCCGCGAGAGTTTTGAGCAACCGAGAGCGATCGAAGCCGGAAAGTTGTTTGAGCTCAACTACTCGATGCCGGATATCTGCCATGTATTTAGACCGGGGCATCGCATCATGGTGCAAGTGCAAAGTTCCTGGTTCCCGCTTGTTGACCTGAACCCACAGCGTTTTGGCGATGTCCCCAACACAAAGGCCCCCGATTTCACCAAAGCAACTCAGCGGGTCTTTCACGACGCTCGCCATGCGAGTTCCATCGGTTTGACTTCAATCCCGCTTGCTCCCTGACACCCGACTGCTGCCTGACAAATGAAAAGGGCCATCTCGCAGGATGGCCCTTTCCTCTATTTCATCTGAGGTGGTAACGCTTAGGCTCGCATGACGTTTTCAGCCATTAACCCCTTGGGTCCCTGCTTTACCTCAAACTCTACATCGACGCCTTCGTCGAGCGAGCGATATCCGTTCATGGCTATCGCCGAGAAGTGCACAAACACATCCTCGCCGGTAGAACGCTGAATAAAGCCGAAGCCTTTTGCGTTGTTGAACCATTTCACTTTACCTTTTTCTTTCACCACTTGTTCTCCTGCTCTACAGGCCTCAATAGGCGAGGCCTGCTCTAAAACTTCGCTTGATTCTCTCAAATGAGTATTTTCAGCGCAATAAAAAAATGAATCGAATTTTTAATAATTGGCATCGTCAAGTACTGATTATGGCGATGAAATAGCGAAAAGAGGGGAAGTGCCATTGAATTTTGCTCTGCTGAATTAAATTAACCCGCTGCAAAATCTCTTCCAGTTCGTTGCGCCGCCAGCCTGCAGCCACACTCTTCATACCATCTTCCACCGTAAGCGGATGCCACCTGAGGATCCACTGTGTTGCCGGAAGAAAGTAGTAAGCGATCCTGTGCCTATGCAGATCCTGGATCAGAATCAAATTGTTCGAAACTCGATTCATCTCCACAATCAGTTTTTCTACCGCATCACCCGCAAAGTGATGCAAAAACAACGAACAGTGCACGACATCAAAACAGCTTTCAGGGAACGGAAGTGCGAATGCATCGGCCTGTACCCTCGAATTTGGCGCACACTTGAGATTCCGCAGCAGCAAATCGAGACAGACTACGCGAGCATTTGGAAAACTGGCAAGAACAGCCTGCGCCAGATCGCCCGAAGCAGCGCCCACATCCAAAAAACGAAAGCTGTCTTCAGTCTGAAATCGCTGCCGGAGCTGCCGCAACAATTCTCGCTTTGCCCCTGTCCACCTATTGATGCGGGAGAGGTCCTGCAAATTCATGGCCGCATCCAGGTTGGAACTGAAGTCGAGCATTTCCTGCTCAAGAATTCGATCTTGCACACTACATCATGTAACACTAACCCGTATGGACTTTTTGGCAGGCAACATGGGATGGATCGAAGTGGTGTGCGGCCCCATGTTCTCCGGCAAGAGCGAAGAACTGATCCGGCGCTTGCGCCGGGCGATCATCGCACGTCGGCGGGTGCAGGTTTTTAAGCCCGTACTGGATGATCGCTATTCCAAGGACGAAATCGTCAGCCACAGTGAACAGCGCATCGCTTCCACCGTCGTAAGCGGGGCCGCTGAAATCTTGAGTGTGCTCGATTGGCGAACCCAGGTCGTTGGCATTGACGAAGCAAACTTCATGGGGCCGGGCCTAGTGGATGTTTGCGGTCAGCTTGCTGATTCCGGCAAGCGCGTCATCGTTGCCGGGCTCGACACAGATTACATGGGGCGACCGTTTCCTCCGATTCCAGACTTGCTCGCTATGGCAGAGAGCATCACCAAAACCCTTGCCATCTGTATGCGCTGCGGAAATCCTGCAAAACAAACGCAACGACTTTTCGCCAGCGAGGATCTAATTGTTGTAGGAGCCGCCGGGATGTATGAGGCGCGCTGTCGAGCGTGTTTTGAAGCGGGGACCTCCAAGCAGGAGTACTTCCCTTTCGCTCGTCCGCAAAGACAAGAGGGCGGCTAAGCTCTAGCCGCCCCACAAATTTGATAAATTGAGGCAACTAGGAGAATCGATTATGTCGGATACAAATGCAGGGCAGCCACAGTCTGCCGGATCTGGGCTCAAGATACCCATTCTTTTTGGGGCAGTCATCGCACTGCTTGCCTCGAATGTCTGGTTGTTTTTACAACTTGACCGTTTGAGAGGTGAAATGGACAAAGTCCAGGTTCAGCTCGAAGAAAAACTCAGTGATGTCCGTCAGACCGCAACGGCTTCCAATCAAACCAGCCGCCGCAATCTTGAAGCAATGCAGGAGCAGCTCGAAACAGCCCGCCGGCAGTCTGCAATGGCTGTAGGTCAGGCGAAAGTTGAGGCCGAGCAAAAGGTAGCTCAGGTCGCTTCCCGGCTCGAAGCAGAGCAGAAGAAGACGAAGGAGCAGCTCTCGACAGAAATCACTCAAAAGGTCGGCGAAGTTTCTGCTGAATCCAAAACCAGAGTGAACGAAGTAAAGACAGAAGTCTCCGCAGTCAAATCTGACGTGTCGAAGACTATGACCGAACTCGAGCGCACCATTTCTGACCTCAAAAAGGTTACTGGTGATCTTGGGGTGCAAAGCGGTTACATCGCTACCAACGGCAAAGAGCTCGATGCCCTCAAGCGCCTGGGGGAACGAAACTACTACGAATTTAACCTGGGCAAAACCAAAGCTCCAACTCGTGTTGGCGACATCATGATTATGCTCAAGAAGACGGATCAAAAGAAAAACCGCTACACGATTGAAGTCACCGTCGATGACAAGGTGATCGAGAAAAAGGATAAGACCACAAACGAGCCGGTACAGTTCCTTACATCCAAAGCTCGCCAGCCCTATGAACTGGTCGTCAACGAGGTCAAAAAGGACGTCATTGTCGGCTATCTGGCCACACCGAAAGTGATGGAACCTCG
>JANXLY010000001.1 GCA_025354885.1 Acidobacteriota bacterium | reverse complement strand
ATGTTTCTTCGTCGGCCTGGTGGACAGTCTCAGTTCAGCACGGCGCTGGCCGGGCAGTTTTCTGACCGCGAAACATTTAGCGAATTGGTCCCGTGGATTTTGGCTCATCTGGAGCAAGCTCTGCGAGTGGAAGAACTGGCGGCCCAAGCGGGGATGAGCGTCCGCAATTTTACTCGGGTATTCACCGAACGAACAGGCTATTCGCCGGCCACCTATCTGGAACGGGTGAGAGTGGAGGCGGCCTGTCGTCGGTTGGCAGAGAGTTCGAAAGGGACGAAGGAAATCGCTACGGAGTGTGGGTTTCGCGATGCGGACGGTATGCGAAAAGCGTTTCACCGCGTGTTGAATACTACGCCTCAACTTACCGAAACGCTTTTGCCGCAAGCGACGCAGAAAGAACCTGAGACTGTGAGCGCAAAGGTTCAAGAGCCTATTGTCGACCTCTGCCTTAAGGTTGCCGCGCTGCGGACGGACGCACCGGCTGAGGAGGCGGAACGTAATCGATCAACTCATCCACGGGATGTTTGGCGGCCCAGGCAATGCCGCGCAGCAGCGTGCGCTGGATCTGGTAGTTGGCGAAATTGGCGTAGGTGTGGCCCTGCATCCAAACGAAGGCGCGAGCGGGTAGGCCGCCGGTCAAAGTGTGTTCGTAGGTCCATACCTGAGGTACGATCTCTCCTTTGTGTGCGCCAGCAGAGGGCGTGGGTGCCATGGCGGCGTTGGCCAACACATGAATGCCGGGGTCCTTGGCCCAGGTCAAGCCATAAAACGCTTCATCGAGAAGGGTCAGGTCCGTCAGATCCTTGACGATGGGGTTCGCCTTGTCGGTGACGTTATAGCGGACCGGCGCTTCGAGAGTGTAGTTTACTTCGCCGTGCTTCTTGGCACCGCCGACCAGTGTCGAAAAGTAATCCGGGTCAGGCCCGCAGAGTGCGTCATGCAAGCTCACCAGTCCGCCGCCACGCTTTATGTAGGCGTCCATTGCGGGCTTGTCGATCAGGAAGCCGGAGTCGCCTTTGTAGATCACTACCACGTCTGTCTTTTCCAAATCCGCCGACGTTGGAGGATGCAGTGCGCCACTCACCATCGCACCGCGCTCGGTCAGTAACTTGCTCCAATCTGCGAGGAACTGCGGATAGTCGTGCTGCCCCGCCTGATGGGTCTTGAGGCCGGCCCAGAGATAGACTCGCATGCCGTTCACATTTTGTCCCGGGATGCGCGGAGGTGTGGGTGACTGCGCCGATGCGGGCCTTAACAGGAATAAAGGAAGGAGAAGTAATGCTAAGCGATTCATGACTGCTAGGGAGAGTATCACAGCCGGGGGAAGAGACGGTCAAAGGGGTTGGAAATCGGCAGAGCAGCGGGAGACATTCTGTGGCGAGTATTGCCATCATGTCGCCAGATTTCATTTCGGGACAAGGCGGGTGCCAGTGACGAGGTGGGCGGATGAGTGTTAGGGTTTTGGGTTCAAGCGCTTCAAGTCGGCGTTTACGCGAACGACTTGCTCGGGAGTTGGGTGGCCGTCGAGAAGGAAGCGCTCGAGCGTGGCGATTGCCCCGGGTTTGTCCCCGCTGCGGTCGAGGGCTGTTGAAAGCATGAGAATTGCCTTAGGGAATTCACCCTGGGAGTCGTGCTTGATGGCCATTTCGGCCATACGCGCTGCTGGTGTCCATTCTCTGGCCTGAAGATGGGCAAGACTTCTGTAGTAGTAAGCACCTGGGAACTCGATCGGTTGCAGAGAGATTGCTGTGTCGGCTGCCTGAATGGAGGCCGGCCAGCGGTTGAGATTTGCTTCCAGAGCGGCTAGCTGGACGAGGGGTTTGAGGTATTTTTTGTCGGCGCGGATCGCTTCAATGAGGGCCGAACGTGCGGCGTCGTGTTGGCCCTGCGCCTCGAGCAGTGTGGCGAGTTCGCTCCAGGCCAGAGCGTAATCCGGATAGAGCCTGACGGCAGATTCGAAATATTTTTGGGCATCTGCAGATTTCTTCTTAAGTACAAGTTCTGCTGCTTTGGAGTAAGCCTTTTTTGCTTCGGGCGGAGCATTGAGGACTGTGAAGGAAATTGCGGAACCTTCGTGTTCTCCGAGGCGTTTCAGGAGGTAGGTGGAGCCGTCGCGAAGGGGGACGATTGCTGAACGGATGCCCGGTGCCCAAACTCCCATCTGGCATCCGGTTCTTGCGCCGATAAAGACAATAGTTCCAGAGCCGAAGTTGTTGATGATCCGGCAGTATTCCAGACTTCGAACCACGAGTTCTTTGGGTGGCGGAGTGCCGTCTTCCATGAATAAATTCATCGTGAAGGATTGGCCGACAAAGCCGTCGTTGACCGGTGAATCTGCTGGCCGGGTGGAGACATTATCCTGCGGCTGAGGGCCTGCGGCCTGGCCCACGAGGGGAAGCAGAGTTGCAAGCGTCAAACCGCGAAGCATGTGCCGAGTATATCGCTGGAGTGACCAGCGAGAAGTTAGTGCTGACGGAGGGCGGTGGCTGGATCGAGGGAGGCGGCACGGCGGGCCGGGAGCCACGCGGCTATGGTTGCCGAGGTGGCCAGTAAGAGTATAGAGGCTCCGATCAGGATTGGGTTGAGGGGCTTGAGCTCGAAGAGTTCTTTTTCGAGGAACTTGCTACCGAAGTATATGGCTGGTGCTCCGAGGAAGAGGCCGATGGCGGTGAGAAGGATAGCTTCCTTGAGGACAAGCCAGATGACGTTGTGAGGTACTGCGCCGAGAGCGAGGCGGAGGCCGATATCGTTGCGGCGACGGCTCACGTTGTAAGACATCACTCCGTAGAGGCCGATGATGCTTAGTAGCAAGGCCAGGACGCCGAAGCTGCCGCAGAGTGTGGCGAACATGCGCTCGCGCTGCAGGTTGCGGGACATCAGTTCTTCCATGGTGTAGACGTCCACCAAGGGGAGCTTGCTGTCGAGCTTCTGGATGGTTTCGCGGATGGCGGGGAGGATGGTGCGGGGGCTTGATTTGGTGCGGAGTACAACAGTGACCTCTTCGATGTCGGACTTGAAGGGGAGCCAAACAAGATGGGGGCGCTGTTTCATTGAGTTGTAGGCGAAGGTTGGGGAGATGCCGATGATTTCGACTGGTGGCGTGTTTGGACCCTGAGAGTCGACGCGGTGGATTTTGCGGCCAATTGGGAAGGTAGTGGGATTTATGAGGCGCGCAAAGTCTTCGCTGATGATGGCAACTTTGGGAGCGTTGGGTGCGAGGTCTGCAGGGGTGAAGTTGCGACCGGCCTTTAATTGGCCGACGAAGATGGAGAGGTAGTTGGGGGTGATGGCATTGAGAGCGACCTGGTAATTTTTAGCTTTCCCGAGTTCACCGAAATTTCCCCACCAACCACCCTGATTCATAGGACGGTTGGTGGCAAGGGAAGCGAGTTCCACGCCGGGCGTGGTGGAGAGGATTTGTTCGAGTTGTTGGAAAAAGGCCGGGAGTCTTTTTGCATCGTACCCGGAGGTTCCAGGGCGGAGACCGAAGACAAGGAGGTTGCTGCGCTCGAAGCCGGCGTGACGGGTGGAGAGGTTGCGGAGATTTTCAGTGAAGAGGACAGCAGCTGAAACGAGGATAATGGCGAGGCTCATTTGGCCGATGATGAGGAGGCGGCCGGGAGTCCACCAATGTCGGGCGGCGGCACCGAGGCTGCCCGAGCCTTCTTTGAGGGCGGCGTTGGTGTCGAGGCGAGAGGCGCGCCATGCAGGGAAGAGGCCAAAAAGGAGAAGGGTAAACATTGAGATGACGGCGATGGCGGCGAGCATCGGGAGGTCGATGGTGAAGGGAAGGGGTTCCGAGTTGTCGCGACTGGTGAGGAAATTTGCCATCCCTTTGGCCGAGGCATAGGCGACAAGGATGCTGGCGAGAGCACCAAAGATAGCGAGGAGGGCGCTCTCCGTGAGGAACTGGCGGAGGAGGCGGCTCTGGGTGCAGCCGAGGCTGATGCGGAGGGCGACTTCTTTGGCACGGGCGGCGGCTCGTGCGAGGAGGAGGTTGGCGATGTTGGCGCAGGCGATGAGGAGGACGAGGGCGAGGAGAGCACCGAGGAAGCAGAGTGGTTGCTGGAAGTTGCGGGTGAGGTCACCCAAGCCACGGCTGCCGTTATCGAGGCGGAGCGTGGGGTCTTGTGAGTTGGGTGTGGGATTGGGGGAGCGCTGCCAGGATTGGGCGAAGGCGGAGGCAAGGGCTGGCTGGAGGGAGGCTTCGGAGACGCCAGGTTTGCGACGGGCGAGGACTTGCGTAACCCAGGAGCGTGGAGAGTTGAATTCAATCTTGCCGTCGCGCGGGAGGGCGAAATCGCAGGACTTCCAGAGGGGTGAATAAACCTGAGTTGGGTCGCTGGGTTGCAGGCCGTAGAATGAGGCAGGGAGGACACCGACAATTTCGTAGGGGCGGTTGTCGATGCGGACAGTTTGGCCGATGACGTTTGGGTCGGCATTGAAGAAAGAGTTAAAGAACCGATGGGAGAGGACAGCGACCGGTGGCGCGGCGGGGCTGTCGTCGGCTGGCCGGATGTTACGCCCAAGGATGGCTTGTACCTGGAGAGCTTCGAAGAAATTGCCGCCGACGGGACGGTTTTGAGCGATGGTGGGGCGACCAGCGAAGCTGATGCTGGCAGCGCTGGTGAAGCTGTAGGGCGCGATGGTGGCGCGCCCCCGGGTGGCGGCCTGGAGGGCCTGGACGGCTGGATAAGGGAAGAAGTCGGCAATGCTGATGGCGCCGTCGGGGAACATGCTGCCTGCGCCGGAGGCGGCGAGGTGATTGGGGAAGTCGCTGTTTTGCCAGTGGATGAGAGTGAGCTGCTCGGCGGCAGGGACAGGAAAGGTACGCCAAAGGATGGTGTTCATCATCGAAAGTAGGGCAGAGTTGGCTCCGATGCCCAAGGCGAGCGAGAGGATTGCAGCGGCCGTGATGACGGGAGTTTGTTTGAGTTGACGCAACCCGAAGTGGAGGTCCTGGAAGATGGTTTGGAGCCAGGCCCAGCGGCTTTGGTCGCGGCAATCCTCCTTGATTTGTTCGGGGCCGCCGAATTGCTTCTTGGCGAGAGAGCGGGCTTCTTTTTCGCTGTGGCCGCTGCGAATGAATTCGTCGGTAAGCTCAGCGAGGTGGTGGGCGAGCTCGCGCTGGAGGTCGGATTCGTGATTTTGCCAGGGAAGCGCATGGGTTAGGACTCCAGGACGAGTGAGATGGCATTGGTGTAGCGGCGCCACTGGTCGAGTTCGGCATTGAGTTGTTTGCGGCCGCTGGGAGTAAGGGAGTAGAACTTGGCCATGCGTCCGTTGTCGGATTCTTTCCAGATAGATTTGATGAGGGATTTTCGTTCGAGGCGGTGGAGGGCGGGGTAGAGGGAGCCCTGTTGGACTTGAAGGACTTCCTGTGAGGTGAGAAGGATGCGATGGGCGATGCCATAACCGTGGAGCGGAGCGGGGGCGATGGTCTTGAGGAGAAGGAGATCGAGGGTGCCCTGGAGGAGGTCTGATTTTTCTTGCGCCATGGGTGGTTTGTCTACATACCAATGTAGGCTACATATGTAGGATGTCAAGGTGTTAGTGGGAGATGGGTGGGACGAGCGGGATTCGCTAAGGGCGGAATAGCGAATGGAATTCGGCGGCGGCGTAGACTATATGGATTACGCGGCGGGGCTTGCCGGTTGTGCTGGCGGCGCTGGCGTGGATCGTTGCGGGTGCATTATCAGGATGTCGCCTGCTTGCATCTCCGGAGCGGAGAAGGGACGAATGCTGTGGCCGCGGATCTCCTGTGTCGTCAGTACTCCGTGCTTGTGTGATGAAGGGCAGAGTTTGAGCGCTCCGTCGAAGAAAGTGCAGTCGTCGAGGCTCAAACGGACGGAAAGGAGGCTGGTGTAGATTTCTTTGACTGGGGCCTCGATGAAGCCTTGGCCCTGAACCTTGATTGTGGTGTCCTGATGCCAGGGTTGCGCGGTGTCGTTTTTGTTGTAGAGGATGGCGTGGGTGGGGAAACAGTCTTCGCTGAGGACGGATCTTGCCAAATCGTAAAAGATGCCGCTGGTGGCCTGTTCGCGCACAGTTGGGGAGTTTTCGAGCAGTTCCCAGTCGATGGGGGAATCGAGTGGGAATTCGCGCTGGAGCTGGTTCAGCAGCGGGTTGGTGCAGGCTTGTTTGTGGACTTCAAAGCCGTGGTTGTGAAGCTGGAAATTGATATTCAATCGGGATAGGCTCGCGTTGCCCATTCTAAACTGCCAGGCTGATGGTGGGCGGCGAATTTCATGCGGTTTGTCGATTTGCTGCAGGGCTTGCTGCGGGCCTTGCTTGTGGAGGCGGACAGCAACCGACGGGACAGACGTCGCGGCTTGGGGCCATGGAGCAGAGGGCGATGTGCGTGAGTTGGTCGCTGCAGCGGCTATCCGATTTTTGTTGCCCACTCGAGTCCGCCTGGGAGATCGTGGGCGGCGTATTCGATGTGGACGACGCGGCGGGGAGTGTCGGAGCTGGAGTGAGCTGAGGAGTGGAAGAGGAGGGGACGGAGGCGGAGGATCTCACCTGCCTTTGTTTCAGGCTGCACTGGTTGTTTGTGGTTTGGTGGAGGCTCGGAGAGGCGTCCGCTTTTATGTGAGGCAGGGATGAGACGCATGGCACCGTTTGTTGCTGTTGCCGAATCGAGGTGGAGGCGAAGGATGATGAGATTTTGGAGGACACTAGTGGGAGCGTTGGCATGGAGGATGCCCTCTTTCATCGTGAAGGCCGTGAAGCCTGGGACATCTTTGCGCTCTCGGATGGGGATGCCGATGTCCTGGTGCCAGGGGACGTGCCAGTTGGCTTTTTCGATCTTGTTGAAGAAAATAGCTCGCACAGCGAAACATTGCCGGCCCAGGATTTCTTTGGCGGCAAGACTGAAGCTGCTATTGCGGACCAGCGATTCCAAGAGTGGGGAGAAGAGGAAGAGATTGCGGCGATTGGGAGACGAAGGGGGGAATTCTTTTTGAAGGGCAGCAAGATCCTCGGCGCTGAGGCCGGGAGAGAGGATATCGTAACCGTTTGCTTCGAGGCTCATCGCGCAGAGGGGCGGGCTGGTGGAGGGGGGCAGCAATCGATAGGACAGACGTCGTGGTTTGGGCCCATGGCACCGAGGGCGATGTGAGTGAGTTGGTCGCCGCGGCGCTCGAGGACGAGTTCGCGGATCATGGCGGCGAAGCGTGGGTCGTGCGAAGAAGTTTGTGTGCGGAGGAGCGTCATGCCCAGTTCGGTGGCGAGGAGTCGCGCTTCTTCGTCGAGGTCGTAGAGTACTTCCATGTGGTCGCTGATGAAGCCGATGGGGCAGATGAGGATGTCGTTTGTGCCTTGTGCGTGGAGGGTGCGCATGTGGTCGAGAATGTCGGGTTCGAGCCAAGGCTGATTGGGTGCGCCGCTGCGGGATTGATAGACGAGATCGTAGTCGGTGATGCCGGCGCCAAGTGCAACGAGGCGTGAGGCTTCGCCGAGTTGCTCCACGTATTTTGAGCCGCTTGCCATCCAGAGCGGGACGGAGTGGGCGGTGAAGACGAGGCGGGCGTTTGGGGATTCGAGTTTGGCGGCCTTGACCCAATCGACGAGCGGGTCGATGAGGCCGGGGTGGTTGAAGTAGACTCGGAGTTTGTTGATCTCCATCGATTCGGTGCCAGTGGCGGCCTGGGCGGCATAGATGTTTTCGCGGTACTGACGGCAGCCGGAATAACAACTGAAAGCAGAGGTGACGAAGGCGAAGACGCGGGTGACGCCGTCCTGCTTCATCTGAGCAAAGGTGTCGTTGAGGAGGGGATGCCAATTGCGATTGCCGAAGTAGACGGGAAGATCGGGACCCTGGCGAGCGAGGAGTTTGGTGAGCGAGTCTATGATGGCGAGGTTCTGTTCGTTGATCGGACTCTTGCCGCCGAAGTGGAGATAGTGCTGAGCGACTACTTCAAGGCGCTCGCGTGGAATGCCCCGGCCGCGAGTTACGTTTTCAAGAAAAGGCATTACGTCGGCGGGCTGATCCGGGCCACCGAAGCTGACAAAGAGAATTGCGTCGGACATAGGTTAAGCTAATCAGATTCTCCCATGCGTAACCTTGGCTTATTTCTCGCAGTGATTTCGGTTTGTGCCGGACAGAGTGTTGAAGATGTCTACCGAGAGCGGGCGAGCAAAATTATTGCAGCCGCGATGCAGGATGAGGGGGGGATGGCGAAGCTGAGCTACCTTTGTGATCGCATCGGGCACAGGCTGAGCGGGAGTGAAGGATTTACGAAGGCGGTGGCGTGGAGTGCGGCGACGATGATTGCCGGGGGGCTCGAGAATGTATCGACACCAACGGTGAAGGTGCCGCACTGGGTGAGGGGCAAGGAGATGGCGGAGGTTGTGTGGCCGATGCGATTTTCACTTTCGATGGTGGGACTGGGGATGACGGGTGGGGGCGATGTAACTGGTGAGGTGGTGGGGGTTCGTAGTTTTGAAGAACTGGAGAAGCTGGGGCGCAGGGGTGTTGAAGGGAAGATTGTTTTGTATCACCCACCTTGGGTGAGTTATGGCGTGACGGGGGCTTTTCGAAGGCTGGGGCCGTCGCGAGCGGCGAAGCTTGGGGCGAAGGCGGTGCTGATTCGAAGTGCGGGGATTCCGCAGAACAATTCGGCGCATACGGGGGTAACGAATTTTGAGGAGGGTGTGCCAGTGATTCCGGCTGGTGCGCTGACGGAGGAGAGTTTGGGGAAGCTGGAGCGATTGTTGCAGGGTGGCGAGAGAGTTGTTGTGCACTATATGAGTGAGGCGAAGATGCTGCCCGATGCAGATGGGGCGAATGTGATTGGGGAACTGCGCGGGTCTGAGAAGCCGGATGAGGTGATTGTAATTAGCGGGCACCTGGATAGTTGGGATGTGGGGCAGGGCGCGCAGGATGATGGCACCGGTTGCATTGGGCCACTGCAGGCGCTAATTTTGTTGAAGCAGCTTGGACTGAGGCCGAAGCGCACGATACGAGTTGTGTTTTGGGCCAATGAAGAGAATGGTACGAAGGGAGGGATGGCTTATCGCGAGCAGTTCAAAGATCAGTTAAAGAATCATGTGATTGCGATTGAGATGGATGGCGGCGCGGAGAGGGCTGTGGGAATGGGGATTACGGGTGGTGGGGAGAAGGCACTGACGCAAATGCGTGCGATTGGGAAGTTGTTGCAACCAATTGGGGCGGGGCTGGTGACGGCTGGTGGAGGCGGGACGGACCTTGGGCCGATGATGAAGGATGGAGTGATCGGGAGTGGCGTGCGGACTGTAGGGAAGCGCTATTTTGAATGGCATCATTCGGAGTCGGATACACTCGACAAAGTGAATCCCGATGATTTTCGGCGGAATATTGCGCAGTTGGCGGTGTTTGCTTATGTGCTGGCGGATATGGATTTGAGGTTGGGGAATTGAGGAGATATGGAACTACCAGTTACCAGATACCATCCCGATCCCGTTGGGACGGGGAGCGTTGAAGAGAAGCCGGACCAGCCTTGTCTTTGCTGTAACCGGATTTGTGGGTATGTTTACACGGGGCCGGCTTATTCGGAAAAGTTTCATTATTTGTCCGGGTGTATTTGCATTTGGTGTGTTGCCGATGGATCGGCAGCGAAACAGTTTGGGGCGGAGTTTACCGATACGGATGCGCTTGCGGAATTGAGTGAGGCTATTGTGAGCGAGGTTGCTACGCGGACGCCTGGTTTTGTTGCCTGGCAGCAGGAGCGGTGGCTCACTTGTTGCAAGGATGCGGCGGCGTATTTGGGGCGGGCTGGGGCGGCTGAGCTTAAAGGAAAGTTTGCCGGGGCGCTGCCGGCTTTGAAGGCCTGGATTGAGGAAGAGTATGGGCTTAAGGGCCGAGACCTTGATGCATTTGTGGCGGAGCTGGACAAGGATGCAGGGGCGATTGCCTATGTCTTTCGCTGTTTGCATTGCGCCAAGTATTTGGCTTATACGGACGAACTGTAGTTAATCCTCGCGGAGGATTGCTAAGGGTTTTTGATTGAGGATGCGGGCGCTGGCGGCCCAGCCGGCGGCGTTGGCTATCAGGGCTGAAGCGAGGATAGCTACGGCCAGTGCTGTCCATTCGAGCTTGAATTCTGCTTCTTTGAAGAAGCGCTTCAACAGGATGCCCGTGAAGCCGGTTGCCAGCGCGCTGCCGAGAGTGCCAGCACATAGGCCTAGCATTAGGAATTCGACGCTGAAGATGGTGGCGATCTTGTTGCGGGTGCCGCCGAAAGTTTTGAGAATCACTACTTCGCGGATGCGGCGGAATCGTGTGCCTGCGACGCTGGCCGCGAGGATTATCACCCCGCCCAGGATCGCGAAGGCCGAGATGAAGCGGATGACGACGGCGATCTGGTCGACGACTTCCTGAATGATGTCGAGGACATCGGCGATGTTGATGATGCTGATGGTGGGGTATTTGCTGTAGATTGCGGCCTGGACCTGGTGCACTTTGTCAGTCTTGACTCGGGCTCCGGCAAAGTAGATGACAGGGAGGCCTTTGAGAGTTTCCGGATCTAAAATGAAATCCTGAGTTGCTCCAGCGCGGACACTCTCCTGCCGGAAGACCGTCGAAACCGTGGTGCGGAAGGTGCGGCCGGCTGAGGTCCAGTCGATGACCATGCCTGGTTTGAGCTTGAGGCTTTCGGCAGTGTCCTTGAGTACGGCGACGCGACCTGTTTCGGTTGGGGCGAACCATTTGCCCTCCAGGAGTTTTGTTCCCTTGGGTTGATTGGCATTCCATGTAATGCTGCGGGTCTGGAGGAAGCGGCGACCGAAGCCTTTGAGGTCCATTTTGGTAATATCCTGACCCTGGACATGAGTGATTCTGGCTGCGACGCTGGGGATGAGCTCGACGCCTTTTTCGACGCCGGGTTGGGAGTTGACCAAATTGGTGACGCCTTCGCGCATCGGTTCAGTGATGTCGATGAGGAAGACGTTTGGCATGCCTGGAGGGGCACTTTCAGCGATCTCGGTGAGGATGGAGTGTTGCACCAAGTAGATCGTGAGGGTGAACATGACGCCGATGCCGATGGCGACGAGAACTGCCTCGGCCTGGTTGCCCGGGCGGTATAGGTTGGCGAGTCCGTGACGGAGGGAGCTGCGGGTGAGACGGGAAAGTCGTTTGAGAACGCGAAGGAGAAGCCAAGCGAAGCCGGCGAGAACAGCGAGGCTTACGGCGAGGCCAATGGCGAACCAGCCACCGAGACGGATGGCGTCTTCGAGCTTGGTGCCAGCGAGCCAGCCGGCGAGGATTCCGAGGCCGCCAAGGATGATTGCGCCGCAAGCGATGGCGATGCGGCCTTTGCGCAAGCGTTCACGCCAGGTGCCTTTGGATTCGCCCATGTCGCGACGGAAGATTGTGTTTGGTTTGATCTCGCGGATGCTGAGAAGTGGGGGGAGCGTGAAGAGGAGGGTGCTTAACAGGCCGGCGAAGAAGCCCTGGGCGACGGCGGCCCAATCAAAATAGAAGTCGGGACTCATCTGGAAGTAGCGCTCTATGAAAGTGGGGAAGGCGAGTTGGACAGCGACGCCGAAGCCAATGCCGAAGAGGCCGCCGATTGCGCCGAGGGCGAGAGTCTGCATGAGGTAGATGCTGATGATTTGGCCAGAGCGTGCGCCCAGACATTTCATGACTGCGATGTTGTCGAGCTTCTGTTGGAGGTGTGAATTCATGGCCATGGCGACGCCGAGGGAGCCGATGATGAGGGCGACGAGGCTGACGAGGCTGAGGAAGCTGGTGGCGGTTTCTAGGCCACGAGTAATGAGGGGGTGCGTCTCGCGGTAGTCGGTGACGAGGGCGTCGGGGAAGGTTTGTTTGAGGAGGTCGCGAGTGGCAGTGACGTTTGCGCCGACGGCGGGGAGTTTGACGAGGAAGCGTTGGGCGGCGCGGCTGCCCTCTGTGAGGAGTTGAGTCTTTTCGAGTGCTTTGCGGGACATCATCATTCGCGGGCCGACGTTGAGGCTGCCGGTCATGCGGTCTGGCTCTTTTTCGACGATTGCAGCGACGCGGAATTCCTGGCCACCGAGGCGAATGTTGTCGCCGACGTTGAGGCCGAGCCGGAGGAGGAGGTCCTGGGCGACAACGACGCAATTATCACAGAGAGCCTGTTTTATGGATTGGGCGGGGTTGAGCTTTACTTCGCCGTAGAAAGGGTAAAAGGCGGGGTCGACGGCTTTGAGAGAAACGAGTACGGGGGTGGGGTTGCCCGGTTTAGCGGCCATCGTGATCGTTTCAGTGATCTGCGTCATGAGGGCACCTGCGGCGGTGATGCCATCGAGGATGGATTGTTGTTTGGCGTCGGGCTGGACGAAAATGCGGGCCGATACGTCGCCAGCCATGAGTGTGCGCGCTTCGGAGTTGAGCATGCGGCGGAAGGAGGTGGAGAAGCCGCGAACGCCAGTAAGCGCGCCGACGCCGACGGCGACAGCGAGGATGACGAAGAGGAATTTGAAGCTGGAGGCGCGGGCTTCTCGCCAGGCAATCTTGCGGGCAGCGCCGAGGGTAAAGCTCTGGTTCAAGCGGCTTTCCTTTCGTCGCTGACGAGCATGCCGTCGCGGAGGGTGATAACGCGGTCGGCGTAAGTGGCGAGTTCTTTGTCGTGGGTGACCATGACGAGGGTGGTGCGTTCATCGCGGTTGAGCTTGATGAGGAGGTCGAGGACGATACGGCCGTTGGCAGTATCGAGATTGCCGGTGGGCTCGTCGGCGAGGAGGATCGGTGGCTGGGTCATGAAGGCGCGAGCGAGAGCGACGCGTTGCTGCTCGCCGCCGCTGAGCTGAACGGGGTAGTGGGAGGCGCGGTCGAGGAGGCCAACCTGATCGAGGAGTTGGCGGGCGCGGGCCATGCCGTCGCCGGACGCAGCGGTGAGTTCGTGAGGGAGGAGGACGTTTTCCTCTGCAGTGAGGGTGGGAATCAACTGGTAACTCTGGAAAACGAAACCGATCTTGGTGCCACGGACGCGGGCCATGCTGTCTTCGTCGAGATGAGTGATGTCGACGCTATCGAGCAAGATGCGGCCTGAGCTTGGGGCGTCGAGGCCGGCGAGGAGGCCGAGCAAAGTGCTCTTGCCGCTGCCTGAAGCGCCCATGATGGCAACGAACTCTCCGTGGGGGATCTGGAAGCTTATCCCCTTTAGAATCTTGACCACATGGGTCCCTGTGTCGATTTCGCGGGTGACCGCGTCGACTTCAACTGCAAATAGATTCGACATTGTGTGCTGTTATTTCTTATTCTGACAGTCGTGAGACCGCTTTCTTTTTTATTTACGAGTTTGGTAGGGCTGCTTGTACTAAGTTCCTGTGCGCAGAAGAATGTCGAGCCGGAAACGAAGGTGGATATCCCAATGCCGACGGTGGCAGCAGCGCCGACAGATCCTCGGCCTGTTGTGCTCTGTTTTGGCGACAGCATTACGGCCGGGTTCGGGATTGAGGCCGGACAGACCTATCCGGATGTTTTGCAGAAAATTCTGGACGAGAAGGGTTACAAGTATCGAGTTGTGAATGCGGGGTTGAGCGGGGATACTACGCAGGCTGGAGTAGACCGGCTGAGCGATCTGATGAAGCTGGAACCGAAGATTACGCTGCTGGAGCTTGGCGGTAATGACGGACTGCGTGGGCTTGAAGTTTCGAGAACTCGAGATAATCTGACGCAAATTGGAGTGCGGCTGGAGAGCAAAGGGAGCAAAATCCTGCTGCTTGGAATTACGCTGCCGCGTAACTATGGCCAGGATTATGTGCAGCAATTTGAAGCGATGTACAAGGCCCTGGCGAAGGGGCGCAATTATCCTTTCATGCCGTTTGTGCTGGAGGGCGTTTATAACCAGAAGGGGATGATGCAGGTGGATGGCATCCATCCCACGCCGCTTGGCGCGGCGAAAGTTGCGAACAATGTGTTCAAGTATTTGCAGCCGTTGTTAAGTAAATAAAGGCCTGCTGAACCGACAGATCAAGATCGAGGTCGGTGTTGATGATGCAGTGAGGTTCCGAGATGGGCTCGAAGTTGTCGCGCACCTTGAGGTAGAGAGCCCAGTCGCGGTTGGCTGCCGGGTGAGGTTCAAGCAGGCGTTTGCGAATACTGGATTCGCCAGCAGTGCAGAAGAGGATTTTGAGATTGGGGATTCTTTCGCGGACTTGATCGCGTTGGTAGGCGCGGGAGTAGGTTCGCCCGTCGAAAAGAATCCAGAGGGTGGGATCGGCGGCCCAAAGGGAGTCTGCGGCGTCAAGCATAAATGTCTGGATCAGGTCATCCTGTGCGGCGGCATAGGCGACTTGATCGGGGCCAAAAATTGCGAGGCGGATCTGATCCTTATTGAGGACGTGGCCTTTGAGTTGAGTGGCGAGGGACTGAGCCAGTGTAGTTTTTCCGCTGCCGGGCAGGCCGGCCATGAGGACGGCAGGCATTTTAGAAGGGGAGCCGAATCTGGCGTTTGGAGAGGTAGGCGGTGTGGGCGCTACGGCCTTTGGGGCGAGAGGTCATGAGGAGTTCGTATTCGATTTCGTGACGAATCGCTTCGGCTGCAAACTTGTCGGGGTCTTTGTGGCCCATAGGCGGGCCGCCTGTCTTTTGGACCCAGATGTCGAGGGAGGCTTGTAGCTGTTCTTCGAGGCGCAAATCAGCGCATCGCCACCTGGCGGCGCAGAGGATTGCTTTTTTGCGACCGATTCGAACGATTACGCTCATGATTGTCGAAGAGTGAGACTCTAAAAACAGTAACAAATTGAAGCACAAATGACCAAGATTTTCCCTTTTGAATATGATCAGCATGATTTCGCGAATGGGCTGCGGCTGATTACAGTGCCTACGAGTTACCCGCATATCGTCTCTTTGTACGTTGTGGTGCATGTCGGATCGCGCAACGAGACCGAGGTTGGCAAAAGCGGGTTTGCGCATTTGTTCGAGCACATGATGTTTCGTGGGACGGAACTATATCCACCGGAGCGCTATGAGGCAGTTTTGAAGGATGCAGGTGCGGCGCAAAACGCTTATACCGATGATGATCTGACGGTTTATCACACGACTTTTACGCGTGAGGACCTTGGCCAGATTGTTGCGATGGAGGCGGACCGTTTTGCTCATCTGAAATATAGTGAAGAGGTGTTCCGGACGGAGGCGCGTGCGGTGCTGGCGGAATACAACAAAGACAGTGCGGAGCCGTTCCAATTGTTGCAGGAGAAGTTGCGGGAAGCTGCTTTTGAGAAGCATCCTTATCAACACACGACGATGGGATTCTTGAAGGACATCGAACGGATGCCTGAGCTTTATGAGTTTTCACGGCAGTTTCATGGGCGGTATTACCGGCCTGAAAATACGACGATGATTCTGGCAGGGGATGTGAGTGCAGAGGAGGCGCGGCGGTTAGTGAGTGAGCACTGGGGCGGCTGGAAGCGGGGGAGTTTTCAAGAGACGATTCCGGCGGCACCGCAACTTGCGGGGCCGCGGGAAGTTGCGGTGGAGTGGCCGACAGCGACGATGCCAATTTTGCAGGTTGCTTATCGGACGCCGGCTTATCGCGATGATGATGGAGAGTCTGCGGCACTGGACATTTTGTCCTACCTGTACTTTTCGCAGAGCGCTCCGTTGTATGAGGAACTGGTGCTGGAGGAGCAACTTTGTGATGTGTTCTTTGGGATGAATGCGGATCATCTTGATCCCTACCTGTATGTCGTGACGGCGCGGGTGAAGGATGCGGAACGCATCGACGATGTGCGTCGGCGTGTGGCAGAAACGGTGGATCTGATGAAGACTGAGTTGGTGGATGGGGTGCGGCTTGAGACGGTGAAGAGTCATTTGAGGTATGCGTTTGCGATGCGGATGGATCAGACGGAGGGGATTGCGGGGTTATTGGCGCGTTACGTTTCACTGCGACGGACGCCGGAGACTATCAATCGACTCTATGAGCAGTATGCGCGGGTGAGCGCTGAGGATTTGCGTCGAGTGGCTCAGGAGTATTTTGTGGAAGCGAATCGGGTCACTGCTTTGTTGCGGAGTGTGGCATGAACGAGCCGCTGAAGAGTTGCCGCTTTGCAGTGCGCTGCGGGAGTGCGCTCGATCCGAAGGGCAAGGAGGGGCTGGCTTGTCTGACTGCGACGCTGATGGCGGAAGGCGGGACCACGAAGCGAAGCTATAAGCAGATTCTTGATGAGTTTTTCGAGATGGCTACGCAGATTGAGGTGCAGGTGGACCAGGAGTTGACTGTGTTCTATGGCACGGTGCATCGGGATCACCTCGACCGCTACGAATCGATTTTGAATGAGATGTTGGAAAGCCCTGGTTTTGCACAGGAAGATTTTGAGCGCGTGCGCGAGGATTTGCTTAATTACCTGAAGGTAGGATTGCGAGGCAGCAATGACGAGGAGATGGCAAAGGAAGTGTTGTATCAGGAACTTTACAGGGGGCATCCCTATGGGCATCCGTGCAGCGGAACCGTGCAGGGGCTGGAGGCTATTGAGATCTGTGATGTGCGGGAATTTTATGGGCGCTATCTTGCTGAGTTGAATCTTGAAGCGTTGCCCGTGCCGGAGTTGCCTGAGCCGAAGCAGCCTAGAGGGATAGAGGTGGTATTGATTGAGAAGGCGGATGCGCGTGGAGTGGCGATGAGTTTTGGATTTCATATTCCAGTGCGGCGGGGGCATCCGGATTATCTGGCGCTGCTGGTGGCGCAATCGTGGCTGGGGCAGCACCGGAGTGGAGGGCGGCTTTTCGACCGGATTCGAGAGGTGCGTGGATTGAATTATGGGGACTACGCATATATCGAGTATTTTCCTCGCGGGATGTATCAATTTGAACCGGAGCCGAACCTGGCGCGTCAGCAGCAGATTTTTCAGGTTTGGTTGCGTCCCGTGGAGCCAAGGAAAGCATTGTTTGCATTTCGGCTGGCGCTCTATGAGATCGATAAATTGAAGAGGGAAGGACTGAGTGGAGAAGAGTTTGAGCGGACCCGGAAGTTTCTGGGGAAGTATGTGAAGCTGCTGCTGAAGACAGAGTCACTGGTCGCGGGATACGCGATTGATAGTACTTTTTATGGAACTCCGGAGTACACGAGCTACATTGCTGGAGGACTAGCCGAGTTGACGCTTGAGAATGTGAAAGAAGTGATTGGCCGGTACTTGCAGGTCGAGGATTTGAGCTTTGTTGCCGTGGGACCTGGGATGGCGGAGTTTGGACGCGTACTTGAGAGTGGTGAGGCTACGCCGATTGATTATGAAACGGAGCAGCCTAAGGAAGTGATTTTGGAAGATCTGGAGGTGGCGAGCTTTCCGCTGCGGGTGGGGGCGGTAAGGGTGATGCCCTTTGAGCAGGCGTTCGATGTCTAGATGGATCGTTTCGGAATTGAGTGAGAATAGAGTCTAGGGTTATAGAGGCATGATCAGCGAACTCGAAGTTGTTCAATTACTTTCTGACCTCGAATCATTTCGAGTGGAGCGGACAGTCGCGACTAAAGACACAGAAAAGTTTAGCCAGGCAATCTGCGCGTTTGCAATGATATGGCAGGTGCACATCTGCCCGGATTTTTGTTGATTGGAGCCGATGACAAGACTGGGGATCCAACTGGGCTTGAAGTAACGGATGAGCTGTTGAGGAATCTTTCGGGATTGACTAGTGACGGGAATATTCTTCCACCACCGGCTATTCAGGTTTACCGTCTGAAGCTGGATTTGGGTAGAGGGGATATTGCTGTTGTTGAAGTGCAGCCATCCGATCTGCCGCCTGTCCGATACAAAGGTGTGGCGTGGATCCGCCGTGGCCCTCGCAAGGGTATTGCCAACGAGACTGAAGAATCTATCCTCATTGAGCGACGGACTGCGTCTGCACGCACCTTTGATGCACAAGCATGTAAGGGTGCGACGCTTGGCGATCTTGCTCTAGATGTGTTTACGAATACTTATCGACCAATGGCCGTGGATGCCGAAATCATTGCCGAAAATCATCGACCGATAGAGCATCAATTGGCTTCGCTTCGATTCTTTGATCTTGCGCAAAGTAGCCCGACACAAGCTGGACTGATCTTATTTGCGAAGGACCTTCTCAATTGGCTTCCGAATGCGTATGTGCAGTATGTCCGCTTCGAGGGGACCGATATGGGATCTGATGTCGCAGTGGAGAAGCGCTTTCAAGGTGACCTGCTCTCAATTGTCCGAAATCTGCAAGCTTTTGTTGAGCTAGTGACAAATACGAGGCCGGTGAGGATTGGTGCGATTGAGGAAATGCAAGTGGCCGACTATCCTGCAGTGGCAATTCGAGAATTTCTAATGAATGCACTGCTGCACCGA
This sequence comes from Acidobacteriota bacterium, assembly GCA_025354885.1. Lineage (GTDB taxonomy): Bacteria > Acidobacteriota > Terriglobia > Bryobacterales > Bryobacteraceae > Bryobacter. Next base: position 781 of record JANXLY010000001.1, on the reverse strand, counting down.
TCCTATGAAGCCCCAGCGCCGGTGAGGTTTTTGCAGTTTTCAGACCGCATAGAAATTCAGAATCCTGGGCCGCTGTATGGAGCGGCTCGCCCTGATAACTTTCCGAAGCAGACCAGCTACAGGAATCCAATTATTGCCGAGGCTCTTCGCACACTTGGCGCTGTTAATCGTTTTGGGAGTGGAATTGAGCGCGCGCAGGCAAGGCTTGCCAGGAATGGAAATTCTCCTGCGGTGTTCGAATTCGGCGATACATATTTTGGGGTTACGGTGCCAGCGCATTCATGAAGACGATTGCATTTTTCAATAATAAGGGCGGTGTAGGAAAGACGACGCTGCTGTATCATCTTGCCTGGATGTATGCAGATCTCGGCCTACGCGTCATTGCTGTTGATCTTGATCCACAGTCCAATTTGTCCTCCATGTTTCTTGAGGCGGACAGGCTCGATGAAATATGGAATCAAGGCGAGGATACGGAAAGTGTGAGTGCCGCACTGCGACCATTGACCGAAGGTACAGGAGATATTGCAGTGCCGCACGTTGAGAATATCGATCTGAATCTTGGACTTATTGTGGGTAATCTAGCGCTGTCCAAAATGGAAGATGAATTCAGTTCGCAGTGGCCGCTTTGCAGTGATGGGAAGGAAAGAGCGTTCCGCGTTATTTCTGGTTTTTCCCGTATCGTTCAAATGGCTGGAAGGCAATTTGAGGCCGATGTCGCGCTGCTTGATGTTGGGCCAAACTTGGGAGCGATCAATCGATCCGCGCTGCTCTCAGCAGACTA
>JANXLY010000409.1 GCA_025354885.1 Acidobacteriota bacterium | reverse complement strand
CCCGGATCTGCTCCAGGCTCAGTTTCTCGCCACCTTGCATGCTGATGATCAATCCCCAGCTTCTGCCACCTCTCTGCCTTCAGGCTCATCTTGTGTGAGAATCGCTCTTTCCTTCAGGCTCATCTTGTATGAGACAAGACTACGAGGACCATCGCCGCAGCTTTGAGTGTAAAATCCGGCCCCGATCTCGTTTTGGCGGCCTGCCTTCGTTTGGCCAAACAGGGCAAGCGTGAATACGGGCGGAAGGATATACATGGTGCGATGAAAGAGGCGACTGGCTACTATAAGACGAGTTTTCAGGCCAATCTCTCACAGTCGCTTACCAATCTGGTAAAGCAGGGTGACTTGCTCGAAGTGAAGAAGGAAATCTATGCCCTGTCAGTTCAAAAGCAGAAAGACCTTGAGGGGCGGCTCGTAAGTGCTCCAAAGACTTAAGCAAGTGGTTCATCGTCAGGATCTGTCAAATCGTGACCGACTCTTGTGCTGCCTTTACTCACTGAGGGAGCCTTCATCCGTAGCCGATATCAAGGGTGCAGCACGCGACTTCGGCCTGACCAAAGCGAAAGCGTGGAACGTATCGCAATACCTTGGGGCTGCAAACGGAATGGCAATCCGAACTCCTCAGGGATGGGAATTGACTCCGGACGGAGACAAGTTCGTTAGGAGTGTACTCGGCGAAACACCGGCGACAGCGGCAACGTCAGCGTCCGTTGCGGCGCTTCGCCAACACATCGCAAGAATAGCTGATGCCACAACCAAGGAGTTCATTGAGGAAGCTGCCAAGTGCATCGAATTCGGTTGCTACAGGGCAGCTATCGTCCTTTCTTGGGCGGGTGCCGTAGCGCTGCTACACGATACCGTCATCGCAAAGCACCTCGCGCCATTCAACGCAGAAGCCCTCCGACGTGATCCCAAATGGAGGCAGGCGCACACTACTGATGATCTCGGTCGTCTCAAAGAATCTGAGTTCCTGAACATTCTCAGTGCCCTCTCCATGCTAGGAAGGAACACCAAGCAAGAGATCGAGGGCTGCCTCACATTGCGAAATGGCTGCGGACATCCGAACTCCTTGAAGCTGGGCGAATCCAAGGTCGCCGCACACGTCGAAACACTCGTGTTGAATGTTTTCTCGAAGTTCTGACTATGCCCAATGCTATGCCCACCCCCTGCATCCACTCGCTACCACCGGATGCGACGCCCCAACCGCCAATCCGCCGCAAGAGCTAGAAAACAAAACCCCATCGCAACCGCGCGCAAACCTGCGCATTCAATCCTCATCCCCCGAATCCTGGTTCGGGACCAGGAGGTCGGAGCTTCGAATCCTCTCGCCCCGACCACTTAGCTGCTTGGATCTCTACGCTAACAACGGGGGCAGCCCCCAATTCCTTTAGACTCAGATCGAACATCGAAAATTGCCCCGCCTTCTATAATTTACGAGTTCATTGGTGCAAGGTGTTTTCTGTTCACAATGCTCTTTTGCTTGGGTTTGGAGGAGAGACCGAAGGACTGGGTTGCTCATTGGTAGTTTTGTCCGCGACAAACGTAGCCGGTTGGATTGCACTATCTCATTCCCTTACAGCTCGATCTCGCAAGTGAAGATCTGCAGAAATTCTTAAGAGTTCCGCTTGACTCCGTACTCCACTACGGCCTTTACCCTGAACTCATGAGAAATCACACCCAACGCAGCTGCACCTGCTGCACCATCTGCCCTTGTGGCGACCCCAACTGCAATTGTTCCTGCTGCGAGCCCGGCAAAAACTGATCACAATCAAACTATGACCATTTCTGAGGCTGCTCGTCTGGCTCAAGTCGGCGTAGAAACAATCCGTTTCTACGAGCGGGAGGGGCTGCTTGTGCAGCCTCGGAAACCTCATTCCGGCTACCGTCAGTATGCGGCACAACATGTGGATCGAGTGCGTTTTCTGAAGCAATGCCAGAGCTTTGGCTTTAGTCTGGCCGAAGCAGGGACACTAGCCGCATCGCTCGATGCCGGTGTTGCATCTTGCGAAGAAACGTGCAGACTCGCTGAACGCAAACTGATGGAGCTGAATCGTAAAATCTCTGAGTATCAACGGCTAGCGCAACGCATTCAATCTTTAGTGGATGCACCCTGCCGTCGCGAGGCAAATGCCGACTGCTCCGTTGTTGCTATTCTCAAAAACGGCAACTGCAGCACTTAGAATTCGTCGGACAGAGTACGCGCAGATTGCGCCATCAGCATCCTCTGCGCTGCCACAATCGTCAGTGGCGGAGCAAACAGGTAACCCTGCCCAAATTCACAGCCAAGCTTGCGTAATTCCTCTGCCTGCAGGCGCGTCTCGATCCCCTCTGCCACTACGTGAAGCCCCAGGCTCTCGGCCAGCAGGATAATAGCTCTGACAATTTCAAAAGCCGCATGATCTTCGCCCATCGTGCTGATGAAGGACCGATCAATCTTGAGGGTATCGAAGGGCAGCTTATGCAAATAGCTCAATGAGGAATATCCTGTGCCGAAGTCGTCAATCTTTAGACCTACGCCCATCTGGCGCAGCTCATCCACAATTTCAAGAGCCCGCTCTGGCTCTTGCATCAGGACGCTCTCGGTAACTTCGAATTGCAACGTGGAAGGCAGGATCTTTGTTTCTGCGAGAATCTTTTGAATTTCTTCATTCAAATGTAGATCCTGGAACTGGCGCACGCTCAAGTTCACACTTACCTCAAGGGGCTTTCTTTGGGGGAATTCGTCCTGCCACTTGCGGATCGTTTCACATGCCTCTCGCACCGTCCGGATCCCGATCGGAATGATCAATCCGCACTCTTCCGCAAGCGGGATGAATTGCGAAGGCGGAACTATCCCTTTTGTGGGATGCTGCCAGCGCAGCAAAGCCTCAAAGCCGACAATACGCTCATCCTTCAACGTTACTTTTGGCTGATAGTAGACCTCAAATTCCCACTGTTCGATGGCTCGCTTTAGATCATTCTCACTTGCCATCCGCTCAAGCACGCTCTCGCGCATGATGCGATCAAAAAGAATGATCCGGTTTCCGCCGTCCGCCTTGGCCGAATGCATAGCAATTTCAGCGTCGCGCCAAACCTCTTCAAAATGCTGCCGGTCTTCTTCGAGTACAAAGCCAGCGCTCGTAGAGAGGAACAACTCATTGCCTTCAAGCCAGATACCCTTCGCAAGAGCCTCCTGAACTTGTTCTGCGATGGCGCGAGCGGCCTTCGCATCTTCAACCTCCGGAATCGCAATCGCAAACTCGTCGTCGCTCAGACGTGCCAGCATCCAACCGCTCAATTGCCGATTTCCGGCATCGAGCACGCTACTCAATCTCTCGCCGGCGAGACGAAGCAGCTGGTCGCCCAGAGCTTGCCCAAAAGAGTCGCGAATCAGGGCGTAGCGATCAATCCCCACCAAAATGACAGCCATGTGCGAAGATTGCGGCGCAAAATTTTCTTCGAGCCAGTCTTCAAACTGAAAGCGGTTTGCGAGCCCGGTAACGGGGTCTGTCGTTTTTGCCTCGGTAATGTCTGTGTGGGATCCACTGATCGCGAGTGGATCTCCCGACTCATCCCGCTCAATCCGGCCACGAACCAGCACCCAGCGCCAATGCCCGTTCCGGTGGCGCAGTCGGAATTCAAAGTTCAACTCGTCAGGAAGCAACTTCCAATCCGCGCCACTCAAGGACTGGCTCAACCGCGACAGGTCTTGAGGGTGAATCATGCACAGGCACTCGTCCAGGCTGTTGCCGATTTGCTGAGCCGAGAAGCCACTCATGCGCCGGAAGTTGTCACTGAACTCAATTGCATGGGTGCGCATGTCCATGCGCCAGAGATTTTGACTCAGGACGGATTGCTTGTGCTGCGCGAGCAATTCTTCGGCATGGTCTTTGCCCGACTGTAACTCCCATGCTTGCGCAGCAGCCCTCAAAGCACTCTGCGCCTTTCGCCGGATGAGCTCCCAATCGAAGGGTGGCGAAAAAGCAAGATTGACGCCTGCTTCTACAGATTCATATAAATGAACTCGGGGCAAAACCTCGCAGCCCAAGAGAATTGGAAGTTCGGTCTCTCGGCCGGATTGCCGCAGCTCTTCTACCATTGCGCAGAGATCTTGGTTCCAAAGCTCACTCACGATCACAATCAACCCAACCGGCGTACCCAGGTTTTCACACTCTGTTAGCACCGCAAGACTTTCCTGCAAATCATTTGTGCAGAACACCGCGTCCTCAATGGCCTGCATTTGAGCGCGCCATTCTTCAGCCTTCGTTCTAATTTCGGTTGCGGCACCGATACAAAGTAGAAGTATCGGCATCTCTGGCAAAGCGCTGCTCAAGTCGTCTGGATAAGTCGAAGCTTCAAGGTTCATTCCTGCCACTGCACTTCTGCTTATCGGTTTGGCTGGAGAAACTTTAGCCCGCATTTTAGAGGATAACGCGAGCATCGCCATCCCGGCGCGACACTTTCTCCCGGTCCAGATACTCAAGCAGCGGAATTGCATATTTTCGGGAAATCCCGGTCCAGTCTTTGAATTCAGCCACACCAAAACGTTCGCCTCGCCTGGCGGACACAATTTTTCGAAGAGCCAACAGCGCTTCGGAATGAAACACCATCTCCGCACCAACCCGGACGAGAACGCCGCTTCGCAAGAGGAGAGTCAATACTGATTTCGCCTTGCCCAATTCGAGCCCGCTTGCTCGCAAGACCTCATCTACGGCGGGGACTGCCAAGCCAGCTTCTCGAAACATTTTCTCCATATCCTGCGACGCTTCATCCTCTTTCAGCTCCAGCTTTACCTTGTGACTTTCAAGGCGTAACAAGTCTCCCTCGGCTTTTACACTTGGGGCATGGCGCAATAAAGCTACCATCAGCGGCACAGGAGCCCCGGCGAGCAAGCCCGCCCGCAACGCCTCTCGCGAAAGCCCCGGCTCAAGCGGATGCTCCTTGTGATGCACACGCAAGCGAGCCACAAGCTCGGCTGCTATCTGTTTCAGGTTTGTCCCTGCAGCGAACCAACTACCAATTTTCTCCAAACCCTTCGGCATCTCCTCCTCAAGACAACCGAGGCTTTGCCGCAACTCGGCAAACTCAATGCCGAGCGGCCGTTGCTCGACAAGGAACTGGATACGCGCCGGAAGTGCCATGGCCTTCCATTTTTCAAGTCGATCCACGGCACCCTTTCGCCGCAATCTGGCTGCTCCAAAATGCAACTCCATCACTGTACCGCCGGCGATCGTCACCATCGGCGAGAAGCTGCGCAGGATAAAACGGTCGTCTGGCAGTACGAGCGTTTCTGCGTCCAGTACCAGCCTCACCCAGGCGGTTGCGCCTGGCTCGATTTGGCGTTTTTCTGCGAGCACCCTCAGTTCCGCAGCTACTTCAACGGTTCCCGCATGAAAGTGCACTTTCGCCCTGTCGCGGATGGCCCTCGCGCCCTGCAACAGTTGAATTTCGGCATCGAAGATCCGGACAGGCCGCAGTTTCCCCGGAGGCGCAGCCACGAAGCCACGCTCCACGTCAGTTACATCTACGCCGGCAAGATTCACCGCAGTCCGCTGCCCCGCGAGCGCCTCCTTCACTTTCTCCCCGTGCACCTGGATCCCTCTTACCCGCGCCACTTTACCGCTGGGATACAGTTCCACTTCGCTTTCCAGTGTCAATTTCCCTTCGCGCAAGGTCCCCGTCACAACGGTGCCGTGACCTTTCATGACGAAGGCTCGATCAATGGGCAGCCTCGACATCCGTCGCTGATCGCGCTGTTCGAGCCCTTCTGCCGCCTTGAGTATTTCCAGCTGGATCTGATCGAGACCCATCCCCGTCACCGCACTCACTGGCACAATTGCCGCACCCTCAAGAAAGCTCCCTTTTACAAAATCTTCAAGTTCCATTCGCACGAGAGCCAACCATTCTTCATCTACAAGATCTGCTTTGGTCAGGGCAATTACACCGCGTCTCAACCCAAGCAGGCGGCAGATGTCAAAGTGCTCTCGCGTCTGCGGCTTGATGGCCTCATCGGCAGCTACGACAAACAGGACAAGATCAATGCCACTCACTCCCGCCAGCATGTTTCGCACAAAGCGCTCATGCCCAGGGACGTCGACAAAGGCAATCCGCATGCCTTGCGTGGTCTTGAGATCGGCGAACCCGAGCTCGATCGAGATCCCCCGCTCTTTCTCTTCCTTGAGCCGGTCCGTATCGATTCCGGTCAAGGCTTTGACGAGCGTGGTCTTGCCGTGGTCGATATGTCCCGCTGTTCCGACGATAATATTCTTCATGCGGCTTGTGGCTTTCTTATTCTGTCTGATTGCGGCTGGTGCCGGTCAAGAGCCGGGGACCACGATCTTTCAGGCCGGCGTTACTCAAGTACGCCTGGATGTGCTCGTCCGCAATGAAAAGGGCTTTATCCAAGGCCTGCAAGCGGAAGACTTTCTCATCGAAGACGAGGGCAAGCCCGCCGTCATCAGCTACCTTGGCCGAGAAGACGAAGCCCTCAATCTGCTTCTCTTGCTGGATGTCTCCGGCAGCATGAAAGACTATCTCGCCCAGATCGGTCGGCGCGCCCGGGTGCTTCTTTCGCAGACGCGCGCAACAGACAAGGTGGGAGTGATGGGTTTTGCCAAGGAGTCGGATTACCTGATGCCTTTTACGGCCAATATGGAACGTGCTGCGTTTGCGATTGACCAGGCGCTGCGCCCGGACTTCATTCCTTCTGGGACCTCTATCAATGCCGCACTGCTTGACGCTGCACAAGCCTTTCTCGACAGCCCCAAGCTCACCGGCCATCGCGCCATATTCATCCTCACTGACAACAAAGCGCTTAACTACCGCGTGAGCGACGAAACGGTGCTACGCAGGCTTTTCGCCGCCGATGCGGTTCTCAATTCCATTGTCACCAAGAACGCTGCTCCCCCCAAGCCGCTCAAGAATCCTGAACAGCGCAACCCTGATTTCAGTTGGGCAGATGTATACAAACTTTCTGCTGAGACTGGCGGCGAAGTCCTCCGCACAGAACGTGCCGATGAGGCTTTCGCCAAACTACTGGCGAATCTGCGCGAGCGCTATCTGATCACCTACAAGGCTCCGCTTGGTAGTGCCGGGCAATATCGCAAGATACGTGTGTCACTGACTAAGGAAGCCGAGAAGAAGTACGGCAAGCTCACCATCCGGGCCAGGGCAGGCTATTACACTGGTTCCTGATGCCAGACATGAACCCAGCCGAGGAACTCGAACGCCGTCGTGCCAATGCAAAACTCGGAGGCGGCGCGGATCGCCTCGAGCGCCAGCGCCGGGATGGCAAACTCACTGCCCGCGAGCGAGTGGAATTCCTGCTCGATGAAGGCAGCTTCGAAGAACTCGACCCTTTTGTGCGCCACCGCTGTCGCGACTTCGGCATGGATGCGCAGATCTTTGATGGAGACGGCTTTGTTACGGGTTACGGCTATGTCAATGGCCGTCTGGTGTACGTCTTCGCGCAGGACTTTACAGTGCTCGGCGGATCGCTCTCGGAATCAAATGCCCTAAAGATTTGCAAAGTGATGGACATGGCATTGAAGAATGGGGCACCGCTGGTTGGGCTGAATGATTCAGGCGGTGCGCGCATCCAGGAGGGCGTTGTATCCCTTGCCGGTTACGCCGACATCTTCTTGAGGAACACGCTTGCCTCTGGCGTTGTACCTCAAATTTCCGCAGTGCTCGGCCCTTGCGCGGGCGGCGCTGTTTACTCACCCGCCCTCACGGATTTCATTTTTATGGTGGACGGCACTTCGCATATGTTCGTCACGGGCCCCGACGTGATCCGAACTGTCACGCACGAAGAAGTTTCGAAAGAAGAACTCGGAGGCGGCATGACACACAACGCTACCTCCGGGGTTGCGCATTTTCTTGCCCCCTCTGACAAGGATTGCCTCAGACAGGTGCGGCGCCTTTTGAGTTTTCTACCGCAAAACAATCGCGACGCTGCCCCGCGCGTTGCAACTGATGACCCAGAAGACCGCATGGACATCACTCTCGATTCTGTTGTCCCCGCAGAATCGAACCAGCCCTATGACATCAAGGACATCATCAGCCGTGTTGTCGACGACGCCGATTTTTTTGAAGTTCACGAACACTACGCCCGAAACATCGTTGTGGGATTTGCCCGCATGGCAGGGCAAACGGTTGGGATCGTGGCTAATCAGCCCGCTGTCCTCGCCGGCTGTCTCGACATCAACTCCAGCGTTAAAGGTGCACGCTTTGTTCGCTTCTGCGATGCGTTCAATATTCCGATCCTCACTTTTGAAGATGTGCCCGGTTTTCTTCCAGGAACGGAACAGGAATTTGGCGGCATCATTCGCCACGGGGCAAAGCTGCTTTATGCATACGCCGAAGCAACTGTCCCAAAGATCACGATCATCACGCGCAAAGCCTATGGTGGCGCTTATTGCGTGATGGGCTCCAAACACCTACGCACCGATATCAACCTGGCTTACCCCACTGCCGAAATCGCCGTGATGGGAGCAGAGGGGGCAGTGAACATCGTGTACCGCAACGAACTTTCACGCGCGTCCAACCAGCAGGAGTTGAGAGCCGAGAAAGTGCAAGAGTTCAAAGAGAAATTCACCAACCCCTTCGTGGCCGCCGAACGCGGTTATATCGACGACGTTATCCTGCCGCGAGAAACGCGTCCCCGGGTGATTCGCGCCTTGCGGATGCTCGAAAACAAGGTCGACACAATGCCGAAGAAGAAGCACGGTAATATTCCTCTGTAGTATTCTCAGGGAGGAACCACAATCGGAGTGAAACCCATGAAAAATCTCGTTCGGAACCTGTTGGGCTTGAGTTCAGTACTCGCCTTGTTCCTCGGCCTCAGCGCCGCCCCTGCTTATTCTCAAACTGGCGCGCTCGAAGGCGTCGTCACTGGCGCGGACGGAAAGCCCGTCGGCAAGGATGCCGCGCTCATTCTAATCACACGTACCGATATCAAAGGTAGCTATAAGGTAAAGACCAACAAAAAGGGCGAATTCTTCCACGCCGGTCTCCCCCTGGGCACCTATGATGTCGCCTGCGAAATCGATGGCAAAATCGTTGATACGCTCAAAGGCGTTCGGATGCGCCTTGGCGATCCAGTGCCTGTAAAATTCAACCTTGCCGAGCAGGCTGCCAAGCAGCAGGCTATGCAAAAGGCTGCTGATACGGGTGTGATCACCAAGGAAATGGAACGGGACATGAGTCCCGAGCAGAAGGCTGCCCTCGAAAAGCAGGCCAAGGAACGTGCGGAATCCATGAAGAAAAACAAGGAGTTGAATGACTCCTTCAATGGCGGTATGGAAGCGATCAAGGCTGGCAACTTCCAGGTTGCCGTTGAGTCACTCGAAAAGGCCGCTGTTCTCGACCCCAAGCAGCATGTGATTTTCGGCCAGCTCGCTGATGCTTATAGCGGACTTGCGAAAACGAAGACTGGAGCAGAAAAGGACGCCGCCAACGAGAAGTCGCTCGAATCCTTCAAGAAGGCAATTGAACTCAAACCGGACGATGCAGCCTATTTCAACAACTACGGTCTTGCGCTTGCCCGCTCTGGCAAGTTTCTGGAAGCCCAGGAAAATTTGAACAAAGCAGCTACCCTCGATCCTCCTGGTGCAGGTCGCTACTTCTACAATCTCGGCGCATTGCTCATCAATGCCGGTCAAAACGAACCCGCTGGGATCGCCTTCAAGAAGGCAGTCGAAGCAGACCCCAACTACGCAGATGCCCATTACCAGCTGGGTATCTACTTTACGGGCAAGGCTACTGTAGATGCCAAGACAGGCAAGATGACCTTCCCTGAGGGCGCACAATCCTCATTTGAAAAGTACCTCTCGCTCAAGCCGGACGGACAGTTTGCAGCAAGCGCAAAGGGCATGATCGAAACGATGGGCGGCACTCTGCAGACTACTTACGTCAACCCCGATTCCAAGAAAGGTGCTCCTGCACCGGCCGCAAAGAAAAAGAAGAACTAGCCGTTCTTTACATCCAAATGAAAGGGCGGCTCACATGGGCCGCCCTTTTTCTAATTTGACCTGAAAACTATGATCAAAGCACTCATCGGACTCCTCATCGCCGCAATTGCCGCCGCCTTCATTCGCGGAGTCATCGCCATGATCTCCAAAGAGGTCACACAGATGGTGAATCCAGATCAACCGAAGGCTGCTCCGCAAGGTCCGCAACAGGCAGCCAGCAACTCTACCCCTCTCAAGAAGTGTCCCGTCTGCGGAACTTACTCTCCCGCCGAACGACTCGTTCAAGGCCAATATTGTTCTACCGCCTGCGCCTCCAAGGCCACTTAGCACGGCACAATAGAAGGCGTATGCTCTTATCCGAGATTGCCGCTCGCCTGAATTGTTCCGTCACCGGTGATTCTGATCCTGAAATCCACTCCCTCAGCGGCATGGAGCAGGCCAGCCCGGGCCAACTCACCTTCCTCGCAAATCCAAAATACGGCCACAAGGTGAAAGCCTCCCAAGCTTCGGCGATCATAGCCGCCCAGCCTTCTCCCCACATCCCCACACTGATCTCCACCAACCCCTACCTTGATTTCGCTCGTGCCCTGGAATTTTTTTACCAAGCACCCCAACTTCCAGCCGGCATTTCACCACAGGCTTTCGTCTCCCCTACTGCCTCAATTGGTGTGGGTGCATCCATCGCCCCCTTCTGTTATGTCGGCGACAGCGTGAAGATTGGCAGAAACGCAACCCTTCACCCCCATGTCGTTATCTACGCTGGCGCGGAGATCGGCGACGATTTTCTTGCCCACTCCCACTCTGTGGTTCGTGAATTCTGCCGCATCGGCAACCGGGTCATTCTCCAGAACAACACGGTGATCGGGGGCGATGGATTCGGCTTTGCCAAGCGCGCCGATGGTTCACACCACAAGATCGTACAATCCGGCATTACCGTCGTTGAAGACGATGTCGAGATCCAGAGCCTGACCAATATCGACCGCGCCACAATGGGCGAAACCCGCGTTGAGCGCGGCGCGAAGGTCGACTCACTCGTTCAGGTTGGCCATGCCTGCGTAGTCGGCCCCGACAACATTCTCTGTTCTCAGGTTGGTCTTGCAGGATCAACGATCCTGAAGAAATCCGTCCTGCTTGCCGGTCAAGTCGGCGTCTCCGGTCATCTCACGATCAACGACAACGCTGTCGTCTATGCTCAAAGCGGTGTCGGTCATGACGTCGAAGCCGGCACGATTGTCTCCGGCTCCCCGGCATTCGACTTCCGGGAATGGCGGCGCGCTGTCACTGCCTTTCCAAAACTCGGCGAAATGGTGCGCACTCTTCGCGACCTGGAATCACGCCTCAAGTCCCTTGAAGAAAGCACTCCTCAAAATGAGCAATAAGATTACCCGCGACCAGCTCGCTTACGAGAAACCCGAGTTTCTGCATTCCCCTGAGGGCCGCAGTGTCCGCATCCTTTCTGAATACCTTGACCCGCTCCGCGAGTTTCGCCTGCATCACATCCACGACACTCTCGTTTTCTTTGGCTCGGCGCGCATTCCTTCGCCGGAAGACGCCGCTTACGCCACACACCCCATGGCTCGTTACTATGACGAATGCCGTGAACTGGCACGCCGCCTTACCGATTGGTCGATAAGTTTGACGGACACAGAGCGAATGTTTGTTGTATGCACGGGAGGAGGTCCAGGCATCATGGAAGCAGCCAACCGCGGGGCCCTGGACGCAAATGGCCTCTCCATCGGACTCAACATCGGTTTGCCCATGGAGCAGATGCCAAACCCTTACATCACCAAAGATCTGAGTTTTGAATTCCATTACTTTTTCATGCGCAAGTTCTGGTTCGCTTATCTGGCCAAAGCACTGGTTGTGTTTCCAGGTGGTTTTGGCACTCTGGACGAGCTCAGTGAGATTCTTACTCTTGCGCAGACTCGCAAGCTCCACAAGCGAATGGTCTGTCTTCTCTATGGCACTTCTTTCTGGAAGAAGATCCTCAACTTTGATGCTCTTGTGGAAACCGGCATGATCGGCGTTGAAGACTTGAAGCTGTTTGAGTTTACCGATGATGTAGACACAGCTTTCGCAATTCTCAAAGATGGTCTGACAAACTTATACTTGAATCCAGAGGTTCCGCTGCCCGACGCCGAAATCAAGACTCCGGCCATCGCCAGTTCCCGCGTGTGACGCCACTCATCAGTCCACCCCGCAAGTTGACTCTCCGCGAGGCCATCAGCCGTATCGGCTGGTGGGAACGGATTTTTGCGCTCTTTTTACTTTTGCTGATCGCTACTGTAAATCAGAGTTGGGGGGAGTTATGGCTTGCGATCTCCATCATGGGATTGATTGCCACTGCCCCGGTCGCCATCTGGCGCCTGGGCAAACTGATGTTGCGCAGTCTGATCTGGCGTCTCCGAAATCGCCTCGTCGTGGCCTATGTATTTATTGCTCTTGTGCCACTACTTCTGCTTGGCACACTTAGTTCGGTCATCACTTATTTCATTACAGGCCAGATGGCGATTTACCTCGTCAATAGTGAACTCGACCGACAGGTGGGGACTTTACGTGGCGCGGCTGAGTCGGTTCTTCGTGTTCCACCGGATCGGCGGCTCGCTTCTATTGAGCGGCTAGGCAGCTTCTTTGAAGAACGGTTCCCGAATTTCGAGATTCGCGTCGATCAGGACGAGAGTTATGTCTACCCCTCTGACGCGAGTATTGAGAAGGCACCAACTTCGATTCAGGACAATGCCGGTATTCTGCGAAAGGCGAACGAATATTACATTTGGGCCCATATCCGTTCTGCCGATGGCGAGGTCACGGCGATGGCCCCACTGTCTGCCTCTTACCTCTCTAACCTGGTACCAAAACTCGGCCCGGTTTCCTTGCGCGGGACGGTGGAAGACACAGGATCGGGCTTTCGTATTCGCAGGCGCAAGAGTTCGTCGAAGGCGCCCGCCATCGTCCCAACCGAGGTGCCCGTCCCCGAAGCCATCAACCGCGCTGACTTCCAACTCACCTGGTTTAGCGTTGTTCCTGTTGTGTTTTGGGACGAGGCTCTTAGCTCAGGAAACGGCGTACTCGTTCTACAGACACGCATCTTCACAGTGCTCAAAGTCATCTTCTCGTCGCGGCAGGATTGGGATCAGAATTTCAGCCTTGGCCCGCTCATTTTTCTTGCTTCGCTTTTCCTGATCTTCGAGATCATCGCGCTCATTATTGGTGTCACCCTCACACGAACAATTACAAATACCGTCCACGACATTTACGAAGGCACCAACCGCGTCATGGAGGGCAACTTCTCTCATCGCATTCTCTTGAAGGGACGTGATCAATTGGCGCAGTTGGGCGAGTCTTTCAACAGGATGACTGAAAATCTCGAGCGGCTTCTGAGGGTAGCCAAGGAGAATGAACGCCTCAACGCAGAACTCGAAATTGCCAGCGAAGTGCAGCGCCAGCTCTATCCCAAATCCGTTCCGGCCTCGACTCACCTCGCTCTGACGGCCCACTACCAGCCAGCGCGGATGGTATCGGGCGATTACTTCGATTTCCATCGTCTCTGCGATCATGAGCTCTGCTTTTCTATGGGCGATGTGGCCGGCAAGGGAATCTCGGCCGCCCTTCTGATGGCCACGGTGCAGTCCAGTTTTCGCTACCGGATCCAGAGCTCCAGAACCAACCTCTGCTGCTCCGAGATTGTTACAGAACTCAACAAACAGCTCTACGCTAACACGGCCCCCGAGAAGTTCTCCACCTTCTTTCTGGGGATCTTCGACGAAAATACTTCTGTCCTTCGCTACACCAACGCCGGCCATCTTCCACCGATTCTCATCCGCAAGGGTGAAGCTTCGCTGCTTGCCGTGGACGGCATGGTTGTGGGTGCCTTCCCCTTTGCACAATACGAAGAAAGCTCCATCGTGCTCGAAGCTGGCGACATTCTTCTGCTTTACACCGACGGAATTTCGGAGCCTCAGAACGATTACGACGAGATGTTCGGCGAAGACAGGCTCATCGATGTCGTCAAGCGCAATGCTCATTTGAGCGACAACGGGATCATCGAAGCAGTCATGGAGGCTGTCAACCAGTGGACCGGATCCCCCGAACTGCAGGACGACATGACCATGCTTATCGCCCGCAGGTCCTGACTCGCCATGGAAATCCTTCGCCGCCGTGCCCTTCTCTTCTTCGGTTTGATGCTGGCGCTGATTATTTTCGGCACTATCGGGTTTATCGTCGTTGAGCACTACCACTGGTTTGACGCACTCTACATGACGGTGATCACGCTCACCACCGTCGGCTATTACGAAGTCAAAACCCTTTCCACCGCAGGCCGTGTCTTCAACATGATCCTGCTTCTCGTGGGAGTAAACGCCATCCTCTTCGGAGTTGGCATGATGACCTCCACGATCATAGAGCTCCAGCTCGACCATTATTTTGACCGCAAAAGGAGACAACGCATGATCGACTCCCTCCACGATCACTTCATCATCTGCGGCTTTGGCCGTGTCGGTCGCGGCGCTGCCTACGAGCTCATGCGATCGAAGGTGCCGCTGGTCGTGATTGACAACGACGAAGACCGCATCGAGATGGTCATCAAGGCCGGCATGCTTGGTGTACTTGCAGACTCGACCCGTGACGAGACGCTACGTGGAGTCCGCATCGATCGGGCCCGGGGACTGGTCGCGGCCCTTGCCAGCGACGCCGATAACCTGTTTCTTACACTGTCGGCAAAAACTCTCAATCCAAAAATGACAGTTGCCACGCGCGCCAACGAAGACGAATCCGCCGCCAAGTTACGCCGGGCTGGTGCCGACGCTGTCGTCTCCCCCTATGGCGTTACCGGTTCGCGGCTCGCACAGTCTTTGATTCGGCCCCACGTTACCCAGTTTCTCGATTACGCAATGCTCGACCCGGCGGTCGATCTTGGCATCGAGCAGTTCCGCATCGACGAAAGTTCGGAGCTCTCCAGCCGTTCTTTGAGGGACCTCAAAGAACTGCGCCGCGAGTATGGCGTCACCGTTCTTGCCATTCGGCGGACCAGTGGGGAAATGTTTTTCAACCCGGACGCCGATTCGAAAATCAATCCGGGCGACCACCTGATCGTGATGGGAAAAACCAGCTCTCTGCAGGCGCTGGAAAAAGTGCTGGTAATAGCCAAGTCATGAAGGTGCTGACCCATTCTGAAATGCGCGCTGCAGACCTTGCGGCCATCGATGGTGGCATACCTGCCCTCGTGCTGATGGAGAATGCTGCGCATGCCCTGCTGCGCGCAATGGAGCAACGCTACTCGCCACTCTCCAAACAGCGAATCGCGATCTTTTGTGGCAAGGGAAACAATGGGGGAGACGGCCTCGCCCTCGCGAGGCTCCTTTATGTTCTCCATCGGCCCGCACAACTTAAAGTCATTCTCGCCTATGCTCCGGAGGAACTTGCCCCGGATGCGGCCCGGCAGCTCCAGATGCTTGAAGCCCTGGGTATCCCTTACACAATGCAAGTGCCGCCAGACCTTGCAGCGACAACGCTCGCGATCGACGCGTTGCTAGGCACAGGCATAAGCGGAGAATTGCGATCGCCCATTACCGAGCTCGTCTCCAGCATCAACTCGCTGCCCCTTGCGAACAGAGTTGCCGTTGACATTCCCAGTGGTGGGCAAGTCGACGCTCAGCTCACGGTCACTTTTGCCGCCCCCAAGCTCGAACAAGTCATGCCCCCCGGTTGCGACCAGATGGGTGAACTGGTTGTTGCTCCCATCGGCATTCCCGATCGATTCCTTGCTTCTGCAAAACTAAATCTCATCACTCTTGCTGATCTCAAGCCCATCGGCATGCCGCGTGAGCGCAATTCCCACAAAGGCAATTTCGGCCATGTAGCGATCGTCGGTGGAGCCAAGGGAAAACCAGGTGCACTCCAGCTTGCTGGTGTAGCAGCCATCCGCGGCGGTGCAGGCCTTGCGACCGTGTATTCACCCGAATCAGGCTTCAGCCCAAGCCTCCCCGACCTGATGCAGGGCGACTGGGATTTGATGAACAAAGAGCTTCCTGGTAGAAGCGTTGTTGCCATCGGCCCCGGCCTTGGTACTAGCGCGGCAATGTGCGAATTGGTACAGAATCTCTTTCGCTACCTGACCACAACTCTGGTGCTCGACGCTGACGCTCTAAATAACCTTTCGCCACTCATCGAGCCCCACCTCGCCTACTTCCCACGCATTCTCACACCGCACCCTGGTGAAATGGCGCGCCTTCTGGGAAGGCCAATTGAGAATCGAATTGAGGACGCGAGTCAACTCGCGGTCCGAGTGAACAGCATCATCATTCTCAAGGGGCAGCGCACCCTGGTTGCCTTGCCTGACGGCCAGACCTGGATCAACCCAACTGGCTCTCCTGCCCTCGCCAAGGCCGGCTCCGGAGACGTGCTTACCGGATTATTGGCAGCCCTGCTCAGCCAATACCCGAAGCATCCCGTTCAGGCTACCCTCGCGGCGGTTTACCTGCATGGACGCTGTGGTGAGCTTGCCGCGAGGCATGGCCACGAGATGACCTCGCTCGCCTCCAACCTTTGCGATCACTTGCCAGAGGCGCTGCATGAGCTCACTTGAGCCGAGGGTCTTTGCAACACATTCCGAAGAAGAAACAATCAGGCTGGGAGAGTATTTGTCTGCGCTTTTGCCCTTGCAAGGTGCGGTCTTGTTGATTGGCAATCTGGGTACAGGCAAAACAACGCTGGTCAAGGGTATCGCCAGAGCAAGAGGGGCAGCCGAAGCGGATGAAGTTTCTTCGCCCACGTTTCCACTCATCCACGAATATGGTGAGCCGCCCAGCGTTTTTCACATCGACCTTTACCGCCTGGAAACCGAACAGGAAGTACTCACTCTGGGGATCGACGAATTTCTCGATCGACACGCGCTCACTCTCATCGAATGGGGGGAGCGCTTTCCTCAACTGTGGCCAAAACACACTCCATCCATTCATCTCGAACATCAGGGAGATGACTTACGCCGCATCACGCTTCACCTCTAGAAACGAATTCTTAGAGGTTCTGAGTCACTTTGGTGAGGGAGCGGGGCTGATCGGGGTTGAAGCCCTTTTCTGTTGCCAGATAGGCAGCGAAAAGTTGGCCCGGAATGATGTAGGGGATGGGCGTAAACAACTCGGGGATCGCGGCAGGGATGCGAAAAGCGCGACGATTCGAATCGTACGCGGCCTTGTTGCTCTTGTCGGTAATGATCAGGGATTCGTGCGTGGTGCCATCCAGGCGATCGAGTAATTCAGAGATCGGATTCCAGGTGACACCTGAAGGTGCGAAAAGAAACGCCGGGAAGTGCGGATCGACCATTGCAATCGGCCCATGGAGAAGGTCGGCGCTCGAAAATCGCTCTGCGATTACGTAGCAGGTTTCCATCAACTTGAGCGCAAATTCGAAGGCATTGGCGTAGTTGAGGCCACGGCCGACAACAACGGCGTGTTGCATAAATCGATACCGTCCGGCGAGCGCGGCAACTTGCGGCTCGAGCTTGAGCGCCTTTTCTGCCAAGGCCGGCAGCCCCTCAAGATCTTTCAATTTGAGATTGGCGCCCAGTGCATAGGCAAGCATGTACATAGCCATCAGTTGGCCAGTGTAGGTCTTGGTCGCGGCAACGGATTTTTCTTTACCTGCACGAACAAGGATCGTAGCGTGGCCGAGTTTGGCCAATGTGGAATCTGCTTCGTTGGTCACACCAAGAGTAAAAGCACCTGACTCTTTGGCCCGTTCGAGCACGATGTTGGTGTCAGTAGATTCGCCAGACTGTGAGATCCCAACAACGAGTGCGTCTTCGAGGTCGAATTTGGCACCGTAGAGCGTATACAGGCTGGGTGCGGCGAGCGAGACAGGAATACCCGTGAGGTATTCGAGAAGATAGCGGCCAAACTGGGCAGCGTTGTCGCTGGTGCCACGAGCAGCAAGAACGATCAGGCGGGGAGGATAGGACTCGAACTGAAGCTTCAGTTTTTCGATGCCCTTCCATTCCTGTTTGAGCGTTTTGGACAGCGCCTCGGGCTGCTGACGGATTTCATCGAGCATCTTCGACATCGGAAAGATTGGCCTCCAAATGGGAGAAGGGGCGATAAAGTGATGATCACTTTGAGCGCCCCTTCGCCGCGTCGTTCGGGAATATCCCTAGTTTTTGTACTTCTTTGTCCCCTTCGAATCGGGGTACTTTCAGAATAGCATCTGCTGCCCATCCTGCTTGGGCTTTGCTCTCTCTTTACGCGCTGGCGGGCGTTTGCGGCTGCCGTGCTTGCGTACTGTTTCACTCGCTTCGAGTCGAGTTGCAGACTGCTTGCGCACCGCACCGATCCGCTGCCGTGCCAAGGCGATTGCCTCCTTGTGATCAACAATTGGCTGCGGGTATTTACCCGATTGTAATTCGGGTAACCAGCGGGTGACGAAAACTCCTTCAGGGTCTTGATCCTGCTGCTGCTTGAGGGGCGAATACATGCGCACCGTGTTGATGCCTGTAGTGCCTGATTGCATCTGGAACTGGCTGTAGTGAATGCCCGGTTCATAGTCGACAAAGAGTCGAGCCAGATGCAGCGACGGCTCGCGCCAGTGCAGCCAAAGATGGTAAGAAGCGAAACTCACAAGCATCGCTCGCATACGGAAGTTGATCCAGCCGTTCTGGTGCAACATTCGCATGCAGGCGTCGACCAGGGGGAATCCAGTCTGACCTGCCTTCCAGGCATCGAACCACTCCTGATTCCAGTGTGGTTCCCGCATGCCGTCATAGGCGCGAACCATATTTTCAAATTCGATGCGTGGAGCGTCTTCGAGCTTTTGCATGAAGTGGCATCGCCAGTGAAGCCGCGCATCAAATGCCCGCAGCGCACGGCGCCATGAAGAGGCGTCGGCTTCGTTAAGTGTTGCGATGCGGCGGCGTGTTGCCTGCACTACCTGACGCGTCGACAGATTGCCATAGGCGAGGTAAGGCGACAAGCGACTGCAACTTTCTTCAGCACTGAGTGGGCTCGAAAGCTCAGCGTGGTAGCGAACACCGCAGGCAGATAAGAAGCTGTCAAGAGTCTGGAATGCAGCGAGTTCTCCTCCCCGTTGCGCAAGCCTGCGCAAATCCGGACCCAGGCCGAGTTCAGCATGAGTCGGAATCGGCGTGCCTGGGATGGACTTCTGAAGCGATGTCGGCGCGGACAGCAGTGGCTCGGCCATCCGCTGTTCCCAATTGCGCGCCCACCCATCGCGCGTCGCCATACGCCTTACAACTCCGTTTGCAGGCACTTCCGTGATAGGAGTGTTTGTATCCCTTGCCCAGCGACGAACGCGGCGGTCTCGCTGATAGGAGATCCAGTTACCGGTTTCTTCGTGTGCCCACAGTTTTGCTATTTGCAACTGACTCAAAACCTCGACTGGATCTCCAACTCTCACGACCAGCGCTTGCCCGAGACGGGTTAGCTGTTCGTTGAGTTCTACTAAACCCGCACGTATAAAGGTCCAGTGCGAGGGATCGAAATCAGGGGCATGGATCAGCTCGGGTTCGACGATGTAGAGCGGCAGAACCGGACCATGCTTGGCGGCTTCAACAATCGGCCGATGGTCTTCAATTCGCAAGTCCCGCTTGAACCAGACAACCTGATATTTCATTTGTCGAAAACTACTGGCTCCACACATTTCCAGTAACGAGAAAAGCGCTTGAGATCAGGATTGCCCCGGTAATCGACAAATGGCACTGGTCGCAAGACCTCCACTTCGTTTGCCATCTCGAGCCTTCGGCGCTGCTCCTTGAAACGCGGATTGACACTGTCCACTGTGACAATTTTTCTCAGCCCCTGAGCCCGTAAAGATTCCCGGACTTTTTCTACGACATCACCGCGCTCGATCACGCTCGGAATCTCGAGCAGCGTCTCGTAAAGGAAGGCCACTCGTTTGAGCGACCATTGCTCTGTTGCGATTTCTTCTTCATCGAAAACAAAAAGCGCTGGAGCATGCGGGTACTTCAAGAAGGCTGGATTCGTTGCCGAGAGACAGTCAGGATGAAGCCAGATGAGTGCTTGCATCAGAGTTGGATCCGAAAGAGTTTGTCTTGGAGTTGCTCATAACTGCCCTCAAAATCGCAGTGCCCGCGCTTTGAGCACGAGTTGCAATAGAGACCATTCGTATACTTTTCGAGATTTTCACGGTTAAAGAAGTAGGGCTTGTGTGCGAATGTGCTGGCCACCCATTGCCAGGAAAGATTGTTCGAGGCCGGGTCGCCGTCGAGGAGGTGCGAGAGGAAGAAGCGGGCACCCGCCTGCCATCGTACACGTCGAAAGTGAACCAGGTAGGCTGCGAACCACATGCGCGAATGGTTGTGCAAATAGCCAGTGGCCCGAAGCTCGCGGACAAAAGCATCCATGCAGGCAAGGCCAGTTGTAGCAGATGTGATGTCTTCAGGGAGTGATTGCTTGTAGGCATCGACGGGCAAGCCGGTCTTTAGCTCTTCGCGATCTTCCCAGATTCCCTTGCCGAGCATTGCGTAAAGACGCTGCCAGTAATCGCGCCAGGCAAGTTCCGTAACAAATTTGACTGCCTGGAGGCGGTCCTTGACCTTTGCAATGGCAAGTTCCTTGGTCTCTTTGAGCGTGACTACACCATGCCGGATGTAAGGCGAAAGGCGTGTGATCCTGCCATCCAGGTAGTTACGGCTCAGGCTATAGCGATCAGGATTGATTTCAGCAAGCAGCAGCTCGGCTGCTTTGCGGCCTCCCCGCATCGGGCTGATTTGTCCGTCAATTCGGGCGGCTTGTGGGAACTCTTGCGCCAGATAAAGCGCTAGGGCCTCGCGATTTTCGAAGTCGCGACGCATCAGGATTGCGCCTTTTGTGCAGGTTTGTTGCCCCGGCAACGATCACTGCAATAAAGGACTTGATCCCAATTCCGTTCCCACTTTTTGCGCCATGCAAATGGCCGCTGGCAGACGAGACAGGTCTTGGTTGGTAAGTGTTGTTTTTTTGACGCCTTGCATTCCCGCGAGTCTTTCCCGGGGACGGGCTGCGTCTAGAACTCGACGTTTCGTGCCTGACGAATATTCGGATTCTCCAGCAGTTGCGAGATGACGTGTTCAGGAACCGCAGCGTCACAAGAAATGATCGCCGTAGCCTTCGCCGGGCCATGATCGCTGGCAGTGGATTCCTCTCGGCCGAGGGAGAAATTGGCAATGTTGATGCCATTCTTGCCCATCACCGTCCCTATATAACCGATGACTCCAGGAACGTCGAGATTTTTTAGATAGAGCAAATAGCCATCAAGAGGAGCTTCGCAGTAAATTCCATCGACAGAGAGCAAGCGTGGCTTGTCGAGAATCACGGCACCTTCGACACTGGTTTTTCCGGCTGAAGTTTCGATTTCGATCCGGATGGAATCGGTGTGGCCGGCGCGGAGGATGTGGTTCTCGCTGATGTTGAGGCCGCGGTCAGCGGCGATCTGCATGGCATTGATCAGGTTCGCCTTACAAGCAAGTGAGCGCGCCAACAAGCCACTGAGGCCAGCGTTGCGAACCAGGGTCGTATTTTGTTCGGCGACGCGACCGGAGTAAGTAAATTTGACGGTCACTGGATTCGAGTCGCTGATGAATGAAGCGAAGGTACCGAGACGCTCTGAAAGAGAAATGTACGGCCCCAGGGCGCGATATTGTTCCGGCGAGAGGGCCGGCATGTTGACGGCGTTGATCGCCACGCCGTTTTTGAGATATTCGGCAACCTGCTCAGCAATGCGGATACCGACGATTTCCTGCGCCTCTTCGGTAGAGCCGCCGATGTGCGGAGTGGCAATCAGATTCGGCTGCTGAAAGAGAGGATGATCGGCAGGTAGAGGTTCGGGATCAAAAACATCGAGAGCAGCACCGCCCAGTTTGCCGGAGGCAAGGCCTTCGACCAGAGCATCAAGGTCCACGAGTTCGCCACGGGCGCAGTTGACGATGCGGGCACCCTGCTTCATTTTCGCGATGGTCTCGCGATTGATCATCTTGGTCGTCTCAGGAGTGAGAGCGACGTGGAGAGTGATGTAATCGCTCTGGGCAAGAAGAGTATTCAGATCAACGAGAGTGACGTTGAGGTCCTCGGCCTGCTGGGAACTGACATAGGGATCAGAGCCAATAATGCGCATGCCAAAATTTCGGGCACGCAGCACTACTTCGCGGCCAATCGAGCCCATTCCTGCTACACCTAGAGTTTTTCCTCGCAGTTCGTTGCCAATGTACTTGCGCTTTTCCCATTTGCCAGCTTTGGTGGATTGGCTCGCATTGGGGATCGAACGCGCCATCGCGAGCATGAGGCCGAGAGTATGTTCGGCAACAGAGATCGCGTTGCCTCCTGGAGTGTTCATCACCAGAATGCCGGCATTGGTGGCTGCCTGCAAGTCAACGTTATCGACGCCTACTCCGGCGCGACCGACAACGCGCAACTTCGGCGCTTTCTTGATCAAGTCGTCATTGACTTTGACTGCAGAACGAACGAGGAGCGCTTCGCAATCTGCGAGGTGATTCTGGTAAGTTTTTGGGTCGGCCTGAATTACGGTCCAACCAGGTTCGGCGGCCAGCAAATCGAAGCCGGCTTGGGCGATGGGTTCTGCAACGAGAATCTTCATTCGAATTTATACAGCGACAGGTTCCTTCAAGTGATCTTTTGAAAACGCGGCTTCCGCATAGACGGTTTGGACGGCGGCTACGCCGCTGCCAAACTGAACGGGGTAGCCGTTAGCCGCGAGGATGATTTCCAGTTCTGCGACCATTGCAAAGAGGTCGGCAAAATCGAAATAGCCGAGGTGGGCAACACGAAAGATTTGACCTTTCATAGAGCCTTGACCGTTGGCAATGATGGACCCAAAGCGGTTGCGGAAGTCCTTGACGATGACACTGGAATCCATGCCTTGTGGGGCACAGATGGCAGTTACAGATGAGCCGGGATTGTTGCCGGAAAATAGCTCGAGGCCAAGAGCGGTGGCGGCAGCGCGGGTAGCATTGGCCAGCATCTGGGCGTTCATGATGAGATTGTCCATGCCCAGATTCTTGATATATTTCAGGGCTTCGTTCAAGGCGAGTAGGAGGCTGACGGCAGGCGTCCAGGAGCTCTCGCCGTTGATGGCGTTCTTGCGTTCGCGCTTTAGGTCGAAATAAAAACGCGCGTTTTTGGCTTCGTCCATGCGCTTCCAGGCTCGCTCACTCACCGAGAGAAACGCGAGTCCGGGAGGAATCATGAATGCCTTCTGCGAGCCGCCGATTACGATGTCGAGGCCCCATTCGTCGATCTTGAGCGGCATTGTGCCTAGACCGGTGATGGCGTCGATAACAAACAAGGCGTCATAATCGCGGATGACTTTCGCCATTCCTTCGATGTCGTGGGCCGCACCGGTTGAGGTTTCCGATGCCTGAACAAAGACACCACGAATGTTTGGGTTCGTTTCAAGAGCTTGGGCCACTTGAGCTGGAGTGACGGCACTACCGTAGGGCTGCTCGAGAACCGTCGGCTTGAGGCCGAAGGCTTTGGTGAGAGCGGTCCAGCGTTCACCGAACTTCCCAGCGCAGCAAACGAGTACTTCTTCGCCACACGAAAAGCAATTCTGAATAGAAGCTTCCATGGCTCCGGAACCGGATGCCACAAGGACGACAACGTCATTCTTGGTCTCCATCACTTCTTTGAGGCCAGACAGAACAGACTTGTAGACTTTACGGAAGTCGTCCGTCCGGTGGTGCATGTCCGAACCCATCATGGCGTGCAAAGCCTGGGGTAAGAGTGGCGTTGGGCCCGGGGTCAGGAGGCGTTGTTTCTTGATGTACATTATGGAAATTACTGCAAAACAGATAAACCGCAGGTGATTTCACTAGAATAGCAAACAGCATGAGTTTGACAGAGCGTATCCAAAGTGACATGGTCGAGGCAATGAAGGCAAAGCAGGAGCTGCGCCTGAGTGTGGTTCGATCCATTAAGACGGCCTTGATGAAATACAAGGCAGACAACATGAAAGAGGCCGACGAAGCGACAGAACAATTGTTGCTGAAAACATTGGCCAAACAGCGCATAGACTCTATGGAGCAATTTACAGGCGCCGGACGTCCGGAACTGGCTGAGAAAGAGGCCGCCGAGCTCGTAATCATCGAAAGCTACCTTCCACAGAAGGCAAGCGCAGAAGACCTTGAAGCTGCCGTAGCTGCGGCTATGGCAGAAACAGGAGCCACGGGCAAAGCACAGATGGGCTTGGTCATGAAGGCCGCTCAAGCGAAGCTAGCAGGCAAGAACGTCGACGGCAAGACCCTTAGCGAATTGATCAAGGCCAAGCTGCCTTAAGACGGCCGGACGAACCAGTCCTGCGGGAACTGCCCATCTGGAAGCAATGCACCTTTGTCGAGGTGTCGAGCCCTGGTGGCAAAGCTGGCAGCATGCGGGTCGTGTGTAACCATCACCACCGTCTTGCCGTGTTCGCGGTTTAGAGTCTTGAGGATCGACAAGACATCCTGAGCACTTTGAGAGTCGAGGTTGCCAGTGGGCTCGTCGGCAAGGATCAAGTCAGGGTCGGTCACCAGTGCGCGGGCGATGGCGACACGCTGCTCCTGGCCGCCCGAAAGCTGCTTGGGCAAGTGGGTCAGACGATCACCCAAACCGACAAGCTTAAGGGCAGTAGTGGCATGTTCACGGCGTTCCTTGCTGCTGAGATTGGTGAGCAACAAGGGCAGCTCCACATTCTCAATCGCGGTTAAGACGGGAATCAGATTGAAACTCTGAAAGATGAAGCCGATGTGGACATTGCGCCACTGTGCAACCTGCTTGTCGGACAAGGCACGCAGGTCTTGACCCAATACTTCAATTGTCCCGCTGCTCGCCCGCTCCATCGCAGCGATGAGGTAGAGCAATGTAGATTTGCCTGAACCCGATGGGCCCATCAAAGCAACAAACTCGCCCTTTTGGATCTCGATCGAGGCATCCTTCAACGCCGTTACCTCAAACTGATCGCGCTTGTAGATTCTCGTCAGGTCTTTGGTCTCAATAACGACTTCGCTCATTTTACGACCCCTTTTGCTTTCACTTTCGCCCCATCCTTGAGCTCCGCAGAAGGATTGAGGATGACATCTTCGCCCCCAATCAAGCCCTCTTCCACTCTTAGCCCTTCGCTCGAATTGCCGGTCACTCGAACTGCACGACGAATTACCTTGCCCCCGAGCAAAATGTAAACGGCATCGTTGCGGACTGCAGCGGTGGGCACAAACACGACAGACTTCGAAGGTATCGAGCCGACACTACTGCTGGCTTTCTGATCGCTAGTAAAAGCGACGCTCGCGTTCATATCCGGTCGAAGGAAATCGTCCGGCTGCAACACTTTTACCTTCACCTGCACTGTTGCCTTCTGGCGGTTTGCTTCAGGGGCAATTTCGTCGATGATGCCTTCATATTTACGATCTGGATAGGCGTCGGTGGTAATGACGCCCTTCTGCCTGCGATCCAGCCGGGCGAAGTCATTCTGATTGATGTCGAGTTCTACCTGCAGATCGTTCAGATTCGCAAGTGAAACAACATAGCCTTTGGCACCCTTATCGCCTACAAAGCCGGTTGTGATGAATTCCCCCTTTTCTACATTGCGCTCGAGAACGGTTCCGGAGACCGGCGCTTTGATCAAGGTGTTCGAGAGCGTAGATTCGTAAAATGCAACGCGACCCTTTGCTTCGAGAATCTGACCTCGAAGCGCGTCAATGGTCTCGCGGCGCGGCCCGATGCGCACAATCTCAAACGTCTTTTCGAGTGAGTTTACGCGGGCGCGAAGAGAATTGACACGGCTTTCTGCGTCATCAAGAATCTGTTGTGCCGAAACCTTTTCGATGACAAGCAGACGCGTGCGGCGGAGCGTGATTTCGGCATTGGAAAGCTCCGCCCTAGCCTGATCCACATTCGAGCGTGCACTGGCAACTTCTTCAGGCCGCGAACCGTTTGTAAACTCCTCAGGGCGAGCCTCGAGGGTCTTCAGTTGACCGACCGCCTGCTGTAGTTGCGCCTTGTATTCATCATCTTCGAGGCGCACGATCACTTGGCCTTCTTTGACGCGATCCCCTTTTTCGACACCGATCCAGAGCACGCGGCCCACTACTTTCGATGCCACCTGAATCTTGTGATGGGCAACGATATAGCCCGTTGCATTAAGAATTACGGTTTGCCCGGCAGCGCTGGCGGCGCTCGCGCTTGAGGCAGACCTTACCCGGTACACATCAACTTCAGGGGTGTTGCTCCACAGCCCAAAAAGAAAGCGCCCGGCACCGGCAAGCAGAAACAGGACGATGCCGATAATGATGACGCGCCTGGCCCACGGGGAGCCGCCTTCGGGGATCTGTTTTCGCGACCTGTCAATTCGCAGGTTCTTGATTTCCGCATCCATAAAACTTAGCTATACCTCTCGCAATGCGGTGAGAATTTCTTTACGCGCCGCATTGCGCGCGGGGAATACACCCCCGAGTGCTCCGAGCACAAGAGCGAATCCCATGCCGATGGCCATGATGGCTGGGGTGACCTGAAAGTTAAAGGCGATTTCGCTAAATGTCACAAAATTCCCAATGCCAGTTTCGATATTGTTCAACGGCAACACCAACACACAGCCCAGCACCCCTCCGATCATCGACAACACTACAGACTCGAAGAAGAAGCTGGTTAATATGCTGGACCTGGCGAAACCCAGCACGCGCAACGTACCAATTTCTTTGGCTCGGCGAGCGACAGCAGCATACATCGTATTCATAGCCGCAAAACAACTCCCGATCGCCATGATCACTGATACGAAGAGGCCGAGAAACTGTATGGGTGCTGCCGATACAGTCTGCGCTGCATAATACTCCTTCTCGGTTTGCGCACTGACATTGAGCTTCTGGTCAGAGTTGAGGTCGTTGATCAGCGCTTGCACCGCTACCTCATCAGTAGCGCGAATCAAGGCAGAGCTTACTACTTCAGAACGGTTATAGTCGGAGCTCACCTGATTCAGATCCACGAAGATCTCGCTGTTCACAGCACTGCGTCCGCCGTCCATCACCCCCACAACCTGCCATTCTCCGCGCGCAAACTTCAACTTGCCCCCGAGCCGTGCGTCTGGAAAGCGCTTGGCGATGGACTTCCCAACCACTACTTCCCGCTTGCCGGTATCGAACCAGCGGCCTTCGATCAACTTCACCTGTTCCCGTAATTTGATGCCGACCGGCGGAAGCCCACGCAGCGTAATGTTCATTCCGTCGGGTGCGTCCACACTGGCGAGATTCAGGATCGTGACCATTTCGAGAGAGGCCATGGGTTCGTTTGTTTCGTCACGACGGATGCCTGGCTTGAATTTGAGGTCCTGAAACATGGTTCTGGTGAAGTTGCTGGACAGTTCTGAGGTAGAACCTTTGCGGAGGATCATCACACTCAGCGGATCACCCGAGGATTCAAAGGCGGTTTGCAGCCCCTGCACGAGAGCCAGAACGGAGAGCAGCACTGCGACCATGAGCCCCACTCCGAGTGCCGTCATAATCGTCGTCGTTCGCCTCACGATGAGGTTACGTATGTTCTAGGAGAGAGGAATTGCCATGGAGAATTAGCCCGAGTACTTAAGGGTGTCGAGGATGTTGGTGCGCGCTGCGGTGAGTGCTGGTGCGAAGGAAGAAATCAAAGCCACCACAACGGAGAACAAAAGGATGAAAGCGATCGTTGGTGGAGTGAGCGTGAGGTTCTTGAACTGGGCGATGAAACCTCCGGCATTGGCGGCCACACCGCCCGCAAGAATGCTTGCAACGGCACACCCCAATGTCGCACCAACCAGAGAGAGCACCACCGCTTCACCAAGGATGATGAAGAGAATGCCACCGTTGGTGAAGCCGAGCGTTTTCATGACACCCACTTCGCGAACTCGCTCGCGTACCGCCATCGCCATAGTGTTGGCCGATACGAGAAGAATTGTAAAAGTAACCGCAGCGCAAATAGCAAGCAGAAAGACTTTTACGTTGCCAAGAAAGGAAACAAAGCTGAGCGTAAAAGCGGCCTCGGTTTCTGTGCGTGTCTGCACTGGCGCATTCTTGAACATCTCATCGACATCCCTCGAGATTGAAGATACATCTTCTTTCGATTTAGCGAGGATATTGAAGGTACCGGCAAAATCGCGTCGTCCCGCAGGCAGACTCTGGTAGAGGTACTCAATATTGAAGTTGAGCACTTCTTCACTAGTCGGGTCATCAAAAATGCCACGCAGATTCAGCTCCATGTTACCGGGGAAAATGTCGCCCTTGAGCGTAATCCTGTCACCAACCTTCAGCCCAAGCTTGTTCGCGAGTGTGCGACCGACTAGACATGCAGTGCGCTCCGTAAGGAATGCTTTTTTCTGCTCTTCGGGAAGTACAAGATCCGTCTGTACCTTGAAGAAATCTTCGGGCTCCACAGCGAAGCGGGCAAAATTGTTACGCCTGTCTGCACTCTGATCTTTGTACTGACCGCCGTACCATTGCGAAATGTAAAGCTCTTTGACGCCCGGGATGGCTTTGATTTTTTGCTTGTAGGAAGCCGGCATGACTACGGTGAGTGAGATGCGGTTGCGGGTAATCAGTCGCAAAGCCTGCGAAGGCGTTGGGTCCGAGAAATAAAGTGCGTTGTACATCCCAAACAAGACACCGAGCAGGGTAAACGACATCGTGACACTAAGAATTGTGAGGATGCTCCGCCGCTTGCTACGCAAAGAGTTTTTCAGGATTAGAGGCAGGAGTCGGAGCATGTTGTTTGTTGTAAAACGATACCTTCGCTATACCTTCGCCAATCTGATGAATCTTAATTTTTGTGGGATGAAACGCCTTGGAATGGGCATCAACCATTTTGGGTTCGTTTGGTTGTAGGCTGAAAGACACTCGAAGGAGGATTTGATGAGCGTGAAACATACCCCCTACGTGCCGCAGCACATAAAGATGAGAGAGTTCAGTTGGGCTGCACTCTTGCTTGGCCTAGTGATGACGGTCGTGCTGGGGGCGGCAAATGCCTACCTTGGGTTGAGAGCCGGAATCACGATTGCCGCCACTTACCCGGCAGCGGTCATTGGCATGGCAGTGATCCGGATGTGGCGAGGCACAATTCTGGAAGAAAACATCGCCCGCACGGCTGGTTCGATCGGCGAGAGCGTTGCAGCAGGAGCGATCTTTACGCTTCCGGCTTTTGTGATGGCGAAGGTATGGCCAAGCTTCACCGGCCCGGAGGCTTACTGGAAGTCGACAGTGCTGATGGTGATCGGCAGTTTGCTGGGTGTGTTGTTTGTGAGCCTGGTTCGGCGCGCGCTGGTCGAAGACCCCGAATTGCCTTTCCCTGAAAGTGTCGCTGCCGCAGAAATTCACAAAGCCGGCCAGCAGGGCTCGGGCGCAGCCAAGTTTCTGTTCTGGAACATCGGCACCGGCGGGCTGATTTACCTGCTTGGTGTTTTCAAGCTTTTCGCGGTTGATAAGGAATTCTTCCTGCGCGTTGGCGAGTTAGGCAAGAGTGTGTTGCGCCTTGGGCCCCTCGGCAGCACGAAGACGGTGCCGGTGGGTGCAACAACAATGGTTGCCGGCCCGACGGTGAGCCCGGCCTACATCGGGGTCGGCTACATCATTGGTCCTAAGCTGGCTTCCCTGCAATTCTCCGGCGGTGTGATTGCCTGGGGCGTAATGGTGCCGCTGTTGCTCTACATCATGGGGCCAAAGGTACAAGAGTATTTGCCCGCTGGCGCGACCGATGAAAGCTGGTCCGGTATGGCTGCAGCAGTGTGGCGCTATGTGGTGCGGCCTATTGCCATTGGCGGCATGCTGGTTGGATCTGCTTACACAATGTACAAGATGCGCAAGAACCTCGGCGTTGGTCTGCAGCGAGCCTTTGGTGAACTGACCGGGCCAAAGGTGGATCTCGCCAAGCTGGACCGCACGGAGCGCTACATGAGTTCGAAAGTAGTGCTGATGCTGATCGGTGGGCTCTTTGCGGTGATGTGTGTTCTTTACACTTACCTGGCTGATTCGATCGGGGGCGGGGTAACGGCAGCGATTGTGATGATCGTAGTCGGATTTTTCTTTGCGACTGTCTCAGGATTTCTTGTGGGTGTGATTGGCTCGTCGAACAACCCGATTTCGGGTTTGACGCTCTCCACATTGATCATCGCGGCACTGCTGATGGTGGCACTGGGAGTGACCGGCCCGCAGGGCGTGACTGCGGTGTTGGGTGTAGCAAGTGTCGTCTGTGTGAGTTCGGCAGTGGCAGGCGAGTTGTTGCAGGATTTCAAAGTGGGGTGGCTGCTTGGTGGCACACCACGAACGATTCAATTGGTGGAACTGGTAGCCGTTGTTGTGGCAAGCGCGGCGATGTACTGGCCTCTTTGGATTCTGAATGAAGGCAATATCAAGGCGGGTGGGATGGGCTTTGGCGACAAAGCACTGCCGGCACCGCAAGCGGGTCTGATGGCATCGCTCGCGCAAGGGATCGTTGGCGGCGATATGGCCTGGCCGTTGATCATCGTTGGGATCTTCTTTGGAATTGCGCTCATCATGGTGCAGGTCAAGAGCCCGATGCTGGTTGCTGTAGGAATGTATCTTCCCTTTGCGACTACCTTCGCAATCTTCGTTGGCGGAATGCTGCGACTGATGAGCGACACAATTGCTGAACGCAGAGGCTTAAATGAGGCGCAGCGCGCTCGGGTCGAGAACGCGGGAGTACTAGTGTCATCCGGATTAATCGCGGGCGAGGCGCTGTGCGGGTTGATTACAGCCTATTTTGCCTGGAAGGAAATCAAGACCTGGGAGTTTACGCAGGATCCAAGCTTCGCTGCCGGCCTTGCGGTGATTGGTCTCCTCGGATTGCTTCTTCTGCGGGTTCCTCTGGGTGCTGCGGGTCGGCCAGATGAGCCCGCACCTCCGACAGCTATGATGTAGGGTTGGTACGAATTTCTACGACGACCCAAGCACCTGCTGGTGCAAACTGGCCCACAATTTATACGGGTGTGGCGCTGACAACGATGGCAACCTTGCTGCTGGAGCTTACGCTAACGCGTATCTACAGCGTCATCTTTTATTACCACTTTGCGTTTCTTGCCATCTCGGTGGCTTTGTTTGGCCTTGGTGCCGGTGGCGTCTACTCCTACGTGGTGAGTGGCTGGAAGGGTACTCTTTACCAGAAGCTAGGCCGCCTCGCAGCTTTCAACAGCATGTCGGTGCTCGCCTCTCTGGTCTTCCTTCTAACGCGCAAAGGCAATCCAGGCAATCTCGAACTAGTGGTGATCTACTTCTTTTCGGCCCTGCCATTTTTGCTGGCCGGGGCGATTGTCTCTCTTGTGATTTCAGAAACGATTGAACGCGTGGAGCGGGTTTATTTCTTCGACTTGCTCGGTGCAGCCGCCGGCTGTCTGCTCTTGATTCCTTTGCTGGATGCTTTTGGCGGGCCCAACACGGTGATCGCTGTGGCTGTGCTGTTTGCCGCAACTTCCGCCATCTGGTACAACCTGGCAAGAGAGTTTAGTGGCCGCGTTGGGGCCGTGGCTTTGGCGCTTGCTCTCACTGCTTTGTTCGTCTTCAACATGCGTCTCGACTGGATCGACGTCCGCTACGCCAAGGGTTCGACCCTCGCCAATGAGCAGTTTGTGAAATGGAACAGCTTTTCGCGCATTGCGGTATCAAGGGAAGGCGGGACGAATCTACCGAACATCGTAATCGATGCCGACGCCGCGACAGGAATCTTCACACAGGATTTGAACTCGATGAGCGATGAGTCCAAACGCAGTGTAATGAACGGTGGCCCTGGCTTGCCTTACAAGTTGCGGCCCGGAGCAAAGGCATTGGTAATTGGTCCCGGGGGAGGCTGGGACGTTGCCCGGGCGTTAGCCAGTGGTAGCAAGGATGTCACAGGTGTTGAAATCAACCCGATCATCGCCACAACGGTGATGCGGGAAAAGTTTGCGCAGCTAAGCCATGGCCTTTACCTCAGACCGGAAATTCGCATTGCAGTAGAGGACGGGCGCAGCTTCGTACGGCGCAGTCCGGAGAAGTATCAGGTGATTCAAGCCACGCTTGTAGACACTTGGGCGTCTACGGCAGCTGGCGCTTTCAGCCTGAGCGAAAACAATCTTTACACTTCCGACGCGTTTTACGATTACCTCAGCCACCTCACGGATGATGGCGTCCTTGCGTTTACGCGGTGGGGGTTTGACCCGCCCCGCGAGTCCTTGCGAGTCATCTCGATCACGATCGATGCGCTCGAACGTCTTGGAGAGAGAGATCCTGCGCAGCATGTCATTGTTGCCCGCGAAGGCTCGAATAAGCTCAGGGGCTGGGGCGCCACGGACAATGTAATCGTTTCGCGCAAACCTATGAGCGGAGCATTCGTAAAGCAAGCCCTCGCCTTGATGGCTGAGAGCAACATGGAAATTGTTTATGTGCCGGGCACGGATCGGCGCAACCCATTTCAGGAACTGCTCACCACGGTTGACCGTGAGAAGTTCTTCGCGAACTACCAGTACAATGTGACTCCGGTCAACGACAACCGTCCCTTCTTTTTCTATACAGTTCAGCCCCGCGACATCTGGGGCTTTCTCACTACAGCAGAGAAGGAAAACGCAGACTACAAAATTAACCGGGCCGTGCCCATGTTGTTCGGAGTTCTATTCGTGAGCGTAATTGCGACTCTGGTGACTTTGCTCCTACCGCCTCTTGTACTCGGCCAACAACTTCCGCAAGACCGCAAGCTCCGGGTCTTTCTGCTTTATTTCGTCTGCCTTGGTGCCGGGTACATCATGATCCAGGTATCGCTGATCCAGAAGTTTGTACTGCTGCTCGGACACCCTACTTATGCGCTGACTGTGATCATTTTTTCGATGCTGCTCACCAGTGGTCTCGGTAGCTTCTACTCGAAGAAAATCGTAGGGAACAACCCGGAGCGATTGCGCATTGTATTGCTGCTGATCGTGATTCTCGTCCCTGTGCTCGGTTACTTTGCCGGCCTGGTCAGCGACCTTGGGCCAGCCTGGCCGCTCAGCATGAAGATGCTTATGACGGTGCTGGTAATTGCGCCGCTTGGCTTTCTGATGGGCATCCCATTCCCAACGGGTCTCAGCACCCTGGAGGGTTGGGAGAAGAGCGCTGTCCGATGGGGCTGGAGCATGAATGCGGCATCGAGCGTACTCGGCTCTGCGATGGCCATTTTCTGTGCCATCTATCTCGGCCTTTATCAGACCCTGGTGCTGGGCGGATTGCTTTATCTGGTTGCCGCCTGGGTCTTTCGCGCTACAGCCGAGAAGGCATTGCAGGCTGCCGGCCAGGGCTAAATCGCGGCTAGGGCTAATACTCGTCACTTAACAAACATTTTCATGTTATTCTGTTTTAGAACAGGAGGCAGGGAGAATGTCGCGAACTGTTGCCACGTTGCCCGCCGGGAGCCGGATTACGGACTACATCAGCTTGGGTGTGGTGGCGAAGACGTTCCCCTTGGATAAGATTCACGCGGCGCTTGC
>JANXLY010000357.1 GCA_025354885.1 Acidobacteriota bacterium | reverse complement strand
GATCTGCTCCAGGCTCAGTTTCTCGCCACCTTGCATGCTGATGATCAATCCCCAGCTTCTGCCACCTCTCTGCCTTCAGGCTCATCTTGTGTGAGAATCGCTCTTTCCTTCAGGCTCATCTTGTATGAGACAAGACTAGGGCTGGCTATTCACTGCAGGTATTGGTAGCATGCGGCCATGAGGGGAAATCGTGCGCTCGAAGTTGATGCGGCGCGGCGGCTGATCCGGGGAGAGTCTGCGGCGATGGAGCAGTTTGTGGAAATTTTCAGAGGGAGAATTCTCGAGTACAGTCAATTGCATTGCGGGCATCGCGAGGATGCCGAAGAGGTGGCGCAGGAGATCGTATTGCGGGTGTGTGAGGAGGCGGGGCAATTGGAGTCACCAGGGCAAGCGCGGGCGTGGGTGTTTGGAATTGCACGAAGGGTTTGCGCCACTTATGGTCGGCGGACCGGGGCGGGGATGGGAGAGGAGTTGTCGCTCGAGCATCTGCCCGGACACTGGTACCGCGAGATGATTGACCGCCATGCGCTGCCGGATGATGAGGCGTATCAGCACGAGATTTTGAAGCACCTGGGGCGGTCGATCCGTGAGTTGCCGACGGCTTACCGCGAGGTTGTTTTCCTAAGGGACTGGGAAGGGATGGATTGGCGGGAAGTCGCTGGAATTGTGAAGCTGGATGAGGAGGCGGTGAAGCACCTCGTGGCGGATGGACATCAGCGGATACGAGGGTCTTTGGATGCGCATTTTCACAACAGGAAGGGGCGCTGAATTGAGTGTTGTGGTTTGCAGGTTGAGGTTTCTATCCTAGGAAATTACTGGAGTTTCGCGACCGAAGAACTTCTTGTGAAGCTGCGAACTTCACCCCAGGGACTGAGTGCTGCCGATGCGGCCGCGTGTCTGAAGAAACACGGGCCGAATTCACTGGCAAGTTCCAGCGCTGCATCTCCACTACTACTCTTCTTCTCCCAATTCCGGAGTCCGCTGCTGCTGGTCCTCGTCGCTGCCGCGCTGGTTTCGGCATTCGTTCAGGAATGGGCGGACGCCATCATTGTTCTCGTGATTATCCTGGGCAGCGCTTTTCTCAGCTTCTTTCAGGAATACACGGCGTCCCGCGCCATCGAGCAACTTCGAAAGCGCATCGCCATGCGTTGCCGTGTTCTGCGCGATGGCCAACCCATCACTGTTGCTGCCGAGTTGCTGGTGCCAGGTGACGTGATCCTTCTGGCGGCCGGATCCCTGATTCCAGCTGATTCTGTGTTGCTCGATTCCAACGACTGTTTCGTAAATCAGGCCGTACTTACTGGAGAAAGTTATCCTGCCGAAAAGAGGCCAGGCCCGGTTGCCGAATCCAGCGGAATCGCTGAGCGCACCAACTGCCTTTTTCTCGGCACCAGCCTAAGAAGCGGAAGCGCCACGGCCGTAATTGTTGAAACGGGAGCGCGCACTACCTATGGAGAAATCGCCGGAAAACTTACGCTGCGTCCACCAGAGTCTGGCTTTGAGCAAGGGATACGCCGCTTTGGAATTCTCCTCACGCAAATCATGCTGCTGCTGATTCTGGCTGTTTTCGCAATCAATGTTTTCAGCGCAAAGCCGCGTGTCGAATCGCTTCTCTTTGCGATTGCGCTAGCCGTAGGTCTGGCTCCGGAATTGCTTCCTGCCATTCTCAGCATCACTCTTTCTCGCGGTGCGAAAAAGATGGCTGGCCTGGGTGTGATCGTCCGGCGACTGAACTCCATTGAAAACTTCGGCGCTATGGATATCCTTTGCACAGACAAGACAGGAACCCTTACAGAGGGAGTGGTGCAACTGGACAAGGCGCTCGATGCTGCAGCCGGTGTTTCTGAAGCTCTACTCCAATTGGCCTATCGGAATGCTTCCTTCCAGACAGGCTTGCCCAACCCACTCGACGAAGCCATCTTAAGGGCGGGCAAAGCGGATTGGACCGTTGGCTACCGCAAGGTGGAAGAGATTCCCTACGACTTCAATCGCAAGCGACTGAGTGTCGTTGTAGAGCAGCCCGATGGTTCGCGCCTGCTTATCACTAAAGGCGCGCTTTCCTCGGTGTTGAGCGTGTGTGTCGGTGCATTGGACCGAGCCCCGTTGTTGGCTCGATTCGAGGAATGGGGTTCCCAGGGTTTTCGAGTTCTGGGAGTGGCAACGAGACGGCTGGCGGCGGAGGAAAAAGCTGTCGAATCACAGCTCCAGTTTGAGGGATTTCTACTCTTTTTTGATCCACCTAAACCGGGTGTTGCGCAGACTCTGGCCGGCCTGAAGAAGCTTGGGGTAGAACTGAAGGTCATCACTGGCGACAATCAATTCGTAACGACTTATCTTGCTGCGCAGGTGGGCCTTCCGGTTGACCGTCTGCTGACGGGTGCTCAAATCAGGCTACTTTCGGATGAGGCGCTGTGGCAGCAGGCGGAACGGACCAGCCTCTTCGTGGATGTGGACCCGAACCAGAAAGAGCGCATCATTCTTGCCCTGCAAAAGATGAGTCACGTGGTTGGGTACATGGGGGACGGCATTAACGACGCTCCGGCGCTGCACGCTGCTGATGTTGGAATTTCCGTAGATAGCGCAGTCGACGTGGCGAAAGAGTCTGCAGATCTCGTTTTGCTGGAGCATGACCTGGAAGTGCTGCGCAAGGGTATTGAAGAAGGCCGCCGCACCTTTGCCAACACAATCAAATACATTTTCACTACTACAAGTGCCAACTTCGGCAACATGCTGAGCATGGCCGGAGCTTCACTCTTTCTCCCTTTTTTGCCCCTGCTTGCGAGCCAGATTCTGCTCAATAATTTTCTATCCGATATTCCGGGCATGGCGATCGCTGACGACAATGTTGATGCGGAATGGAGCGAACGACCGCACCACTGGGATATTACTTACATTCGAAATTTCATGCTGCTGTTCGGATTGGTCAGCGCTGTTTTCGATTTCTTTACATTCGGAGTGCTGCTCTATGTAATCAAGACTCCGGTAGCGGAATTCCGCACAGGATGGTTTGTTGAGTCACTGTTGACAGAACTGGCGGTTGCCTTGGTGGTGCGCACACGCTTGCCCTTCTATCGAAGCCGCCCCGGCAAATGGTTGATGATCAGCACCGCCCTTGTGACTGTGGTGGCGATCGCCATCCCCTATCTTCCGTTTGCTCCGAGTATGGGGTTTGTGCCGCTACCCATCTCGCTTTTGATGATGGTAATCGGCATAACTCTGCTCTATGTTGTTGCCGCAGAAGTTACGAAGCGATATTTCCACCGTCGCTTTGCGATGACTTAAGACAGGTTCTATTGGTCTCTGGCGATGCGGAAGCCGACCATGCGGAAGGCCTGAAAGCTGGGCCAGGCAGCAGAGCGGGCGTAGCTGCGAAGGTCTTGGCCTTCAAAAAAGAAACTTCCTCCGCGCATGACGCGATACGCGCCCTTTTCAGGACCCTTGGGATTCTTCTTCGGGCTTACCTGATAGTAATCGCGACTGTACCAATCCTGACACCATTCCATCATGTTGCCGGCCATTTCCATCACTCCATAAGGGCTGGCTCCTTTGGGAAAAGAACCGACTTCCATGCCGGTGTCGAACTTCTGTTTGCCCGCATAGTTGGCGTGATCGTAATCGATTATGTTTCCCCAGGGAAAGCGTCGCTGATCGGTACCGCGAGCGGCTTTCTCCCATTCTGCCTCGGTAGGCAACCGGTAGTGTTTGCCTGATTTGGCACTGAGCCAGTTGCAGTACGCTGTGGCTCCATCCCAGTTCACGCCGATAACCGGATACTTATCGCTGCCGGGAGTGACACCCCCGTGATTCATGGGCTGCGTCCAGTATGGGATCTGGGCTTTGGGCATGACGCGCCCTTCAGGCCAGAACTTTGGATTGTCATAACCAGGGTCGTCGCGGAACTGACGCCATTCGGCATTTGTGACTTCAAACTTAGCCATGTAAAAGGCATCAAGCTCCACGGTGTGCACGGGGAGCTCGCGCGATTCGCCATCACCAAAGTTGTCACCCATTTTGAAAGACCCGGCGGG
This sequence comes from Acidobacteriota bacterium, assembly GCA_025354885.1. Lineage (GTDB taxonomy): Bacteria > Acidobacteriota > Terriglobia > Bryobacterales > Bryobacteraceae > Bryobacter. Next base: position 12,712 of record JANXLY010000357.1, on the reverse strand, counting down.
AATAAGAATCATTTCGCCGAAGCCGTCGTTGACGGGCTTTGCCTGGGCAAGTGTGAGTAAAAGTAGGATGGGTAGCATTTATTTTTTGCCCCCGAAGAAATTGTTCATTTCGAGAAAGTGTTTGAGCGTGTCCATCCAAAGGCCGAACTCCGGGCTTTTGGTGGCGGCTCCAAAGCCGTGGCGACCGCGCTGGTAGAGGTGCAATTCGGCTACACCTCCGGCTCTGTTCATGTCTAGAAAGAGCTGTGCGGATCCATTGGCAGCACCGCGGTCCCAGGCGGCGGACAAGAGAAAGGTTGGGGGAAAGCTCTTCAGGTTTTCAGAAGACATTGGGCTACCCGGGCCGTAAACCATCAGCAGGGTATGTGCCTTCGAGTCGACCCGGTCGACGGGGTCGACGGCATTTGGGTCGCCCGGACCGCTGGCAGCAATGACATTACGTGCCATCGTCGATCCGGCCGAGTAGCCGGAGAAGAGAATTCGTTCCGGATCAATACCCCATTCCTTGGCGCGGGATTTGATGAGGCGAAGTGCGCGGTTGCCGTCGAGCGTTCTTGCGTCATCGTGGTACTTGGGTTCGAGTCGATACGTAAGGACGAATGCGGCGGTACCCCAGTCGTTGAAGCGTTCGGCAATTTCCATACCTTCAAGTCCATACATGAGCATGATGTTCGATCCTCCGGGAGCGATGATGACTGCAGAACCGTTGCGCTTGTTTGCTGGAGGAAGGAAGGCGGTCAGGAAAGGAGCGTCGAGTGGTCCGTCCCCGACAGAAAGTAGAACTTTACCGGCTGGCCAGAGCGGGATATTGACGTGTGGCTCTTCAGCGGCGAGGAAGAACGCTGCCAGTGCCAGGAGAATAAAAAATTTTACCATTGCTTAGGCAGTCTCTTATCATAGACGCCTCTGTGTCAAGTTCGTTAGAATTGTTTCATAAACGTGTTCAAGCTTTTGAGTCTGTTGCTAATTGTGTCCGTGATCTGCTTTGGGCAGACGGTAATCCCCGTGTTTCCCTTTGTCAAAAAGAACTGCAATGGCTGCCACAACGATTCCAATGCAGCGGGTGAAGTGAACCTCGCCAGGATGCAGAAGGCCAGTGATTTTGACGAGAGTCGCGAGGTGTGGGAACGGGTTGTTTCCAAGATCAGGAGCGGCGAAATGCCTCCTCTTCCCTTGCCCCGGCCTGTCGCGAGCGACCGTGACAAAGTGACACATTTTCTCGATGCCGAGTTTGCCCGGCAGGACCGCGTGGCGAAGCCGGATCCGGGTCGCGTTACGGCGCGACGTCTCAACAAGGCCGAGTATACGAATACGTTGCGCGATCTGCTAGGCGTCGACATACAGCCTGCCGAGAGCTTTCCAAATGATGAAGCTGCCTACGGGTTTGACAATATTGCCGATGCTTTGAGTCTGTCGCCTGTCTTGCTCGAAAAGTATCTCTACGCCGCAGAGCGCGCGGTGCGCACTGCTGTGTTTGGCCCCGAGAAGTTGAAGCCTGCTGCTGTGCATTACCCCTCGCCGGTGCGCATTCCCAAGCTGCCCAACGACTTGATCAATTATGACAAGACTGGCTTGAGCTCTCATCATGCAACGCACGTGTTACATCGTTTTCCATTGGATGGCGAGTACAGTTTTCGGCTCGTGCTCAATGGGCACCGCCCAAATGGTTCCGACGCAGTAACGCCAGTTTTCTACATCGACGGCAAGATGATCCAGAGTTGGGTGGTGGATGCTGAAGACCTCGAAGGACGAATCTGTGAAGTCCGCAGCAATGTCCAGGCCGGAGAGCATTTGCTGTCTGCGACCTACCTGAAGCTCTACGAGGGATTGCCGCCGAAGTTTGGCGGACCGAACCCCTCGAATCCTGTAGACTTGCCAAAGCTTGAGTCTGCCAGAGGCAAGCTGACTGAAAAAGATATTGAGTTGTTGCGGAAGTATGGCACCAGGATCAAAACGGACCGGGTTGACAACCGCGTGGATAATCGCTTTGAATCTATGGATGTGGGTGGGCCGTTCACACAACCTACGGGCCCGAGCGCGCTGAGCCTGCAACGGATCTTCGTCTGCAAAGCTGAAACCGATGCCTGTGCGCAAATGATCATGAAGAGCTTTGCGCGGCGTGCTTTTCGGCGGCCAGTGAAAGGCGCAGAACTAACGCCTTATGTGAAGTTGTACGCACTGGCAAGAAAGCAGGGGGACAGCTTTCGGGAGGGGATCGCGACGGCTTTGCAAGGTGTGCTCGTATCGCCTCATTTCTTGTTCCGTGTGGAGAAAGACGGCCTGGCGGTTGCGAAACAGGATTACGCACCGCTCGATGACTACGAACTCGCAACGCGTCTTTCCTACTTCCTGTGGAGCACAATGCCCGATGAAACACTGCTGCGCCTGGCAGGACAAAAGGTGTTGCGACAGCCCGCGGTGCTGAAGGCACAATTAGCCAGGATGCTGCGGGACGAAAAATCCAAAGCACTGGTGGAGAACTTTGCCGGGCAATGGCTGCAATTCAAAAACATCGATGTAATGAAACCGGATGGAGATCGCTTTCCGGATTTTGACGAAAGCCTGCGCAACTCGATGCGGCAGGAGACTTTCCTTTTTCTCGAAAACATGATCCGGCAGGATGGCAGTGTGCTTGAGGTGATGGATGCGAAGCACAGTTATCTGAATGAACGCCTGGCGCGATTCTACGGTGTACCGGGCGTCGTTGGGCAGGAATTTCGGCGTGTGGACATGAGCGGGACAGCGCGAGGCGGCGGCATCCTGGCGCAAGCAAGTGTGTTGACCACCACCTCCTATTCCACGCGCACTTCACCAGTGTTGCGCGGCAAATGGATTCTCGAAAATCTGCTCAATGCACCACCGCCTCCTCCTCCGGCGATGGTGCCGGCTCTCGATGACACGAAGGTGGGCGAGAGCGCAAGTCTGCGTCAGCAGATGGAACTGCACCGCAAGAATCCGGCTTGCGCAAGCTGTCACTCACGGATGGATCCACTGGGCTTTGGTCTTGAAAACTTTGATGGGATTGGAAAGTGGCGCGATCAGGATGGCAAGTATCCGGTAGAAGCTACGGGAATGCTGCCAGGGAATCGGCCCTTTGCCGGGCCGTCGCAATTGAAGCAATTACTCGCCCAGGACCAGGAAGCCTACGTGAAGGGATTGAGCGAGAAGTTGCTGATCTATGCTCTGGGACGAGGGCTGGAGCGGGCAGACAGACCTGCAGTGAATGCGATTGCGGCTGGCTTGCCGGCTGGCAACTATCGCTTTAGTGCGATGGTAGAAGAAATTGTGAAGAGTCTGCCGTTTCAGATGCGGCGTGTAACGGAGAAACCATGAACTTTGTAAGCAAGAAAACTGTTTCGCGCCGAATGCTCTTGCGTGGCGCTGGAGTTGCGATTGGACTGCCGTTTCTCGATGCGATGCATCCGGCCTTTGCTGCTCCGTCGGCGAAGAAGCAGGCACGTCGCATCTCTGTCGTATATGTGCCGAATGGTATCGTCATGCCCGAATGGTCGCCGAAGACGACCGGCGCGAATTATGAATTCACCAGAATCCTGAAGCCGCTTGAGAAGTTTCGCGAAGACATGGTCGTAATTGCGGGCTTGTCAAATCTTGCAGCAAACAACTCAAAGGGCGGCGCTCACGCCAAGGCCTCCGGGAGCTTTCTGTCCGGCTCGATTCCTAAATACACTGCGGGCGCGGACGTACATGCAGGGACGACTTTTGATCAGGTAGCGGCGCTGCAATTTGCAGCCGAGACAAGGGTGCCTTCTTTGCAGTTGGGCTGCGAGGATTCGCGCATGATCGGCAATTGCGACACAGGGTCGAGTTGCGCTTATACAAATACCTTGTCGTGGAAAAATCCGGATACGCCGATGGCTGTGGAAGTGAATCCGCGCTCTGTGTTTGAGCGTCTATTTGGCACAGTAGACCCGAGTCTAGATGCATCGACCAAGGCACGCCGGGCTCTCTACAAAAACAGTATTCTCGATCTGACCCGCGAGAGCACACAGTCGCTGGCGAAGGGTTTGGGAGCGATGGATCGCCGAAAGATTGATGAGTATCTCACTTCGATTCGTGAGGTGGAGACCCGGATTGCCAAAGCCGAAAACGATCCTGAAGTGCCAACCGGTGAGAAGCCGAGCGGAATCCCATTTTCTTATTCCGAGTATGTGAAGCTGATCTTCGATTTGCAGGTCGTTGCATTTCAATCCGATCTGACCCGGGTTTCAACCATGATGCTGGGACGCGAAGGCAGTGTGCGTACCTATCCCGAGATCGGTGTTCCCGATCCTCATCATCCGCTCACGCACCATCGCGGGCATCCGGACTTTATCGAAAAAATAACGAAGATCAATTGCCTGCATGTCGAGCTCTTCAGCCACTTCCTCGGGAAGATGAAGCAGACTCAGGATGGGGATGGATCCCTGCTCGACCATTCGGCTATTCTTTATGGTGCTTCGATTAGCGATGGCAACGGCCATTCTCATGACAATCTCCCGTTGATTCTGGCCGGGCATGCGGGTGGATTTCGTGGTGGGCGCCATGTTGCCGTGAAAGAAAAGACTCCGGTATCCAACCTGTTCCTGCATATGCTGGACCGGGTGGATGTGCCCCTCGAACGATTTGGCGACAGCACCGGGCGCGTCGAATTGAGCTGATAGTCTGCGTCGAGGTTAGTGGATTCGGCAAGGGTGCTGCCACACCGATTCAGGCAGCAGACACTTTGAGGAAAGTGTTACAGACTGCGGCAGCACGGCGATCACCCTTGCGGAGATGAAAAAGCTAAATCCCTAAGAGCGATTACTTCGCCTTGACCGGGATGGTAGCAACAGTGTTTTCCCATTCGAGCTGCAGAGCAGCTGCCGTGAGAGTCATCTTATAGGATTCAACGAGAGCGGGTGTAGCTTTCACGGTCATCTTTACGCGGCCAAGATCGTTCGACTGGCTGTATTCCGTACCCCACTGGCCGGTCTGCTTGTTGATGATTAGCATCCATTCCGTAGCGCTCGGCAGTACGTAGATGGTGTAGTCGCCCTTGGGAACGCTGAGGCTGCCGATCATGAGGTCCGTTTCGGTGTGCAATGCTGTTGCAGAATTGGCACCGGCGCGCCAGACTTCACCAAAGGGAACGAGGCCGCCAAAAATCTTGCGACCTTTTACAGAAGGCGAACCATACTTGATGCTGACGGCTTTGCCGCCAAACATGGCTGTAGCTTCGGCAGGCGGGCTGGCGGGGGTTTTCTTTTGCTGCGCGGTGGCAAAGCCAACCGTGGCAAGAATCAACGTGGTTGTAATAAGAAGTTGCTTCATATCTGTTCCCCCACTTTACCGTTATTGGGCTGAATCGGATACGATAGCGGCATGAAACGACGCGAACTGCTGACCACGGCTGCGGGCCTGACGATCTTGAAGAGTGGAATGTTGCGAGGGCAGACGGCACCCAGCAATAAACTGAATGTTGCGTTGATGGGCGTTTGGGGGCGCGGCACGGCGCACTACAATTCGTTGCGGAACGAGAATGTTGTGGCGATCTGTGACGTAAATGATTTGCGGATCCGCGAGGCAGCGCAGGTCTTTCCGAAAGCGAAAACGCACTGGGACTGGCGGCGTGTCATGGATCAAAAAGATGTAGAAGCCGTTGTCATCTGCACCGCCGATCATCATCACGCGTTTATTGCGAATTGGGCGATGAACCGCGGCATGCATGTGTTCTGCGAAAAGCCGCTCGGCATCACCGTAGAAGAAGCCCGCACGGTTAGGGCGAATTATTTGCGTCAGCGCACAAAGCTGGCGACGCAACACGGCACACAGCGCCACGCCTATCCGAATTTTGAACGCTTGCGGGAACTCGTGCTCGACGGAGCGATAGGGGATCTGCAGCGCGTACACAGCTGGGATGCGCGCGAGTTGCCACGTCCTGGTTATCCAAAGGGGGAAGGGAATCCGCCGGCGGAATTGCACTATGAGCAATGGATCGGGCCATCGCCGTATCACGCATATAGCCCGCAGTATTTTGGCGGCTCGAACGGCCTGAACTGCCTGTTCTGGAATATGTATCGCGACTTTGGGGTGGGTCAAATGGGTGACATGGGCGCACACACGATGGATCTGGTCTGGAATGTAATTGATGCCGGTGCGCCGTCGAGTGTCGAGATCGATACCGATGTGAGCGACAAGTACAATGCCGAGATTTGCCCGGTCAAGCTGAAGGCGCATTTTGAACATCCGGCGAATAGCTGGCGCGGCCCGATCGAGGTGGTCTGGTATCAGGGTGGATTGAAGCCTGCAGCACCCAAGGGCTACATCAACCTGGCGAACGTCGGGAATGGCGCGATCTTTGAAGGTACGAAGGGCAGCATCTTCGCCGACTTCACGACTCGAGTGATCATTCCAAACAATGACGATGGAGACTTCACTTACTACAAGCGTCGCAGCAAGCAGGATTTGTTGCCGCTGATCGGTGGTACAGGTCAGGTAACACAGGGGCTGCCGCAGCGTCGGCCCGCTTCAGGCCCGCCACCGGCGTTGCCGAAAGGCTTCACTGCTGCGCCCAATCAGGCACCAGGCAAGACGGGCTGGGCAGATGTGCAGTTTCTTGAGAACGGTTTGCCGGCTGCCCTCGGGTTGCCGAATCCGAATGTTGAATCGATCCTGGCGGGACGTCCGCAATCGGCTCCCGATGTGTTTCAGGTGGAGTGGCTTGAGGCCTGCAAAGGCATGCATGCCAATGCAGTGCACGGCACCAGCACCAAGACCAATTGCGACTTCGATTATGCTGGCACCATGATTGAGCAGATGCTGCTTGGCCTTGTCGCGCACAGGGCTGGCAAGAAGCTCGCCTACGATGGCGCAAGTGGCCGCGTGACGAATTCAAACGAAGCAAATGACTATTTGCGTCGTGAGTATCGCCCGAACTGGAAGCTCAACGGGTAGGCAAGATCCGGTATTCGACCTTGCGAATCGAAGACCCGGTATTGTAGCTGAAAAGACTTAGGGGCATGGTGAGATCCATGCCCCTTCTCAGTCCTATGGCCCTGCCATTCACTGCCAGATCAATCACCTGTTTGTCGTCGATCCAGGCTTTGATGTGAGTTGCCGACACCTGCAGACGAAACCGATAGTAGCGATCATTTTCAAAGTTGAAGTAAGCGCGAGTTTCGTTTTCACTGGCATCCCAATTATCAATCGAAGAGATGCCGATGATGTCTCCGCCCCAGCCGCCATTGACCCAGGTGGCGTATGAATCCTTGTAAGGGAAGGTGAGCGAGGCGAAGAAGTCGTTGCCGCGAAGGCGAGATGCTTCAAAGCGGATTTCGTAGTTGAGGCGGGTCTTGAAGCCCGGGGCCGTGACGCCGGTCATGGGAGCGCCGGGGTCGAGAGAAACCAAGTCCGCTTTGATGCGGACCTCGCCATGATTCGCAAACGGCGTAGTGCGCCAGTCGACCAAGGGCAGCCAACCCTGAGAATGAAGCGGAAGACATGCGAGCAGGAATAGACAGGTACGGGCCGTCATGTGCGCCTATTGTATCGCCTTGATTTCTTAGAGGTGAAGCTTCAGATTCAAATCAAAAAGGCTGGCGGGTACTTGGGAGCACAGGCAGCCTCTTGTTTGAACCCGAGCAGGCAATTAGAACTGGAAGCGAACCACCAGTTGCATAATGCGAGGATCACGCGCACCACTCACTGTTCCAAAGCCATTCTTGTCGCGCAAGCTGCCGTCAGCATTGAAGGGAAGATTGGTTGGAGTTCCGTTGGTGATGCTTGTGAAATTCAGAGTGCTATTAATTCCATTGAATTGGGTATGGTTCAGCACGTTGAATGCGTCGGCGCGCAACTGGAGACGAAAACGCTCGGTAAAAGCAAAGGTCTTTTGGATCGAAAAATCGTTGTTAGCGATTCCGGGCCGAATGATGTAGTTGACCGGAGCCGTGATTCCGAGTGTCCCAACCGGAGGAAGGGTGAAAGCAGCTGGATTCAGGAAGTGATATTCATCGCCGCTGACTCCCGCAACAGGATTGCCGATCAGGTTGATGCGCGCGCCTTCCGTATAGGAGCCGGTCAGGTTGGTATTCCCTACCGACGGAATAGTGAAGCCGGCAGCAAAAGGCTGGCCTGTCTGGAAGGAACTGATGCCAGAAAGCTGCCAGCCATCGACGACCGTCCTGACCCAGCTCTTGTCACCCATAAAGCGGGAAATGCCAGGAATTTCATAAACGTAGTTGAAGACCAAGGTGTGTTTGCGATGGAAATCGGCAAGTCCATAGTTGGCTTTGCGATTAAATTCGTCGATGCGGAAGAAGCCGCCGTCACCGCTCGCCGTTGTCAAGGCCTTGCTCCAGGTATAAGCCATCCCAAAGAGAAAGCCGTTGGCGAAACGACGGTTCAAGCCAACCTGCAGCGAGTTGTAATTTGAAGTGCCTCCCATCTGATGCAGATTGATGTTTCCGAAGCCCTGGTAGGGGCGCAGAAAGTCTTGATTGAATGCGTTGTTGCCGAGCAAAGCATTGGGGGCAGCAGCGACCTTGGTCGGATCCTGATTTTTGGCAAGGAACGTAGCGCCGTACGGAATTGCATTCAGATTGACGCGCTGCAAAAGGTGGCGGGCAAGCGAGCCAACGTAAGCAGTGTCGAGCACAAAGCCGCCGGGCAGTTTGGACTGGACACCAAAGTTGAAGTTATAGACCGTAGCCACTTTGCCCTCGAAGCTGAAGGCGTCGAGGTTGGGAGGAGCAAGGAGTGCGCTCTTCGGATCAATATCCTTGATAAAGCCATTGAACAAGGTGGGTGAGAATGTTGTGGGAGGATTCTGCAGCATCGCAAACACTTCATTGCCCTGAAAGCGGTCATAAAAAATGCCACCGCCACCACGAACAACAAGGTTTTGCTTGCCAGTAACGTCGTAAGCAAAGCCGAAACGGGGACCATAGTGAATGCCCCGATTCTCCATCAGATACTTGGAGACGTCCTTGCCGGCCCGCGCAATGCCATTGAGGACATTGCCTGAACCGGTGATGATGCGGCCAACCGAAGTTACTGGGTTGGTCAGTCCGGTAAGAGGGTCAACTGCGATCTGAGCTCCTGCGGCATTCAAGGCCGGGCGCCACAAACGCGAAGCCCTGCTGGGATCGAAGCGTTCTGGTAAGAATGTTGCAGTTTGCAGGGAGGCATCGAACTGAGGTTGAATCCAGTTCAATCGCAAGCCGAAATCGAGGGTCAGGCGCCGCGTGATCTTCCAGTTGTCCTGGACATAACCTTCGATTTGAGAGTAACGATACATGCCATTGGCATATTGTGAAGCCTGCTGGAAGGTCTGGTAGACACCCACTGCTGCGTTGGCATAACCATAGCCTGTGTCGAGCGGATTACTGCTGTTGTCGCCGAAATTGAAATTGCCATTGAAGGGCGCGAAGGACGACTGATCCTTGCGGCTTCTTGAGAAATAGAAGCCGGACTTGATCGTATGCGCACCCAATACTTTGGTTACGTTGTCAATCATGTCAATGGTGGTGTTGTAATTCACAAACGGAGCATCGGGGGTATTGCGCGTCGGGCCATTGGCCAGTCGCGATCCGCCGAAATTGAAGCCTGGTTGATAATCGTTCTGAACAGCACTCGGGTAAAGCTGCGGCAATGAAGAAAAGCCGTTCTTAGTGCGTGAAAGCCCATCGCTGTTGGCATCAATATTGATCTTGTTCTGCCCGACTCCAAAAGTTGCCTCATTGGTCATCGTGGGGTTAATGATTGTGGTCGCGGTGAAGGCGTAGTTGCGTGCCGGGCGTTTGTCAATGTGCTGAGTGCCGCTGGCAAAATTTCCGTTCAGAACGAAAGAGGCGTAGTTGGTAGTGATTGCATCGGTGTTGTTGACGATGCGTCCGAATACTCGCCATTTGGAGCTGAGATTGTAGTCAATTCGTACAAGATCTTCGCGACGGGGCTGTGTGTCGGAAACCTGAGACTGAAAGTTGAATCCCTTGTTGCTGGCGACTTGGGCATTGGGAAGGGGATAGAAATTCAGGATCGCCAGTCCGGGTGCATACAGACGGCTGGCAGGAATGCGGCCCACCACACCCCCATCGGCAAAACAGCCCGACACATTCGAAGCGTTGCAGGGACTTGTGGAGAGCGGGTCCTTGATGTAGGGAAACGGGTTGCCGTTATTGTCTACCGTTTGCGAAAAGTCGCCTTTGCGTTCGAGGGCTGTCGGCATGGTGATGTTTCGAGTGCCCTGCGGAACTAACTGCAACTGATACTCCTGACTGAAGAAGAAGAAGAGTTTTTCTTTTTTCTGATTGAAAAGTTTGGGAATAAAAACAGGTCCGCCGATGGTGTAGCCGGGATCGTTATAGCGATATTTATTGCGCTGAATGTTGTCACGGTTGTTCCTCCAGTTGTTTGCATTCAGACCTTCGTGGCGATGGAAAAGATAGCCACTGCCATGAAAGTCCTGCCCGCCACTCTTGGTGACGACGCTGATTTGTGCACCCGACGAGCGGCCATATTCTGCCTGATAATTGCTGGTCAGAATCTTGAACTCCTGCACCGAATCGAGGCTGACTGTGGCAAGTTGTCCGCCGTTGCTTCCGGTATCGACATTTCCGATTCCGTCCAGAGTCAGATTGTTTTGACTGGTGCGTGCACCATTGGCGGAAATGGAGCCCAAACCGCCGCTTCCAGCCGTCTGCAGGTTCACCGTGCTCACCACACCCGGGGCGAGACCAACCAGGGCCAGATAGCCGCGTCCGTTGACAGCGACATTCTGTAGCTGTTTGCCGACGATGGCTTCCCCACGTTCTGCACTCTCTGTTTTCAATTCGAGTGTTTGAGCGGTTACTTCTATGATCTGGTCAACAGACCCCACTTCGAGAATGAAAGGTGTCAGCGCGATCTTGTCGTTTGCGTTTAGAACGATGTTCTTCTTTTCAATCTTGCGGAAGCCTTTCGCTTCCACAGTGATTGTGTAGTTGCCAGGGGGCATCTGCTGAAAGGTAAAGCGGCCTGCACTATCGGCGGCGGATTTTTGCATGCTTCGCTTTTCCTGGTCAGTCATGGTGATGGTTGCTCCGGCAAGTGAAGCATTTTGGCTATCGAGGACGATTCCAGAAAGCGAGCCTGAAGCGGTTTGCGAATAGAGGGCAGAGCTGCCGAGCGCAACTGCGACCAAAAAAGTAGAGAGAGATTTCACGATTGCCTCCAAAAGGCGAGAGTCTTAATTCAGCGGACTGAAGTTGGAGAAAGTTTATCTTACGCTGCAGGCATCGGAGATGATTAATTACTTAACAACTTGCTGGAATTTGGAATGTTGCTGGATTTTGGGTGCCCGTGAGCGTGTCGTACATGCTGGATGCCTGATCGAGTAAATTTGAAATGTCGATGGGAAGCAGAAATCGGGCCTTTACCTTTGCCTGCGTTGTGATAATGAATCGACCCGGGTAAGACTCTTTGCCGGGGTAGCGTTCGACGATGGATTGTCGCGAATTCGTAACCACGTTTCGAAGTTCCCTGATTCGTGCAAATGGAAAGATGGCACCCGTTTGTTCTGCCAGTTGCGAGCCAGCGCCTTCCAAGGGCATCAAAGGCGAGATTGCCAAAGTAGGATGTACTTCATATCGAGCGCGAAAGCATCCCACGGCCGACGGCATTAACTGAACCAGAATTCGTCCCAAGCGAAATGCCTGTGCCTATTTCATCAGGATCGACTCAGAATTCGCTTTCGACTGCAAACGCGAGACGCGAGCAAATGCAAGTTTCGCTTCCGCCTTGCGGCCGAGAGCCTGGAGCGCACGAGCCAGTTGATAGTGAACGGGAGCTTCTTCCGGGGCCCGGCTGGCCGCTGTCCTCAGCAGCGGCAACGCAGCTGCAGCATTGCCCAGTGCAAGCTGAGCCTTGCCAAGATAATAGGAAGTTCCCCATAGATCGGGGCGCGCTTCCCGTACAGAAATGAGCAACGGCGTGGCTTCTTCGTTCTGGCCCTGCTGTACGAGCAGTGCTCCTAGAAAATAGCGAGCCTCAAGATCGCTGGTGTCCTGTGCGAGAGCCAGCCGAAGCAGCTTGGCGGCTTCTTCCGGATTGCGCAGGCTCAACTGCGTCTTGCCCCGCTCAAGCGCCAGCCCAGGCAGTTGCGCGTTGGCAGTTGCAGCTTTATCAAAACTTGCCAGAGCCTGATCGAAAATGGCTGCGTCATACCAGACGCGCCCTTCAAGGTAGTTGGCCTGGGCAGTGGGCAAGCGCATCAGCAACTGATCTAGCACCTGTTGCGCGCGCGGAAGGCGTTGCTGCTTCACGTAAGCGAGAGCGAGAAAGTGGTAGACGCCGGGCGAAGCTTGCGGGCCAGCCAGCAGCGGCTCCAGCGTTGCAATCGCGCTTGCCGTGTCGCCGGTCTGCAACTGACAGATACCGAGTAATTCGAGAGCTTGTTGTTGTCGCGGAGATGGCTGCAAAGACAGTTGAGCAAAGAGTGGCTTTGCTTTTGCGTGAGCGTCCAGCTTCATATAGGCCAGGCCGAGATTCAAAATCAGGCCGGGCTCACGCGGCGCAATTTTCAGTGCGCGCTGATAAATCTCGACTGCTTTCGCGGGCAGGTTTTGGCGGCTATAGAGAACCCCAAGATTGCCAAGAGCGCCAAGATTGCCCGGTTCGCGCCGCAGCACTTCGCGAAAGCCGACTTCGGCCTGCACGTAGTCTTTCGACTGCAGCGCCCGCGAAGCACTCGCAA
>JANXLY010000348.1 GCA_025354885.1 Acidobacteriota bacterium | reverse complement strand
TCGAGGCGCAAGCGGACATTCGATGGCCCAAGCCCATCGACCAGCCAGGATGGTTCTGATTCGCGAAAGCGCTTGAGGCGGTCCTCGCAACCGAGTGCAGGCATCGGCTTGAATTCGCGGAGATGGCGGTCGGCAAAGATGCAGTCGAGTGGCTGGCTTTCAAGAAATGGCGTGCCGCCCTTCAAACGTGACAGGGCGTCTATATCAGGACGGTAGCCCCAAACGAAGAGAGTGTCTTGCGGCTTGGCCTGCTGATTCAGATAGGTCGCGATGGCCTGGCTGTCATGGAAGAGTGCAAGGTCATCCCAGCTTTCATTACCGAAGGCGAGCTGGACATTGCGGGGAGCAAAACGCAAAACGGGAATCAACAGGAGTGCAAGCACTGCGATTCGCCAGCGGGGAGCCAGTTGCTCGAGGCTTCTGCCAGCGAGGACAACGACGGGTACAAGCAGGAAGAAATAGTAGCGGGGAAAGAAGCGCAAGCCCATCGCGACGCTGACCAGCGAAAGTGCGAGCCAGGCCCAGTTGCGCCAAGCGAGATTGCGCCAAGGTAGGAAGGCCGCGATGACTGCTGCTGACTGGAAGCCTACCCAATTGGCTGTGCGGCGAAGGAATTCAGCAAGCGGATTAGTTAGGAAAGTTGTGCTCGAGTAGATACGGCCCCACCACCAGACCTGCTGCCAGTATTGCGGCCCGAACAGCGCATGAATCGGCAGCGTAGAAGCAAAGCCGGCGAGAGTGCGCCAGTTCGGTGACCAGAGCAGGGCCGCTGCAAGGACGAAGATGCCCTTGGTGTGAACCAGAAGGGCAACACCGCTCAGGATACCGGCGAGCCAGGGGCGCCCTGTCTGTGCCATCCAAACGGCAGCCAGATGAGGAGCGACCAACAACAAGTCTGGCGCAAGAGCCATCACGGCCGAGGGGATGCCGAAACTTAAATAGACAGCCATCAACCAGGCCGCGTAACGGCCACCGAGACGATGAGCAAGCGCGGCGCAGAGCGTTACATAGAGTGCTCCCGCCAAGCGGAGCAACCAGCCGGGAGCTGCTCCCCAAAGCAGGTAAAGTGCTGCGCTGAGCGGCGGCTTATCAAACCAGAAGTCGGCATAGGGCCAGCGGCCATGCAGCATCTGGATGGCCGCTGTCATTGGGTAGGCTTCTTCAATCCAGAGGATGTGGGTGTGGGTGAGGCGCACGGCGAAAGCCATGGCGAAGATCAAAAGGAGCTGTTTAGCCACGTTTCTTGCCGGATTTGGACAAGGCATCGCGATGATGAACTTTGATCGGGAAGCCGGTTCGCTTGAGGCGCTTGGCAACCTCTTCGGCGATCATGACGCTGCGGTGTTGGCCGCCGGTGCAACCAAAGCCGATGGTGAGATAGCTCTTGCCCTCTTTGATGTAGTGAGGAAGCAGGTAGGAGAGCATCTCGGTCACCTTGGTAAGGAATTCCTGAGTTTGCGGAAAGCTGCGGATGTAGCGGGCGACGCTGGGATGTTTGCCGGTGAGCGGCTTGAATTCCGGAATGTAGTTTGGATTCGGGAGAAAACGGACATCGAAGACAAGGTCGGCATCCTGCTGGATTCCGTTGCGGAAACCGAAGCTGGTGATGTGGATCCCGATGCGGGGTTCACTGCCTGCAACCGAGAACTGTTCTTCAATCAGCGCACGGAGTTCGTGAACGTTGAACTTTGAAGTGTTGACGGTGATGGTCGCAAGCGAGCGGATCTCTTCGAGCAGATGTCGCTCGGCTTGAACATTCTTGATCACCGAGCGACTCTGCCCGAGGGGGTGAGGGCGGCGCGTTTCTGAGAATCGACGCACCAGTGAAGCGTCATCGGCTTCGAGGAAGATGAGCTTAGTCGGAACCTTGGCTGAAACTTCACGATAAAGCGCGGGGAAGCGCTCGAGAGCTTGCCCCTCGCGAACGTCTACCACCAGTGCGGACTGGCGGATCCTCGAAGCGTCCCGGGTAAGCTCGGCAAATTTCGGAAAGAGATCGAGCGGGAGGTTGTCTACTGCGTAGTAACCCATGTCCTCAAAACATTTGAGGACAGTGCCCTTGCCTGAGCCACTCAGGCCCGTAATGATGACGAGTTCAGCTGGTGGAGATGCGGGATGCATTAGCGTGCTTCGATGAGGTCGAATTCTCCATTTTCACGACGAACGAGGACGTGGATCAGTTTCGTGCCCAACTCCTCAAATACAAGATACGTGGAATTTGGCTTGATTGCCATGGGGGCTTCCTCAACAGATATTGGCTTGGAGCTGCGCTGGACTCTGGTTGGCTTCAGAGTCTTAACCTTGGACTTCTTGACTGTTTCAGCAGGAACGACAGAAGGGATGGGGGCCTTTTTGCCGTTGATGCCATTGCCGTGACGCTTGGCATCGACCCGCTTGTCATGCAACTTGTGGAGTTGTTTCTCGAGCTTGTCGATCGAAGCAAGCAAGGCGAGGAACTGATCTTTATGAGTCGCCATGCCGACAGCCTGGTGGCTGTTGTAATTCATGGTGACTTCGGCTTTCTGGATGAAGCGCTGACTCGTCAGCATCACATGCGCTTCGCGATCTCCCTTTTGATCAACGAACTTTGCAAGTTTGGCAAAGTGGTTTTCGAGGTTCTTTTGCTGCTCTTTAGTGAGTGGTGCAAGTTTTCCGGTGTAATGGATTTTCATTTTGGAGTGCTCTACTGCTTCACACGGCGCTGATGCGTCGAGGGAATCTTCATGTCTTCGCGGTACTTGGCGACAGTGCGACGGGTCACAGAAATTCCGTCGTCGTTGAGGCGAGCGGTGATCTGATCGTCAGTTAAAGGGTGGGCGGAATCTTCTTCTTCAATCATCTTCTTGACCTTGCGCTTGAGGACGAGCAGCGCAGTGCCGGCACCAGCCGGGCCCTGGACAGCTTCGGAGAAAAAGTAGCGAAGTTCAAAGACGCCCTGGGGCGTGTGGACGTATTTGCCGGCAACGGCACGGCTGACCGTGGATGGATGCACACCAATCTCTTCGGCCAAATCCTTGATCATCATCGGCTGAATGCTATCGATTCCATCTTCGAGAAAGTCACGCTGGCGTTCGACCACACATTGGCAAACCTTGAGGATGGTCTGGCGGCGCTGTTCGATGTTCTTCATCAGCATGAGGGCGCTGGAGTAGCGCTCGCGAATGTAGTTGCGGACGTCCTTCTCTGGCGTATGATCTTTGTCGAGCATGCGGCGGTAACCGGGATTGAGGCGGATTTGCGGCATGTCTTCGTCGTTCAACTGGATGAGGTAGTCTTCGCCATCCTTGAAAATGTAAACGTCCGGCTCGACGGTTTGAGGTGCCTGACTTGTGTAGCGAAGACCGGGCTGGGGGTCGAGCTTGCGGATGACGTTGAGGGCAATCTCAATGTGATGGAGGGGACGGCCGAGGAGTTTGGCGATCTCCCTGAATTCTTTACGCTCGATCTGGCGCATGTGGTCGTGGATGATCTGCCAGGCGACTCCGCCTTTAGCCCCGCGGCTCTTGAGTTGAAGGAGGAGGCATTCGCGGAGGTCGCGTGCTCCGATGCCGGCAGGATCGAGACCATGAACGATTTCGAGGCCATCTTCCATGTCATCAAAGGTGAGGCCCTCGGCTTTGCCGATTTCTTCGATGGGTTCGAGGAGATAGCCGAATTCGTTGAGGTTACCGATGATCGCTTCGGCGGCTATGCGCTCGGAGTCGTTCATCAAGATGAGACTGAGTTGCGAAGTGAGGTGACTCGAGAGAGTGATGGGCGAGGAGAGGAAAGTTTCGAAGGAGGGTTTCTCAATCGTTTCGCCAGCGGGGGTCTTGTGGCCGGGGTCGAGGTATTCGTCGAAGTAGCTGCCGAAGTCGATTTCGTCGAAGGGGTCGGCGGCTTTGGGGGCTTCGGCTGGATCCTGGGAGGCTTCGGCGGTGTACTCGGGGGGAGCCTCGTATTCCACTTCGCCCTCATAGGAAGCGGAGGGCGGAGCATCGAGCATTTCCATGACGGCCTGGTCGCTCGGATCGGAAATGCGTTCGGCTTCGAGCAGGTTCTGGACTTCCTGCGGAGTCAGTTCTTCGCCATCCTCGCTTTCATCGAGGAAGGGATTGGCAACCATTTCCTGGCTGATCATCTCCTTCAATTCCAGCCGATTCAGCTGGAGGACCGTGACCAACTGTACTAGGCCAGGGGTCAGCGTCTGCTTTTGCGAAACTTGAAGTCCTAAGCGAGGCGAAAGCATCTATTCGACTTCAGGATACCAATCGACGCCTGCGGTGGAGCCAATTTGAGATTCGAAGTGAGAGAGCGAGCGCGACGAGCCCAATTGGGAGAAGCCCGCCTTGCCAGACTCGGAAGTCGGCGGTGACTTCGTACCAGGAAAGTCCAGCGACGAAGACACCGAGCAAGATTTCAAAGCAAACAGTCCAAATCAGCCAAAGAACTCCGATGGTGAGTTGCTGTTTGCGGGTGTTTGCACCGATCCAGTCGTGGAACCAATAGGCGATAGCGAGCAGAATTGCCGCTCCGGTAAAGGTGCAGATCTGGCGGGCGCGGAAGTCGCCTACCAGAGGGGCAAGGTAGAGCGTGCGGAGAATGCCGTGGCACGTTTCGGCCAGCATCATCAGAAGCCAGACGGCGATTGCACGGCTGAAGCAGCGCCAATCAGGCATAGCAGCGGACTTCGAAAATGCGGGCTTCATCGATGCCGTTGGTAGCGGTGATGTGGATGCGGACCGCTTCAGCATCGACGGCATCGAATTTGAGGCGGTTGAGGCGTTGGTAGTTGCCTTTGACGGTGGCGACAGTGGTGAAGTCAGTTGCACCTTTTTTGCGGACCTGCACTGTGTAGTCCTTTACAGTTTCGGGCTGAGGGGTGCGAGGGGCATCCTGCCGGACGAAGCTTGGGTTCGCGCTTAGGAAGAGCTGGCGGCCAAAGCCGGTGTCGAAGGTGAGCTGTACCTGGCTGACTTTACGCGGACTGTCCCATTTCAGGTCGAGCCAGGCTCCTTTGGATGTGAGAGGACCAGCCCAGTGGTGGATGGGACCCTTGGGGATATCGCGGGTAATGCCGTCGATGGCGAGGGGGGCGACCGCTTCACCGATGTTGCCGGAACTAGAGATTGAAGCTTTGCGGGCCAAGTCGGAGGTGTCTTCGTTTCGAAGCAGCTCACCCGGCTTACCCTTGATGGTCTGGTCGTCGCGGATGAGGCGTTGCTGCAGGATCGAGACGAGTTGTTTATCTTCAGCGAGCTGGCGGGGGAGCTTTGATTTTTCGACGCAAAGGGCAGCAGCGGTGCCGACGGCCTGGCCGATTGTTGCGCAGGTGGCCATGACCCGGCTGGACGTAAAAGCTGCGTGGGTGGCACTGATATTGCGGCCGGCCATCATGAGGTTGGTGATGTTCTTCGAGTAGCAACTGCGCAGGGGGATCGGATAGACCTCGGGGGTCTTGAGGACTGTATTTGGGGGCAGATCGGAGCGATCGAAGCCGCCGGGCGGATGATCATCCATCGGCCAGCCGCCCATGGCGATGGCATCGTAAAAACTTCCACCGAGGAGATCCTGCTGGGTGAGCATGTGATCGCCATGGAGGCGGCGGGAGCCGCGCTTGCCGGGCATCATGCCGATCCAGTCGAGGGCGTAGTTAGCGCTATTGGTATGGTTGCCGCTGTTCTTGATGTAATCCCAGACGCCCATGACGATGGAGAGCAGCTCATGGCGAATCCGCTCGTTGTCGCGAATGATGTCTTTGCTGCCACCCCATTCGACCCACCAATAGCCGTAATCCCATTGGTCGGTGCTGCGAAAGCGCAGGGTGTCTTTGGTCACTTTGCGAGCCCAGGTGGGAGGCCGGAAGGGCATGGGTTTATTATAGAGGCGCGAAGTGAAGAGGATGGAACTGCCCAAAGTTTCAAGGTCTGGCTTTTCGGGAGCGAGGGATTCATTGAATTCGGCTCGGGATTCGCGGCCCATGCGGAAGGATGCGCCGGATTCGAGGGCGAGGCGAGAGTCTCCGGTGGAATCGACGAAGACTTTGGCTTCGATTCGGTAGATGTGTTCGCTCTTGTCGCAGCGGGCATGGACTGTGGTGATGCGGTCGCCCTTGACGGCGGCCTTGTAGACGATGGTTTCAAGCAGGAGGGTAATGTTGGGCTCTGAGACGACTTTGTCGTAGAGGAGGAAATCCCACATTTCCCAGCAGCGCTGCGGGTTGTTAACGGCGTCTTCGATACGCAGCTCTTCGATGATGCCGCTTTCACGCCAGCCGGGACGGCCACGGTGGGAATCGGCACCGACGACGTGCATCTTTACTTCGCTTGAGGAATTGCCGCCGAGACGGGAGCGATCCTGTACGAGGACAACTTTGGCACCATGGCGAGCGGCCGAGATGGCGGCACAGACACCGGCGAGACCGCCACCGGCGATGAAGACGTCGCACTCGAGATTGACAAGGGCCATGTGCGGCTCGTTGATCGTGGCGGCAGACTGGATGTCTTTGTTGGGAGGAGCGATGCGATCAAATTGACGCTCCATTTGTGGAGTGATGGTTTGGGTCTGAGCGGGCGGGATCTGGTCTGCAAGGACGGTGAGGCTGTAGCTGGTGATGAGGTCGCGGCGACGCATGGAATTTCCTTGGTGAAATTATTTCAGATTTCAGAGCCGTTGTACATATGAGCCACCCATTTTGCATAGCCATTGTAGGGCTGGGTGGCGACGCGTTCCATGTTTGGAATGAGTTGTTCGACGGCCTGACTCCAGCGGGCGTGGGGCAGTTTCGGGTTAACGTTTGCGTAGAAGCCATATTCTTTGGGGACGGCGGTGTTCCAAAAGGTGTTGGGTTGGTTTTCTACGAATTCAATTTTCACGATGGCCTTGGTGCTTTTAAAGCCGTACTTCCAGGGGGTGGCGAGGCGAATGGGCGCACCGTTCTGATTGGGAAGGGGCTTGCCGTAAATGCCGGTAACGAGGAAGGCGAGGGGGTTCATGGCTTCGTTTAGTCGGAGCGCTTCGTAGTAGGGCCAGGGGTAATTGCCCGAGTAGCGGATACCGGGCATTTCGTCGGGACGGTTGACGCTGATGAAGCGGACGAATTTGGCTTTGGAGTTGGGTTCGGCGCGTTTGAGGAGTTCCGAGAGCGGGAAGCCGAGCCATGGAACGGCCATCGCCCAGGCTTCGACGCAGCGGTGACGGTAGAGGCGCTCTTCGATGGGCATCTGTTTTTCGATTTCTTCGATGGACCAGATTTTTGGCTTTGCGCAAAGACCGGTGATTTCGAGAGTCCAGGGGCGGGGTTTGAAAGATTTGGCGAGGTCTTTGATTTGTTGTTTGTTGGTGGAAAACTCGTAGTAGTTGTTGTAGCTGGTGGCGGCCCATTCTTCGGTGAGGGGACGGTCTAGCATGAACTCGGGATTGCGAGTGAGGGCGGGGAGAATCGAAGGAAATGCGGCGAGGGCCAGGATTTGGCGACGCTTGTAATAGACCGATTCCGGGGTAGCGATGCGGTCGGGGATTTGCCAGGGACGAGGAATTCGAATCAGCATAGAGAAGGCCTCATGCTCTATGCTAGTCTACGAATGTACGGCCACAGCGCGGAGAGATGCCTGAGTGGTCGAAAGGAGCGGTTTGCTAAACCGTCGTAGTTCTAAAGAGCTACCGAGGGTTCGAATCCCTCTCTCTCCGCCATTATCCAGCTTGTACACCTTCCCTTCTCCGGTGTTTTGATCTTTGCCATTGTGCGGCAGGCGCAATTGTTGCGTCCTCCATTCGGGTTCAAAAACTTGGGCGAATTTTCAAAGATCGGTTGGCCCTTGGGCCGGGTTTATCGTGGGTTCGTTTGTTTAGAGTTTGAGATGGCCGGCTTCTACACCGAGACGGATGAGGTCTTCGTGGGAGAGCTTGATGTAGTCGTCACCTTCTTCGACCGGCGCTGGCTTTGTTTTGGCGATCGCTTTTGCTTCGTCGGTTGTGGCTAACAAAGCAATCGCGATCAAGCCGGCGCTGGTTTTGTAAAGGTCGGTGGTGCGGAGATCGGCGATGGGCAAGACTTTTGAAAAATTCACTTCTTTGCCGTAGGCATAGATTTCGCCTTGCACCTCAAGTGCGGCGAAGCGGTCGCGCTGGAGCTTGCGGAGTTCGTTGAGAGCTCTGTCAGCCCGGCGCTCCTGCAGCGCTCCGAGTTTGATGAAGCGCTCCATTTGAGAAAACCAGACAGGATGATCGGGATCGTTTACCCAACGGTCCTGAGCCTGGAGTTCGAGGGCTTGCGCGCGGTTGATCTGGAAAGTGGCGAAGGCGTAACGGCGGAAGGTTTCGTCTTCGAGGGTGCCTTCAGGTAGACAGTCTTTGCGGAGCTTTTGGATGTGCTGGGCGAAGCCGGTCTGGGCTTCTGTGTCGGAGGCGAAGAGGGTGCCCGGTGTTGCATTGAGGCCGTGCTTTACGGCGTTTCGGGATGATGTTTCGCGGCCTGCTGGTGAAGTAGGCCCCGTGGAGTGTTGCGCATTAGCGCGATTTGCATCTGTTTTTGCTTGTGAGGACATGGTTGTTCTCTACTTTCTTTTTTCGAAATGGAAAAGAGCCCGCTGGCCTTGCGGCTCACGGGCTCTCTCTCGACTTGAAACTTAGCAAATAGAGAAGCGAAAACGAGCTATTGATTTTGGATGATGTTGATTCTGTTGGAAATAGAGTCGAAAATAGTTGTGAACCGAAAAGTTCACATCGACATAAAATGCACATCTACTAGTCCTCGCATCGGAAGGTCTGATAAGTCCGTAGAGTCTTTCAGCCAATCAAGAAGCCGCTTGTCTAGCGAAAGGAAGACAGAAGATAGCAGATTCGCCGCTTTCGACTTTGGGATAAGTTTTGTTGCTGGGTAAAGGACCACCCTGTCCTAATGCAGATTAAGGAATTTCCCTGATATTGCATTCTGGCAGAGCTCCTAGAAATGCGTTTGAGCTTACACCGACGCTACAAAGAGCTGATGAAGGAAGTACTTTCCCGCTTCGGTAAGCGCTGGAGAATACTCAAAGTCACGCAAAGCAGCAACTTCTTCGTCGATCTGCGCAATTCGAC
This sequence comes from Acidobacteriota bacterium, assembly GCA_025354885.1. Classification (GTDB taxonomy): domain Bacteria; phylum Acidobacteriota; class Terriglobia; order Bryobacterales; family Bryobacteraceae; genus Bryobacter. The sequence continues at coordinate 641 of JANXLY010000348.1, read as the reverse complement.
GAAGAGCAAAATCTTGATCGATACTGGTGCGGGCTGCCTGCGAGATTTGTCTCCACATCCAACGAAGTACCGAAAAGACGTACAGGCCGTGCATAATGCCTTGTGCTGGACGTTTTTGCTGCTTCCATGGCGAATAAATGGAGCAAGTAGGTGTGGTATCGACCAGCGGGCATAGGCTTTCAAAAAGCGTGAGCTGCAAGTGCATCGTTTCGTGTATGAGATTCTCGGCGATGCGTAGAATGGAACTTCGGTGGTTTCGAGCAGGTGCGGAAACGAAAATAGAAAAGGGGATGGCGGGATCGCTGAAACTCACATCGTAATCGTCTGTTTGCGCAAGCACTATATGGCAACGCCACGCGAGTTCCGCAACCGAAGACCCTAAGAACGGATATGGTTCGATCACGTCCAAAAGGGCGGCCGCTATGAGGCCCTTCGCACGATTGGTGTCGGCATCGCTTGCAAGTTCGAGACCGTGTTCTGTGGAATAACGCAATAGCTCGGGACTATTCGCCTCGCAAACCAACTGGTTTCCGCTATCGATTTGAATCGTGTCCACTGCCACAGTGTTGTTGCCGGGCGAACCGGACAAAAAACGCAGTGTCGAGTAGGTTGCGCGGGTGAGCGCATGAACCCGGAGCAGT
>JANXLY010000342.1 GCA_025354885.1 Acidobacteriota bacterium | reverse complement strand
GAGTGAGCCCGGTCAAATTCGAGGCTGAACTTACCAAGATAGTTGGGCTTGGCCGCTTTGCAAGTCTTGGATATCAGCAAGCTGTGAGGGACGGGAAGGTGGGACTCGAAGTGACCGCGAATGCCAAGCCTGGTGGACCTCTCTTCATGACACCAGCAGTTGAGATCAATGGAGTAGATGCCAGCGATACCCGCTTCTCGATGGGAGCGCGGATCAGCTGGATTGATTTCTGGGGTTATCGCAGTGAGTTGCGGAGCGATGTCTGGTTTGGATCGCGATTTGGCGCATCGAGCGAATTGTACAAGCCCATTCAGCCGAATAGTCGCTTCTTCTTTGCTCCGCGTGTTTATGTTGAGAGCAACCCTTTCGACCTGTACTTGTCAGGATCTCCAATTTCGAGTTACCGCTTACGTCAACAAGGAGCGGCCATGGATACCGGGATTTCGCTCAATCGTTTTTCGGAATTGAGGTTGGGCTATCAATTCAACTGGTATCAGGCGAAGCAGCGGATCGGGCCTCCAATTCCACAGTTAACCACCCTTGGCTTCCGACGCGATGCACTTGTGATGCGCTATTCGTATGAGGGACAGGACGATGCGATTATCGCCCGAAGCGGGGTCAGGATCAGGGTGCGGGCGGAATACTATCCAGCCTATGGCTATAGCCTGGGCGAATTGAACTCGATCCTTTCGCAGCCGATCTCAGCGCAAAATTCATTGATCGCCGCCTTCTCGGGCGGGAGTGTTGTTGGTCCATTGTCCTCGAGCCTGCTGACTTTTACACTGGGAGGCCCACAGCGACTGGGTGCTTATGGGATTAACGAAATCCTGGCGCGCAACTACTCAATTGGGACTGTTGGTATCCTCCATGAGGTGAAGAGCCAGCCCTCGCTGCTGGGCAGCAAAGTGTTTCTGACTGGCTTTGTGCAAGGAGCGCGAACCTACGACCTCTTCCGGGATCTGCGTTATCCGGTGAATGCTACAGGTGCAGTGGTGTTACGGACTCTGATTGGTCCAGTTTTTCTCGGCGGCAGCGTTGGTGATCGCGGACACCGCAAATGGTTCTTCGGGGTGGGTAGACTTTTTTGAGGCTGGCCATCTTGGGGCGGTCTATCGTCGAGGCGGAGACGGGCAAGCCTTTGTTGTTGCGCGGCGTCAATATCAGCGGCATGGAGTATTCTCATTTGCCTTATGCAGGGATGAATCCTGACGAGCTGCGGATTGTTGTCGAAGGTTGGGGAAGTAATGTTGTGCGGATTCCATTTGTGCAGTCGAGAGTTGTAAATAGCGACTATGTCGAGGAGCTGAAACAGATTGTGAAATGGTTGGCTGAGCTTGGAGCCTACACGATTCTTGATTTGCAGTGGCTGGATCAGGAGACTGTCGTTGGGCCGGGAGATAACCGCGTGCCACCGGAGCCGAACAACGCTTCCATCGTCTGCTGGGATATCCTTGCGAGCGCCTTCAAGGGGGTGCCGCATGTGGTATTTGATCTATTCAATGAGCCGCACGGAATCAGTGTGGAGCGCTGGGTGGACTGGGCCTATGTGTTGAGTGGAGCGGTGAGAGCGGTGGACCTGGAGCGCGTTGTGATGGTGAGCGGGCTGGACTGGGGTTACGACTTGCAAGGTGTTGCATTGAAGATTCCGAACGTAATTTATTCAACGCATGTGTACCGGGTAAAGGGCAAGCAATGGGACCGCTGTTTTGGGGACAGGGCGTGGGAGGTGCCGGTGTTTGCCGGGGAGTTTGGTGGCGATGACGAAGACCTTGCGTGGGGTGAGAAATTACTTGATTACTTCGACGAACGGGCAATGGGCTGGACGGCGTGGAGTTGGCGGGACAAGCCGCACTTACAGCACGGGGGACAGCCAACGAAGTTTGGGGATCTTGTCCGGAGGCGACTTAGTTGATCGACGCCGAGTGGTGGAGACGGGTGTCGCGGGCCTTGTAGACTCCGCCCATACCGCATTCGCCGATGCCGAAGAGGCTTTGGTAGGAGCCGAGTTTGTCGCCTTGGGAGAGGGGCATTCCGTTCGATTCTACAGGATGAGGTCAGAGGAAATGCAGATAGGCCGGAGCTCAGTTCGTGCGCCGTTGGGCTGATACACTCCAATCATGGTGTCGCCGATTGCCTCCAATCTCGAGCAAGGACATGCACGAATCGACGCACGCAGTTTGGCTATGCATCGAGCTATTGCGCTTAAATTGAGAGCTTCACCAGATTTGCTCGCTATAGCCCGCGACAATTTGCGGAGATGGTCGGAGAGTTCCGGTCGATCACAGCCTTATCTGGATGCCTGGGCGGAAGTGCTCGCGAGACCTATAGAAGAAGTGCTGGTGCTGATTGGGGAGGATAGTGAATCGATGCGTGCCATGAGGCAGGCGAGTCCCTTTGCGGGTGTGTTGAGTCCGAAAGAACGATGGGAAATTTATGACGCGTTTGCAGTTGGAGTATCTGATTCGGGCCGCTGGAATCATCTCTGATGACGACGACATTATTGTGATCGGGAGCCAGGCGATTCTTGGTCAGTTTCCCGATGCTCCGTCTGAGTTGCTGGTGTCGCGAGAGGCAGCTGTGTATCCCCGGATGCATCCCGAGCGGGCAGGGCTAATCGATGGTTCTATTGGGGAAGGATCGCCGTTTGATCGTGTGTATGGATAGTACGCTCACGGTGTTGGGCCGGAGACGGCAGTGTTGCCGAAGGGATGGCAGGAAAGACTGATTGTTGTCTCGAGCCCGAATACTCGACTCGTTCGCGGATGGTGTCTTGAAGCTCACGATCTGGCCATTGCAAAACTGGTAGCGGGTCGGGAAAAGGATCTGGGCTTTGTCGAGGCACTGCAGCGTCACGAGATGGTAAAGGGTGAAATTCTCAAAGAACGTCTTGATGCTACGGATATAGTTCCGCAGCTTCGATCACCGGTTGAGGCGAGGATCGTTCGACTCTTCGGGCAAGATTGAAGTTAGGGCGTTATTCGCCTGGTTGCCGGACTTTTTCTCTGATAATTGATCCCAGCCGCTGGAAGTGTTTGAGGTTCCAGGTGAAGAGACATTCGGCGCGGCTTTTGAGGAAGCATTGCCCGATGATCGCATCGTAGATGCCGCCACTTGAGGCACCGCTGGCGGCCGCCAGATCTGCGGCGCTCAAGTACTCATCGCCGTCGAGGGCGATCCAGGAAAGTCTTTCACGCAAGCTGCCGAGATAGAGCACGGCTTCTACAGGGCTCACGCGCCTGGTGCCTGGCATCGCCGTCAGCGTGGCGTACACTTCCGCGAGACTGTGGGCAGCACAGCAGGCATCTTTGCGCTTGTGACGGAGGAGCAGGTCGAAGCTTGCGGCGTGATGCTCGTGGTCTTCGTAGAATGCAGCGATCAGGATGGAGGTGTCGAGGAGAGCTTTCACTCGCTGCGCCTGCCTTGGCGAATATCGTCGAGTACACGATCCGTTTCGACGGCGCGAATAGGAGTGCCGCTGGAGAAGACCCATACGCCGCGATTTTTGCGCAGACGTGTGGTGCTGCGGGAGGGGCGAAGGGTTATTTGTCCGCCATCGGAGAGGAGGTCCAGGCTGTCCCCCGGTTCAAGACGGAGTTCGTCGCGCACTTTTTTGGGTAATACCATGCGGCCAGCTTTGTCCATGGTAATTGTGGTTTCCATAAATGGTATTTTACCATCAAAAATGGCAATTGTAGAAAACTACACGCTGGGGTCGGAGAGCGATGTAGTTTGATTGCGCGGCCTGCGGTTTTGGAAGACTCTCATGTAAATGATCAGAACCGTATCTGCTTTC
>JANXLY010000168.1 GCA_025354885.1 Acidobacteriota bacterium | reverse complement strand
AGGTAATTGAGTAATTTTTTCGCCGACCTTCTGGTATGCACCGAGCTTGGCGTCGGCAAGATCAGGCCGGCGGATGCTGATCGACTCAACCAGGGTACTGTTCGGGCCGGGCTTTGAGCTCAATAGCTGTTGTTCGCGAATGTGCAATGGCCCGTCTGCCGTGCGGCCCTGAGATGCAACTCCATAAATTGTAATTTCGCTTGTGCTGGAGCCGTCAGGATTGCTTTTGTCCAGGCGGATCTTTTGGCCCGAAAGTTCCATCTTTCCGGTTGGTGCATTGCGAAATTCCTGAACGACTTCTTTGGTCGCTTGACCCTCTGGAGCTTTTTCGATTAGCTCGCGTACCGCTTCAATGAAGCGGCCATTCTCGTCAAGCACGTAAGTTGAGCGATTAGTCCGCTGTTTGCCGTCGACGGCAACGGTCTGGGCTGCAATCTTCTCGATAGCTTGAAAGATGCCATTCGTTCCGGACTGCTCCACGATGGTTGAAGTCAGGGTTTGGCCGGCCTGTTGCCGGGTAGTGACAACTGTGCGTTCTGAGGGTGACAATTTGCCATTTAGATCGCCTCGAAACGTGGTGGTCTCGACAATGCTTGCTCCTTCTGGAGACTTGCGTTCGATAATGCGCACCTTTTCGGGTGCCATCTTGTTGCCCTGGGCGTCGCGCCGCTCGATGGATTCTTCAATGATGCGACCGTCCGGGCCGTCTTCAAGCACTTTTCGCTCTCGTTTCTCAGAAGGCGCCGCGAGGAGGACACGCCGACCGTCGGTATCGTAGACGTAGGTTTGAGCGAGGGCGCTCAGGGAAATTGCGAAAAGGATCAAATGACGCATATGCTTCTCAGCTGGAACTATCGGCAGACGGAAGCAATCTGTACAGTCCCTATAATGGGAGTTGGTCCCCGCATGAACAAGTTTTACATTGAAACATTTGGCTGCCAGATGAATGTCCACGATTCCGAGAAGGTGATCGGGACCTTGGTGGGTAAAGGCTACTCGCAGGTGGAGACACCCGATGAAGCAGACCTTGTGCTTTACAACACATGCAGCATTCGGGACAGGGCGGAGCAGAAAGTGTTCAACCGCCTGAATGACTTCAAGAAGCGGAGCAAGGACAAGGTGATTGGCGTACTGGGTTGCGTTGCGCAGCAAGAGGGCGAGAAGATTTTCGACCGGGCGCCTTACGTGAGCCTGGTAGCGGGCTCGGCGAGCTACAACCAGTTCCCACAAATGCTTGTACAGCTTGAGGCTGGAAACCGCCGTGTGACCGGGTTGAGCCTTGATACGGAAGACACCTTTGAAGTTCCTTACACCCGGCGAGATAATCCGCACAAGGCATTCCTGACGATCATTGAGGGCTGCAACAAGAGTTGCGCTTATTGTGTTGTGCCGATGACGCGAGGGCCGGAACGAAGCAGGGCCAGTGCAGGAGTGCTCGAAGAAGCGCGGCAACTGGTGTTGAACGGCTACAGCGAAATCACACTGCTCGGCCAGAATGTGAATAGCTACATGGACCCCTCGGACGCGGGCCTCGATTTTGCGAAGCTGCTACGGCGCATGGGCGAAGTGGAAGGGCTGAAGCGCGTTCGTTTTACGACTTCGCACCCGCGCGATTTTGTGAAAGAGATAGTCGATGCCGTTGACGAAAACCCTGTGCTCTGCAACCACATTCATTTGCCGGTGCAGAGCGGGTCGACCACTGTGCTGGATCGCATGCAGCGGCTCTACACTCGTGATGAGTATATGCGCCGGATTGAATGGATGAAGAACGCCAAGCGCAACATCGCAATTACTTCGGACATCATTGTCGGATTCCCTGGCGAGACGGATGAGGAATTTGCGCAGACACTGCATTTGCTCGACGAGGTGCAGTACGACGCAATTTTCGCGTTCAAGTATTCACAGCGGCCGAACACTCCGGCATTGCAATACAAGGACCACATGAGTGAGGAGGAAAAGGGCAGTCGACTTGGTGTTGTTCAAGAGCACCAGCGGCAAATCCAGATCCCCCGGAATGCCTCCTATATCGGAAATGTAGAAGAAGTGATTGTGGATGGCTACAACAAAGCCACGCAACAGTGGCTGGGCAAGAATACGCAAAACAAGACGATCAGTTTTTCACATCCGGTTATTCCAGGATCCGGCGGGGATGGGAGCACAATCGAAGGTAGCTATCTGAAGGTGCGCGTCACAAGATCCGGGCCGAGCTCACTGGGCGGCGAAGCAGTTGTTTAAGCGGTGGACCTGCCCGTTTTGGGAGCTTCGGAGCGAGTGCAACTCTGCTGTAATGGAATGGGAGGCATAGCGAGCACGATGGAAATCGAAATGAAAATCCGGACGCTGATGATGGATCCGGTAACGCAGATGCCAATCGTAGTGTTGCGTGATGCAACTGGCAATACAATTCTTCCCATTTGGGTAGGAGTCTACGAAGCCAACGCAATTGCGCTGGAGATTGAAAAGATCAACACTCCCCGGCCTATGACACACGACCTGATCAAGATTCTTCTGCATGGTATGGATGCCCGTGTGGACCGAATTGTAGTTAGCGACCTCAAGGACGATACTTTCTTCGCGGTGATCTGGCTGGAGAAGGATGGGCAACTGATCAGCGTGGATTCGCGCCCAAGCGATGCATTGGCCATTGCTCTAAGAACAGATTCGCCCATCTTCGTGGATGAGTCGGTGTTGAAGAGTTCACGCATGAGTTCTGGTCAGGAGAAGGGCAAAGAGGACGAACTGAAGCGTCTGCTGGAGAACCTGAACGAAGAGGACTTTGGCCGCTACAAGATGTAGAGGTGGATTGCAGTGGAAGTGATCCTGCAGCGACTTGTGGATGCCGGCATTGAATTGTTGCCGGCTCTGGAATTGACTACTCATTTTGTATTTGAACGCGGAGGATATGTAGCGCTCGTAGAACGCCGTTCTGATGGGTTTGGAAATATTGGGGCTCCTGGGATTTTGTGCGAAAAAGGAGTGGCGCAACTGGTATGGCGTGGTCAGAACGCATATTTTGTTGCCAAGAGTTTTGAACGGGCGGCTGAAGCAGCAGAGATTGAAGAGCTGCGGCGATTCGGCGAAGACCTTAAGAAATCCTTATCTGCCTGACCCATTCGGGGCCAACTCGATATAAACTCTTCGCTATGGAACGCAGAGAATTCCTCGCGGCAGGCGTTGTAGCCAGCCAATTGACCACTAAAGCCCAAGCAGCAGAATGGAAACCGGTGCCCCCGCAAGCGGATTTGCCTGTAGGCAAAAAAGGCAAGGGCCGTCTCAAGCTGGGCACACAAAATGCATCGGACGACGCTTCCCTGAAAATATTCAGTGGGCTGGGTGTTCACAACATTTGCAGCACACTGCCGTCCAAAGTAATGGACGAAAGCTGGAGCGTGGATGGCTTGAGCAAGCTGCGCGAGCGCGTGGAAGCGAACGGCATCCGGCTTGAGATGGTGCCGCTCCCTCTCAGTTCGGCATACATCACAAAGGCCGAATATCCTGACATCCTCATGGGCAACAGCCCGAAGCGCGACAGGGCCATTGATGACATCTGCCAGATGATACGCAACTGCAAGAAGGCTGGCATTCCGGCAGTGAAATACAACATGAGCATTTTGGGCGTTGTACGTACTGCGGCGACAAAAGGTCGCGGTGGAGCGACACTAAGCACTTTCAAGTATGCAGGGGCTCCACAGGAACCAGCGCTCACCGAAGCCGGCCCTGTTTCAGCAGATCTCTATTGGGAACGGATCACGTATTTTCTGGATCGTGTGATCCCTGTTGCCAACGAAGAGAAGGTTCGTATGGCCTGCCACCCGCATGATCCCGGGATGCCAAAGGGCAAAGGTTGGCGCGGGGTTGAGACCGTACTCGGAAGCGTGGACGGCCTGAAAAAATTTGTCAGCATCCGAGAGAGCCCTTATCACGGGTTGAATTTCTGCCAGGGAACGATCAGCGAGATGCTGGCAGATCCGGGTCGCGAGATCCACGACGTGATCCGATGGTTTGGCACTCGGGGGAAAATCTTCAACGTGCACTTCCGCAATATCAAGGGGACCTTTCTTGATTTCCAGGAAGTCTTCCCTGAGGAAGGATCTGTCGACATGATCAAGGCAGCGCGCACCTACAAAGAAGTTGGCTTTAGCGGCATGCTTATGCCGGACCATGTGCCCAAGATTGAGGGGGACGCTGGCGGGAGACAGGCCTTCGCCTTTGTTTTCGGATACATCCGCGCGATCATACAACTGCTTGAAAGCGAGTCTTAGGCCCTGGCACTGAAAGGCGATAAACTTAGGTAATCTCTTACTAATGGCACGCAAGAATCCAATGGCAGTGACTTGCCCCGAATGTGGCGGGACAGATGTTCGCATGTCTAAATGGAAAAATCGATTGGAGCAGGCGCTCGATCTTTTTGGCATGCCACCCATGAGGTGCCTTCAATGCGCCCACCGCTGGAAACACAGCCTCTGGAGGTTTGGAGAAATGTTTAACGCGAGGTGCCCTCGCTGTTATCGTCTCGAACTCACGACCTGGGATGAAACCTATTACCATGTGCCTTGGACTTGGAAGATTCTCACAGGTATAGGAGCCAAGAAGGTTCGATGTAAAGCTTGCCGCCACAATTTCATCAGCTTTCGACTTGTAAAGGGCAAGAAGAAATGGGTCAATGTGGATGATTCGGTGGTTCCTGTGGTGGAAACATCCATCGACTTAGCAAGCGTAGATGTGGCAGCCCGCAAGGACCCACAGATACCTTAGCCAAATTGCGATCAGTTTTGGGTTGGCTTGGACCGCCTTAGAAGTACAGAAAGTGGTAGTCGAGCGCAATGAAGCATCTCATTTCTTCTTCTCGTTTCCGCCCGTTGCTGCTAGCAATGGAGCACGAGCCTGCGTCGGCGCGCCGGGTGACATTGATTCGATCCGCGACTCAACCCAATGCACCAACATTCCGGATGGAAACTGAGTTGCCCTAAGGAACAACAAAGGATTTCAACTCCGACTGGTAGGAGTTGTAGCGCTTGGCTCAGCCTGTGTGGTTGTCGAAAAGGCCGAGGATGCGAATCGTGGCCAAGTATGACAATTCGTTTTATTGTGCGGATCACCCCGACCCGAACAAGCAGGTGGGATGGGGAGGAAGTGCGCGTACCGAAATGATGGATGGGTGGAATTTATCGCCGTGGATACGAAGCCTTAAGGCTCGGCTCGAAGGCTGACCACGTCGTATCCGGGCGGTGTGTGGAAGACAAACAAGTCTGCCGCAAGCGGAATATTTCGCTGTTCATTCTGGAAGGCATAGCTCATCGTCGATCCGTCTTTGCCGGCAACAGTAACCACGCTCAACCGGCCATCCGGTTCGGCAATAAATTCCACATAGTCGTATATCGATTTTTGGCTTTTCGGGAAAGCACGAATCTTCCACTGCGCGCCCACCTTACTGTGTTCAAAGCGCTGAAAGTCTTTCTGGAAATCGAGCTTGCCAAGGAGAAAAGCGAGGGGAGCGCGAAGATCTTCCGACTCCTTGACTGCGCTCACTTCCACACGTCGCGCCGAGGGGCTGACATAGTGAATTTGCTTTCCGTCAGAGAGAAACAACTTCGATGCAGGCTGAGAGTACTCCCAGCGCATCTGGCCTGGCTTCCGCAAGTAGAGTACACCGCGCTCCGTCATTCTGCGGCCCTGCGAAATGGCCATCGTCTGTTCAAATTCGCTTCGAAGTGTTTTTGTGGAGTTGTAACGTTCCTCGATTCGCTTGAGCACAGCGGCGAGAGGTTGTGGGCTCGAGTCTTGCGCGAGAAGCAATGCTAGGGAGATAAGCGGGTAATAGGCCATATTTTGTCGCTCAGACGATGATAGTGCAGTCGATCATGCAGTCGCCCCGGTCGGCCCTGCCAGAATTCAAATTCATCGGGGCGGAGCAGAAAGCCTCCCCAGAAATCGGGCATCGGAACGGGTTTGCCTTCAAACTCCTTTTCATAGAGACGTTTTGCGACGTCAAGAGTTTCGCGAGTAGGAATAACTTCGGATTGGGCACTGGCCCAGGCCCCGATCTGACTGGCGCGCGGACGCATGGCGAAATAGATCTCGCTTTCTTCGCGAGAGAGCCTTTCGACGGTGCCTGCAGCGCGCACCTGGCGCTCCAGTTCCTTCCAGTGGAAGCAGATTGAAGCCGCAGAGTTCACCTCGAGATCAAGCGCCTTGCGGCTGGAGTAGTTGGTAAAAAAGGAGAAGCCTCGGGCGTCGAGCGCTTTCAGGAGCACCATGCGCACACTCGGCCGACCGATGGCTGAAACTGTCGCAAGACTCATCGCATTTGCCTCGAGCAACTCAGCGGCGAGCGCTTCATCAAACCACTTATGGAATTGGGCAAACGGGTCAGCAAGAGCTTCTGCTTCGAGAAGGCCGCCCTGCTTGTAGCTTTCTCGAAGTTCGGCATAACGATTTGATTCCACTTTGATCCTTTCGTCAAAAACTTGGATTCACGATCCAGCCATTCTCTTCGTTGCCGAGAATATTGTTGCGCGCCAGTCCCCAATACCAGAAGTGGGCCGCAACATATGCGCAAAGCACCGCATCGAGTTGATCTTCGCATTCTTTCAGGCCGTGCAGACCTGGCCCAATCAACGGCAGCGTATTTCCCACAAAGGAGGGTCGTCGCGAAGCCAAGGATTCTTCGATAAGTTTTCGGTAAGACTCGAGTGCAATTCGCCGCGAAGCTTCACGGCCTTTCTTGTAAGGTAAGATTCGGTTCAAGCCAAAGAGGCGGACCGAGGCGGAATGCGGGTAAACCTCAAACAAACAGCGTGTTTCCATCTGCCTCAGGATTGGCGCGTCTGTCGAGAAGCTAAAACTTCTCAGCCCGTCAACGAATTGAAGCACGCCAGAAGCAAATGGAAGGCCTAGGTTTACCGGATAGCAGCCAGCGCGTTCCCTTGAAAACAATTCATGGGCAACTCTATCTGCATCTCTCATGCCACTTCGATTTCGAATCAACACAGGTGCATCCAGGCCAATCCAGCAGGGGCTGGGGCCAACGAGCTCATTGATGGAGATCGACAGCTGCTCGTGCGTTCCAATTCGGCTGAGATGAATTAGTTGAAGCCGCTTTCCAGACCATTCGAGGAGCGCGAATCCGCTTGGTTTTCCCATCCATCCCAGATCGATTCCGGCAAAGTACACAACTGGTTAGATGCGGGCCGCGCCGATTCGCTATAATTTAAGGGTATTTGCTCTCAGAAGCATGCACTGGCACCCCGCCAAAAAAGAATTATTCTCAGGAGTCTTCATGTTCGATCTGTTCCGGCGCAAGGACACAAACTTGCGTATTATTCTTGGAGTCCTGTTGGGCCTGGTTGCCCTCTCCATGGTTGTGACATTGATTCCAGGCTTTGGCTCTGGTGGTTTTGGCGGAGCCCCCGGCGACGAAACAGTGGCGAAAGTTTGCGGCCAGCCCGTAACCGCCAAGGAAGTAAGACTCAAGGTGCAACAGATGCTGAATCGCCAGAGCCTTCCGCCGGAAAGTGCTGCAATCTTCATTCCGCAGTTTGTCGATCAGTACGTCGCTGTCAAAGGTGTCGCGTGCTATGCGGCCGAGACTGGATTGACAGCGTCGGATCAGGAAGTGGCCCTGAAGATCCAGAAGGACGTACCTGCATTGTGGCAGGATGGCAAATTTGTCGGCAGGCAAGCGTATGAAGGAATGCTCAAGCAGTCAGGGCTGACGGTTGCCCAATTCGAAGACAGCATGAAGAAAGACATTGAGACGCTGCGATTGCGCACGCTGATTTTGATGAGTGCGGTTGCCTTGCCCAAAGAAGTGGAAGACGCCTATAAGGAAGCTGAAGAGCGGATCAAATTGGAGTACATCGCCATTGAACCCATGGAAGTGGTGAAAGGCATTCGAATTCCTGAAGCCGATGCACTTGCCGAGTACGAGAAGAATAAATCCAATTACCAGATCCCCGAGGCGCGAACGGTAAACCTGTACACAATTGATTCGAGCAAAGTGCTGGCAAATATTCAAGTGAGCGATGCGGAACTGCGCCGAACCTACTCCGAAAACATAGAAAATTTCCGGTCGCCGGAAAGATCGCGGGTTCGTCATATTTTGTTCATGACCAAGGACAAGCCTGAAGCAGAAGATGCAAAAATGCGTGCTCTGGCCGAATCTGTTTACAAACAATTGAAGGGCGGGGCGAAATTTGAAGAAATGGCCAAGAAGTATTCTGAAGATCAGGGTTCGAAGCCGAACGGCGGTGAGGTTGGATTTGTGACTCGCGGGCAGACGGCAAAGAACTTTGATGAGTACGCATTCACCGGTCCGCTGAAGACGCTGAGCAATCCGATCAAGACGGAGTTTGGCTACCACTTGATGGAAGTTGAAGAAAAGCAGGCTGCCGGGCTAAAATCCTTTGAAGAAGTGCGTGCAGCCCTCGAGGCAGAAGTCCGCCGCAGCAAGGGAACCGATGGCCTTGGCAAGGTTGCTGATGCGTTGCGGGCTGAATTGGTGAAGAGCCCTGGTCAGATTCCTCCATCTGCAACCCAATTGGGCATCGCCCCTTTACGCTTCGAGTACCCGACCGCTTCAACTGCAATTCCTGGAATTGGGCCAAAGCCTGAGTTGTTCGCGCTGATTTCAAAGCTGAAAAAGGGCGAAGTCACTCAGGTTTCAACGCTTAGTGCGGAGCGGTATGCGGTTCTCACAGTGGATGATGTCGTGCCTGCACGTCAAGCTGCATTTGATCAGGTCAAGAGTTCCATCATGTCTACTCTGGCAGTGAATGTTTCACAGAAAAAAATTACTGAAATGAAGAACAGAGGAATTGCCATCATGCAGGCACCCGATGCAGACCTGACGAAGATCGCCAAAGAATTAGGTCTGACCGTGAAGCAGACGCAGGAATTCAACCGGTTAGGTTTTGCCGACGGAATCGGTCCGGCTTCGGCGGTGATTGAGGCATTCGGCAAAAATGTTGGCCAATTAGCTGGACCGATTACAGTTGATGCCAAGTGGTTCTTTACAAAGTTGGTGGATAAGAAAGCTGCTGACCTTAGCCAGTTGCCAGCCCGACGCTCTGAACTGGTCAACATGGTCAAGAATCGCAAGGCAAATGAGCGAGCCGACATCTTTGAAGAGACGCTGGTGAAGCACTTGATTAACGACGGTAAGATCAAAATATTTGAAGATGCGAAGAAGCGTATTGCAACAGGATACGGCGGCTAGGCGCTAAACTTTGTCGCAAGACAACCCGTGAAGGCACTCTTCGGAGTTGCATTCACGGGTTGTTTGCATTTTGGTCAGCTGATTCTGTCGAGTTTGAGAAAGTCCTGTATCTGCTCGTTTTCGCAGTCTTCGAGTCCTTCGACGGGACCGAAGTAAGCAACATTGCCTTCACTCAGAAATACGACCCTGTCCGCGACCTTGCGCATCAATTCGAGGTCATGAGTTACCACTACGCTGGTCAACCGCAGTTGCATTTTCAGACGCAGCATCAGGTTACCGAGGTGACTGGCCATAATTGGGTCCACCATCGTGGTTGGTTCGTCATACAGCACACACTCCGGCTGTGCGGCGAGGGCTCGTGCAATGGCAACAGCCCGCCGGTGGCCGGTAGAAAGATCCGCAGGGTAGGAATCGCGATACTCCAGCAGATCCACAAGATCGAGCAGGCCATCCACGACATCCTCCTTGTTTTTCTCATCGTAGTCATCCCGCAACTCGAGGGAGAAAAGGATATTTTCGCCGACGGTCAAAGAGTCAAATAGTGCTCCCGACTGAAAAACCATCGTCACTTTCTTGCGGACCTTACGCAGTTCGGCCTCATCGAAGAAGGTGATGTCCCGATTGCCGACAATGATGCGCCC
>JANXLY010000149.1 GCA_025354885.1 Acidobacteriota bacterium | reverse complement strand
CTGCAGTTGCAATCCGATCTCGGGCATCCGCGACCAGGCATTCAAAACATGCGCAACGTTGTAGCTGCGCAGACAGGCAAAATAGTCCGGCTCCAGGAATTCCGGGTTGCGCAGTTCAATCGAGTAGCGCCAGCCTTCCGGCAGCTCACTCAAAAAGCGGTTCACCTGCGTCAGAAAAGCATCGAGATCCGGCATGGTCTTCTTCGAAATCGTGCCGAACTCAAAAATCATCACACTCACCCGATCACGGTAAGGCGCAAGCGCATCGAGAAACGCATGTCGAAACAGTTCGGCGTTGAGGAAATTTTCGTTCTCAAGCCCAGCCCGCACCCCATAGCGCGCATGTCCCGGCCACTGCCTCACGGTGATTTCTTCCGGCACCTTGAAGGCCCAGCGCAACTGTGCAGGCGCAGCAGTGAACAACTTCTGCCAAAACGCATGCGATGGAAATTGATAAAACGCGAAGTCCCCGCACACAATCGGAAACACCTCGCCATACTCGGCAATACAGTTCTCTTCAAACTTCTTGCGCGAAAATTTGCCGCGAGTCACATAGCGTTCTTCGGTGAACACTTGACCCAGCCAGCCTTCATACTTCCAGGAACTCGTACCAATCAAAATATCCTGCGCGGCAAGCTCGTGCAGCTTTTGTACAAGGCGCGCCCGAATCGGCGGCACTGGGGCATCAAAGAGTCCCTGCGTGGTCATGTTTATATAATCGCTCCATGACGAAGACAAAGATGGTGACACGCCGTCAGGCTACCGGGATTCTTGGCGCGCCAGCCCTTCTGCAAGCCGCTCAGCAGAAACAGCCCAATTTTTTGTTCGTACTTTCGGATGACCATTCCACTCCGCATACAGGCTGCTTCGGCAATCCGGTCATCCAGACTCCGGTAATCGACCGCCTCGCCTCACAGGGCATGAAGATGGACCGCATGTTTACCGCCGCTCCGCAATGTGTTCCGTCGCGCTCTGCATTTCTCACCGGCCGCAGCCCGGTCGCAAATCGTATGGGGCGCTTCTCATCGCCTATGCCACCAGAGATCAAAACGCTGCCCGAACTCCTGCGCGCCAAAAACTATTACACGGGGGTCTGCCGCCGTGTCTTCCATCTCGATGGCATGCCCAATCCGACTCCCCTCACGCGCCGCATCTACGAAGAACACGACATGAAAACCTGGGCGAAACGAGTCGACTTTCTGCATACCGGAGGCACTCGCAATGACACTCCCAAGGTGATGAACGGGTTCCTCGACAAGGCAGGCCAAAAGCCGTTTTTCTTATGGGTGAACTTCAGCGATCCGCATCACCCCTGGGATCGCAATGCGATCTCAAAACCCCACGACCCTGCCAGCATTCCGCTCCCCGCACATCTCCCGGATCTGCCCGGTGTCCGCGATGATCTCGCCCGTTACTACGATGAAATCTCCAGAGCCGATGACGAACTCGGCATGGTCTTGAACACACTTGAGCAGCGCGGTCTTGCCGACAATACTCTCGTCATTTTCATGGGTGACAACGGCCACGCATTTCCGCATGGCAAGGGCTCGCTCTACGATCCTGGCCTGAATGTTCCTTGTGTTGCGCGCTGGCCAGACAAGATCGCACCAGGCACTGCATCCCACAATCTGCTCTCAGGAGAAGACGTCACTCCCACCTTTCTAGAAGCCGCAGGCCTCAGCGCTACCAAGGATATGTCGGGCCGCAGCTTTCTTCCACTCCTGCGCGGCGCCGCCAACTATCAACCGCGCAAACACATCTTCGCAGCACGCATTCCGCACGGTAGCGCCAACTACACGGCCCAGACTAAATCTAGTTCTTTCGATCTGAGCCGCTGCGCCCGCTCTTCTTCGCATAAACTGATTTGGAACTACACGCCCTATCAGGAGTACGAACCTGTGGACAGCGCAAAGGGTCCGGGTTGGCTTGAGATACTCGCCGCACACGAGGCTGGAAAATTATCACCCGCGCTCGGCAAAGCCTATTTCACAAGGCCGCGTCCGGTAGTCGAACTCTTCGACCTCGACAAAGATCCGAGCGAGTTGAACAACCTTGCTGGCCAGGCCAATTACGCCCGGGTCGAAGAAGAATTGAAGATTGCTCTGCAAGAGAAAATGGTGACCGATTACGACTTTCTCCCGCCACCATTCAATGAGACTGCGCCGCCAAATCCTCAGCCAGCCCGCTGAATCACATAGAGCCCGAACAGCGTTGTGAGAAGCATCAGTTTGGAACAGCGCCCGATTTGGCGGCTACTCGAAACGAATCCTTATTCATTTCGAGCTGAACTTTCCAGCTATACGGGAACCGAGATGCCGCGTTAAGAACTCACTCTGTAAATCAATACGCCAAGCATCCCCAGGATTAGGCCACCTGAAACATATCCCAGCCGTTTAGCATAAGAACCGATCCACTGGAGCTTGGCGAGGACTTTTTGCTGCTCCTTCTCGAAGTGCGATTCTGCAGCATCGAGGAAGAGTTGATCGTCCTCTTTCATTCCAATCACAGAACGGTAAATCAGGAGCAACACAAGACTCACGGTAACGATGCCCCAAGCAACAAACATCCATCCAAGTAGGCTCAAGTCTGGCATAAAACCTTCCTTTCCAACTTCTAGCTAACTTATACATCAATCTCTTGCCGGACGCCAGCGTATCCGTTTGCTAGCGACGGCCCACTGCACTTCGCCAGTGAGAAGGGAGCATCTGAGGTCGGGCAATGTTGGGAGGAATCTTGGCGGGCATTTCGTTGAAATGTCTAGCAAGTGAACTTTGCAGACGAATGAGCGCGACGACTCACAATGCTCGCTCTAGTGATCGAAACCAAGGCAACAGGTCACTTGCCGGATTGCATCCGGCGCCCCGCCTCAAGGATCGTCTCAACGGGCCCATTCTGCGCCAATTCATGGATCCGCTCTTCAGGCAATCCTGCGACACGGCCGAGGATTCTCCTCACGAAAAACGCATGACTTGGTCTTCGCCAGGCTGCCATCTCCAGCAACGCATCAAGAGCCCTAAGCCGAACTTCTTCGAGCAACTGTGGGTTCCGGCTGCCTGTCAATCCATCCAGCAGTGCGGCGGCCTTGTTGCGATCAGACCAGCGGCCGGAATTCAGCATCTCGATAAAAGTCTCTGACGGAATCTTGTCGGCCAGCTTTGCCTTCGCTCGCACCAGCACGCCCAGCGCACGTGTAGCGTTGTTCCGGACTTCATCATCAGCATCTCGAGCAGCACTTACCAGTGCCCGAATTTGTTGGTCCGATTGGAGCCCGTACCCAAGCGCGTCGCTCGCCACCTGACGATGACGAACATCGGAAGAAGACTCGAGCACTCGCACCAGCGTTCGCTCGTTTTTCACAGCCCAACGGCGAACTGACAACTGAAGTTCCCGCAGGCCCGGGTCCTTGCTCAGCGCATAGCCCTGCGAATCATCCTCCTCTGCAGCGTCTCCGCCACGCTTCACCGCTGCTTCCAATTCCAGGTCCAGCCGCTTGTAAAGATCAAGCATCGATGCGGGGAGCCGTGAATTGCCCTTGGGTTCCGGGAGGTAGGCAAAGGCCCTCGACGATGCTCCCGGCAATCCAATGAACACCAGGCGGTTTCCTTGACCGTCGCAACAAATCGCCACAACATCGCTTGGTTCTTTCCCAAGCTCCATCAGGATCGCGCGCCGAATCGCCGTCTTGACTTACTCCGAATACGCATCTCCTTCACGAACGGGCAAGGCCTTCCGAATTCTCGAAATATCAATGCCTTTGTAGCCAAAGAACTCAATGTCCCCAATCACATCTGCACCCGCCTGCGTTGCTATGAGCAGTCCGAACATCGCTTCAGCAATACAGAGTGTTGGATATCTCACTTGTCCGATGATACGTGAGCTCCACTAGCCCTTCATGCGGGGAAGCCACATCCCCATCGTTGCTCCAAAAATTCCGACTCCCATCGCGATGGTCAGAAGCAGCAGACCAACAGCCATTGCATATTTTCCAGCACTCCCGCTTCGATCTCTCGCGTACAGGTAGGCTTCAAGAACAGCAAGCGGCACAAGGTAATCAGCGAAGGACAAGAAGCTGAGAAATGAGCCCTGAAATGTCTTCGGATCAAAACCTGCGGGGCCTTGATTGACGATGAGCCAGAGCATCAATCCAACGCGGAAAAACCACACGCCACTCACCACCAGAAACAGCCGCAGCGCCCAACGGCGATGCGCGCCAAAATACGGGCCAGTGCACAACGCAAGGCCATTCCAGCACAGATCATAATCAGGACGGCATCAAGACTGACTCCCAGATGTTGAAAAATGTCGCCAACGCTTCCACCGCGAATCCAAACCAGATAAAGACCGGCAGCACTGGCCGTGAAAGCGGTAAACAGGTAGATGCGACCATTCCAGCGATGCAAGCCCGGCAAGATGGCGCGTAACTGCGAAATCAGTTGCAGCGGCCCGCCGACGGTGATGATTACGGCAAGGAAAAGATGAATGGCCAGGACCAGATTGCCTACGCGGTCGCCAGGAACGTATCCACCGGCGAGCACCTTGTTCCATCGGGCCAAATCGCCTTGCACAGCCGCACCGCCATAGAACGACACAACATAAGCAACCATCATCCATTGGCCAAAGACGGCCACCGCAAACCAAAGCCTGGCAGCCCCTTGCAAGGCGCTGCCAGAAAAGTCTTTCGTTGAGCTAAACTCTTGTTCTGAAGTCCGCTCAAGCAGTTGTTGTGTCATTGCAATGCCTCCGTCTGGATCGTCCCGCCATGAGTCAAACAACGCATTGCCTGCGAGGGATGTTCCCTCGTTCTTGCTGTGCACTGCTGTGCACTGCTGTGCACTGCTATGCACTGCCTGCAACAAAGTCTCGATTTCAGTTATGCTACGCAAAGGCTGGCTTCGCGCCAACCGGGCAAAATGGAAAAAGACCTCAAACAGCTACAGGGAACCTGGAACATTATCTCCCTTGATATGGACGGTCGCACCCTTTCTGCTGCCTCACTGGCTGGGTCCAACATCACGGTCAAGGGCAAGCGCTTCACAACAATTGGCATGGGTGCCAGCTACGAGGGCATCCTCAGTATCAACGAATCCACAAGCCCGAAAACGCTCGACCTCAAATTCACAACCGGTCCGGAGAAAGGGAATACGAACCTTGGAATCTATGAACTGAATGCCGCACACTGGCGCATCTGTCTGAGCACGACAGCCCCAATTCGTCCTTTGGATTTTGCAGCCATACAGGGCTCAGGGATTGTTGTGGAAGTACTGCAGCGAGGAGCAAAGGCGACTGCCACTCCAGACAACAACCTGGAGCCCTTCGATTTTGCAAATCTGTCTCTGGAACCCGCGGCAGAAATGCAAGGCGAATGGTCCATGGTTTCAGGAAGCTTGGACGGTTACCCCCTGGACAAGAATTTCATCAAAATGGGCAAGCGGGTGGTGGGGGGCAACGAAATGACGGTCCGCTTTGGGAGAGATATCTATTCAAAGGCGAAGTACAACGTGAACCGCTCGAAGACTCCAGTCGCCATCGACCTTTACAATACGGCGGGCTCCAACGCCGGAAAACTGCAGTATGGGATCTACGAGCTCGCCGGAAAACTCCTGAGACTTTCCATCGC
>JANXLY010000155.1 GCA_025354885.1 Acidobacteriota bacterium | reverse complement strand
CACTGGATGCGCCCTCTTTTTTCGTTAGAGCCGCTGGCAGCGCTGGCAATATGTCGTGCCACGCTGGACCACGAGCATACGCTGCAAGGGGTCGCCGCAATGTGGACATGGCTTGCCCTGTTTGCCGTAGACGAGATGCTGCTGTTGAAAGCTGCCCTTTTCGCCTCGGGCATTCACATAGTCTGAAATCGAAGAACCGCCTGCTTCGATCGCATCATTGAGCAAGTCGCGGATTGTTGTGTGCAGTGCCCGCAGCCTTGGTTTGGATAGCTCCTGAGCCGACATCAGCGGATGAATGCCCGCGCGAAAGAGAGCCTCATCCGTATAGATGTTTCCCATCCCTCGCAGGAAGCTCTGATTGAGTAGCAGCGCTTTGATGCTGCCGCGACGCGACTTGGCCAGAGCCACGAATTCCGGACCACTGATTTCGAGCGGCTCCGGCCCGCGATGCGGATAGCTGGTGTCCCAGAATATCCGGCCAAATTTTCGGATGTCGTCGTAACGCAAGACTCCGGCATCGAGCAGCATGCGTCCACGGGTAAACTTGCTGGCTTCGGAGGAGAGCATCAGTTGACCAGTCATGCCAAGGTGCACGAAGAGCATGCCACCGCCGAATTGGAGAACGATGAATTTGCCGTAACGGCTTACGTTTTCAATGCGACTGCCGACGACGATTGCAGGCACAATTCCTTCCACTCCGAGCACGATACGACCCGGCAGGACAGGGCGCAAGCCGCGGACGACGGTTTCTACTTCAGGCAATTCAGGCAAGAGCTTCGATCTGGATAAACACAACGCCGGCGCGAATCTCGACTGGATATTTTTTCAATTTCACTTGCGGGTTCAAATCGTATTCTCCGGTGACGCAATCAAATTCCCACCCATGATAGGGGCAGATCACACGACCATCGGCAAAATTACCAGCGCCCAAAGGCCCGTTGCGATGCGGACATATTCCGTCGAGGACATGGATTTCCCCTTCATGGTTACAGACGACGTAGATCTCAATACCCACAATCGCCTCAAGGCTTGTGCCGGGCTTGATCTCGTCAAGCCGTGCAACTTCCACCAGCGGCATATGATGAGGCTAGCATGCGTGTACTTTCTCTCCTGATTCTTGCCCTCTGCCTCTCTTCCTGCACCAGGACGGGGCTTCCTGTAGTGGGTGTGATTCCCAAGGGGGCGAGCCACCAGTTTTGGCTGACGGTCCAGGCAGGTGCAATCAAGGCGGGCCAAGAGTATGGTCTTGAAATCGAATGGAATGCACCTGCGCTTGAGATTGACGGTGCACGGCAGATTGATATTGTGCAATCGATGGTGACACGCAAGCTGGCAGGAATTGCGATTGCGCCGGTGGATCGAAAGGCGCTGGTCTCTGTTCTGGAGCGTGCTTCCGCCCAAGGTATCCCGGTGGCCGTCTACGACAGCGATGTCGACACGGACAAGCGCATTACCTATGTGGCTACAGATAATCGGGAGGGTGGAAGAATCGCTGCGCGGCGGATGGGAAGCCTTCTTGGTGGCAAGGGGAAAGTGCTGATTGTTGGCTTCATGCCCGGTAGCGCATCGACAATGGAGCGCGAAGAAGGCTTTATCGAAGAAATGAAAAAGTCCTTCGCGGAGATTGAAGTTCTGCCATTGCAGTTCGGTATGGCGAACCGCTCGAAGGCGATGGCGCTCACTGAAAATGCAATTTCGGCGCACGACGATCTGGTAGGGATTTTCGCTGATAACGAATCGAGTTCCGCTGGCGCAGTGCAGGCGTTGAAGAGTCGAAATAACCGCAAAGTGAAGCTCGTTGCTTTTGATGCGAGCGAGCAGTTGATTGGTGATTTGAAATTGGGCTGGATTGAGTCACTTGTAGTGCAAGATCCGTTTCGCATGGGTTACGAGAGTGTGAAGGCGATTGGAGAATATCGAAAGGGCGGCAAGGTAAACTCGCGGCTCGACTTGCCCGCGCGTTTGATTCAGGCCGGTGATCTTGAGGAGCCGAGTGTGCGCGAACTGTTGTTTCCTGACCTGAAGAAGTGGCTCAAAATCGATAGCCAACATTGAGGTAGAAGTAGTTCAGGCTTTTGCCTTGGCTGAAGTGACGGAGGAAATCTCCAGGAAACAGGTGCCCGACGCCAACGCCGACGATGTGCGGGCCGACGGTGTAGGTGGCGGTTGTGTCGATCTCCTCGCCAACATGTGTGCCCGTCCGACCGGTTGGATCACGATACATCAGATTGCCGTTTGTGAGGTAGATTCCGTCGCGGGCTTGGGCCAGATGCCAGTCATGTACTTTTGCCCGCAGGATCAGTTTCCTCCAAGGCGAAAGCTCCAGGCCAGTGGAGAGGTGACTGATATTCTGCCAACCGACCTGGTCCGCGAGACCCGTTTTTTCATGGGCCGTAGGATAGGTCTGGTCAAAGGTGCCGCTTCTGCCATCGCCTGGGACTCTGTCGCCCGAAGCATAATTGTACTCACCCAACCAACGGGGCTTCCATTTTGTTTTGACAAAGGTATGAGCAGCCAGCAGATGCATCGCAAATGCTCTGACCGAAGTGTTGCCAAGGCTGCCAGACTCATGGACAAATTCGGTCGAACAATCGAAGTTTGATGGCAGTTTGGCGATGTATCGAATGGCGGCAATGCGCCGATCCATATGGCCGACACCACCGGGGACATCGCCTCTTCCTGTGCCTACTCTCCAGTAGAAATAGGGCTCGAGGATCGCTCCAGGAAAAAATTCATTCCAGCGAAGATAGGCCCCATGAATATTGTTGCCTGCGATGTGGTGGGAGAGGCCGTCCTGTTTGAGAACAACGGCGGCGGCTGAAAAGAGATCCAACTGTATGGGGCCTTGATGCAACATCAGTTTTACAGCGTCAAAGGAGCGGGCGACATTAGCCCAATTTGCTGCACCGAGTACACGGTCTTCGCCATAGGCGAGTTCCTGACGGCCGACCCGCAAGGCGATTCGGCCTTTAGTCGCATTGCCAAATTCGGTGAAAGCGAGGCGCAAGTCCGTTCGATTGGTGTAAGGGGCGGTACCGGAGGAAATTTCTTTGAAGAGTATTCGTGCGTCCTGACCTTGAAATTGGAAGGACCACCAGGGTGTGGCCTG
Source organism: Acidobacteriota bacterium (assembly GCA_025354885.1). Taxonomy (GTDB): domain Bacteria; phylum Acidobacteriota; class Terriglobia; order Bryobacterales; family Bryobacteraceae; genus Bryobacter. The sequence goes on along the minus strand of JANXLY010000155.1, from coordinate 498 downwards.
AAGGGTAAGATTGACGCGGAAACGATTGAGCAGCCAATGGTCGTCGTTGCCTTCGTTGTATCGCAACGCACGGTAGTCTTCAAAGCGAAAGCGGTGGTCGAAACTGAAGCGTACCCACTTTGGGAGTTGCTGATTCAGCACTGCGGAAGGGGTCTCAGGCCCGCTGGCACTAAGGGTTGCGGCGGCGAGCAAGAGTGTTGTTCCGACAATGCGCAGTCGAGTCAATTCTCTAGTATGCAAGCTCGTGTGGAGGCTTGGCTACAGCGAAGAAAAGGGAATCGAGCAGCCGATAGCTTGTCAGGATGATAAAATAAGAGGGTCAAGGGCCACCCTAGCTCAGTTGGTAGAGCGACTGATTCGTAATCAGTAGGTCGCCGGTTCGATTCCGGCGGGTGGCTCCAGATAAATTCCCTTCTCAATCGCCCCCTACCCAGGAATGTGATTTCATAGTGTTCGCATGAAGTTCGCCCTGCTGTTTGTCACCACTGGCCTGATCGC
>JANXLY010000127.1 GCA_025354885.1 Acidobacteriota bacterium | reverse complement strand
TCCGGCCTGTGGAAATTAGGATCAAATGGTGAATTTAGTGTTTTTTGTTTCCTCTGACCCTGTTTTGCCAGGGTTGTCCAGCGTTGAATATTCAATTTTCAAAGATCACGCTGCCGGAGCGCCTTTTCAGGGACGGCTGCTAACCACCGGTGGAGCTGGCGAGTTCTGGCTGGACGATACCATGACTCGCCAAACAAAATGGGCGGAGTGGGCTTGGATGCGGGGCCTTCAGCGTTGCTTTGCAACAGTATAGAAATTTTTGGCGATTTGTGACCGTGACCAGGCAAGAGAGTTGTATCTGTGGTCCTCACTCCCAGGCGCAGTTCTTGAATCCAAGGCTCTTGGCGTTCCCTGACACCGCGCGTCTGATCTGATCGGCGGCACCCGACGGAAAGTCCGCGCTGATCTCAACCGTTATCCTGGAGATTCCGAGAACGTCGGTTCACCGCATTCTGAAAGAACTGGCGGCATGACGCACCACGAACGATCACATCGCGGCTGCTGCCTGAATTACTTCAAGTTGCCAGTCCCGTTCCTGCCGCAACGGGTTTAGTATGCGCTCCTGTTCGTCGGGACTCAGTTTCATCTCGTGAACGCGTCGAATCACCGTATCCAATTCGACACGTCGCGCGCGTGCCAACCTCGTCATCCGGGCATAATCACCGAGGTCTTTGCAATTGTCGTACTCCCGTCGAATATCCGCCAGCTTCTGCTTCTGTTCGCGAAGTATGACATTACCTTTGGATTCGGCAACCTGGGGAACCGGGAGAGCGCCGGTGTGGTCGGCGACAGAGGCAGATGTTGAGGGAACCGGCGATGAACATCCGATCAAGCCAGCCACAATCACAACTATTAACGGAGGGCGAACCATGAGTCAGTGTAAGGGGTCATGCCCTACTTGAGGCACCTTGTGCCTCAAGTTAGGTGGAAAAGGGTGTCAAGGGCGTGGGCGCGAGTGAGTCAAGCGGTGCAACTCCCGCCGCTGGAACCGCTGCAACGGGTGACCCAAATGATCCAATGGCCGCTCATGATTCCGGTATCTATTTGTATTGGCACGAGTTGGAACAGGGAACGTTCCGCCGCTCCAACTGAGTTTTGTTGGCCGGTGGTGCTTTCGGCGATCATCTCGTTGTCCCGGATTTAGCCGCAGCAGCCGCCACCGCTCTTCGGCGACTTGCCCGCATATTGCGCGGGACTTGAATCGAACTTTTCCTTGCATTTCGCTCCGCAGAAAAAATACACCTTCCCGTTGTGTTCGGTTTGTACCGCGGCGGACTCCGATTGTATGTCCATGCCGCACACAGGATCTTTCACAGCCGTTGTTGAGTTCATGGTCTTCTCGCTTTCGTTGGTTCACGTTCACCAGATCAGTCCTCACGGAAAAACATTGCTTATCGCGGCACCTGCGAGGGGAGTGGCGAACAAATTAAAGGGTGCACGCTGGTGGCCAAACCACTCGCGAGAAGAGTGATCTGAAGCGAGAACAGGAGGAGCCGGATTTGGTTTTCCGTGCCGTCTCATTTTGGCTAAGACGGCTGGATGGCGTTGCGGCAAGTGTGCCGCCGTCACCCTGCATGATCCCTTCTGCCTGCCACCTCTTCGGGCTGGACGCGGCCCATGAAGTGCTCACTCAGGAATGGCGCGAACCGCCATCAAGGAGATAAATTCATGTATCAACGGCATATTGCGTTCCTCGGCGTATTTGCAGCGGGGGTTATTACCATGGCCTGCGGAGCCACGGACGCTGGCATCAGCACCAAGGTAAAAACGAACCTGATGGCGGACGAAACAGTGAAGACCGCTCAGATCGACGTAGGAGTTCAGACGAAGGTTGTCACGCTTTCTGGAGCTGTCGACACCCCTGCGGTCAAGGAACAGGCTGTCGCAGTCGCCCGCCGAACCGACGGTGTCATGGATGTCGTTGACCACATGACCGTCAAGGAGCAGGGCACTGGTTCAACTCCTGGCCCTGGCTTCGGCCACGAAATGATGGAAAAGGGAATGAAGATGGAAGGCAAGGATCACCCCCAAGACCGCAAGCACAATTAGTTGCGTTTGTGGGCAATGCGGCCAGGGTCTGGAGCGTCTGATCGACCTCCGATGTTCCCGCCGCCGTGTATTGGCCTAGAATCGGCGTCATGCCCTACTTGAGGCACCTTGTGCCTCAAGTAGGGCGCTCTGGAGCGAACAAACGGCGCCAATTCGTGCCGATCACACGAAATACTCATTCGGCCCCAGAAATGCACTCCGGATGAGTGAAATTCAAAATCAGGACTTCGACGACTTGGGCAAGCACGTCGGCCACATCGTGAAACCCCCGGGTACCCTGGGGCTCTGATGGCAATGACGGTTACAGTGAGCAAGGTTGAGATGATGTCGGCCCGTTAGGGTGTACGGGCACTAGTGCTCCAAGAGCTTTTCCGGTTAGCAGATACAACAGATACAAAGAGAGACGGACAAAAGGAAGAATGAAATGCGCATGACAATTCAGGTAATTGTGGTCGCGACTGCACTGCTGGTGGGTGTCGAGACAGTGCCGGTCTTCAGTCAGACAGCCGACGAGCACAGCAAGATGTCCGGCATGAAGATGTCAGGTACGAAGATGTCGCACGACCAGGCGATGGCTGCGATTGACAAGATGTCCACGGACGACAAGGCGGGCATGGTCGACAAAATGTCTGTGAAGGACAAAGCGGATGCGACGAAAAAGATGGGCCACGATTTGAGCAGAATGTCGCCTCGGGACAAAGCGGACATGTTCGACAAAATGCCCATGGACAAGAAGATGTCGATGATGAACGGTGCTTCGACGATGCACAAAGGCGGGATGTCGGACAAGATGGGAAAAATGGGCAAGACGGATAAATGATCGTTCGGCTCTGCCAGGTTCCTCCCGCTGGCTTTGCCGGTCACAGTGGGAGCGGACCGGGCATCTGCCCCAGCGGATTTGAGATCGGCCTGTTCCAAACGCCTCACAAAAATGGAGAGTAAATTTATGCAAACAATGTTTCAGAGTTCTACCAGAGCCCCTTTGAAGCCAGCGGCGATGTTTGGTGCTTCTATTTTGCTGTTGGCCGGAGCGATGATTGGCTTCGCCCAGGCACCTATGCCTCCCATGGCCCTTGCGGGCCAGTCAGCTTCCACTAATTCCGCTGACCAGAACAAGCAACTGGCGGATCAGGTTGCCGAACTGCAGGCTCAGGTCGCAAGACTGCAAGTTGCCGTCCACCAAAACGGCTCAGGATCGAAAGCCTCTGCCAAGTCGGGGATGAACGCGACTGCAGCCCCAGCCAAAGGCATGGGGATGGGCGATATGGGCATGGCCCCAAAGGCTGGCATGGCTCCAAAGGCGGGCATGGCCATGAAGGACGATCAGGGTGAGATGGGCGCAATGCCTCCGGCTGCCGGGAATGCACCGATGTCCCCAGGCATGGGCATGATGGACGGAATGCCAATGGGCGGTAAGAGCGCCATGTCAACTGCACCGGCCGCGGCGATGGGGATGTGCTGTATGGGCGAAATGGGTTCTCCTATGCCTGCCGCCACGCCCCCCACTGCCGGCGCAATGGCAGGTATGAACAGCCCTTCTTCCGCAATGCCTGGCCAGGCTGGCGCCTCACATCTCTATCACATCGGCTCCAACGGTTTTTTCCTGAACCATTCGCAGCATATTACCTTAACTGCGGACCAGAAACTGACGCTCAATCGTTTGAAAGAGAAAGCGATGCTTGACCGCGCTTCCGAGCAGCGCAGGATCGACCAGGGCGAGCAAGAGCTGTACACCCTGACTGGCGCCGACCAGCTCGACAGTGCCAAAGTTCAGGCCAAAGTCGGCGAGATCGAGAAGCTTCGCGGTGAACAGCGAATGAACTTCATCCAGGCCGTGAGCGAGGCAAGCAAAGTTCTCACTCATGATCAGCAGCAGGCGCTGCTCGGAACGATGGCTACTCCGAAGAAATAGTCTTCAGATAAAGGAGATCACGACAATGTCATTCCCAAAACCCAGCCACGCAGTCATTCCCCAAAGCCATAACACAGAGCTTGCCTGCCATTCCGATACCGCAATGGCCGTCTTTCTGGCGGGGTCGTTCAATGGCTGGAGCCCAACGGCCACGCCCATGAAAAAGGGCGAAGACGGCCAATGGAGCGCGTCACTGCCACTTGCTCCCGGACGCTACGAATATAAATTCGTGGTGGACGGCGAGTGGTGCTGTGAACCAGAATGCACATCCGAAAGCGTTCATTGCACCCATTGCGTCATGAACGAATTCGGGACCATGAATCGCGTTCTTGAAGTCTGAGGTTGCAGCCCATGAAGATTTGTTTCCGGCCACTCATGATCGCTGCCGTACTGCTTGTTTCAGCGTATGCAAGACCTGCGTACGCCCAGGCAGCCCCTCCAGGCGGACACTTGGGACATCATCCTGATCCGGGAGCAGCCGCGATGCCGCCGGCAACCGATCAGGCCCCGCCAGCCGCAGGCCAGATGACGTCGGGCGGTCAAATGACAGCACCGGCTGCATCGGCAGGCATGGCTGGCAACCCGCCAGGAGCGGCACCGGCTGGCGGGATGGGTGCCGAAATGGGCGAAATGATGAAGCAAATGGGCGGGCCTCCAGCTAAAGAGATCTATCCGACGCTGATGGCCTTGCCGGACGGGGTGACGCCTGAGGAGCGCGCAAGAATCGAGCAACTGGCGCAGGACCGTATGAAAGCCGGTTCGGCCGCGTTGTCTTCCGGGCTCGCGAAGCTTTCCGATTCCACGTCGAACGAAAACTACCCCGCCATGCAGCAGGCGACGGAGCAGATGCGGGAGGGCTTGGCTGAGTTCGAAGCGGGGGTCGCTGCACGAAGAGCCCTTGCCGAAGGTACAGCGCCCCGGAACTTGGCGCTCGACTGGTTCAAACGTGAGATGAACCTGGCCTCGCCCCGATCCGATGAGCCTCGCACTCTCTTCGGTGTAACGCCATTTCACCTCTTCACAATGGCGCTACTCATTCTGTTCGGACTCTCGATGCTCGTCATGTACTTCTTCAAGATGCGGCGGGCCGCAGCTCTCTTCGGGCGTCTTGGACCCGATGCGAAACCGGCGCCAGGATCGGCACCGGAGCTCGCCGGAAAACCAGGACCGCCAACATCCCCCACCCCTGCTACCGCTAATGCCTAAGACACCCACGCCACCTGGTGCGGAAGGCTCTCTTCCCGCGCCCGACGCACCTGTCGCGTCGCGCGAAGGAGGTGCCGACACCGTTGCCGCACGTGCCGGCGAGCTCTGGCAGGCGAGGGAGAAGCCTATTGGCTCTCCCGACCTTGATTGGTTCCGAGCGGAAAAGGAACTAGCCAAAACGGCCCCATCACCCCTTATGACGGCGAATTGGCGGGGGCAGCTTCGGGTGGCCAGCATCGTGACCGAGGCCCCTGGCGTGAAAACGTTTCATCTCGTGCCCACGTCCAGTGACAGATTTCTCCCATTCACATTTGTTCCCGGTCAGTTCCTCAACGTCGCGTTTTGGATTGGCGGTGCGAGAATGAACCGCTCGTACTCCATATCCTCCTCTCCAACTCAGCGCGAATACGTCGACCTGACCGTTCGTCGTGAGCCACGGGGCGCGGTCTCCCGTCACATTGACGATCTGGTGAAGGTCGGTGAACTGATTGAAGCGGGAGGCCCGGCAGGGAAATTCACGTTTACAGGAACAGAAGCCGACAGTATCGTTCTGCTTTCTGGCGGCGTGGGCATTACCCCGATGATGAGCATCGCTCGTTATCTAACGGCGCAGTTGTGGGGCGGAGAAATCTTCTTCATCTACACTTGCCGCACTCCGGCAGATTTCATTTTTGCCAATGAACTCGCGATGCTTGAGCGACGGAACCCAAAGTTGCTCGTCGCGGTTACGATCTCCAAGCCGGAAGGGACGGACTGGAAAGGTTCCCGCGGCCGCATCACGAGGGAATTCCTCACTCAGGCAGTTCCCGGCCTTGCATCTCGCCGAATCCACGTCTGTGGACCGCCATCGTTCATGGATACGGTCAGGACCATCCTCACCGATCTGGGCGTTCCTTCGGACAGCCTGAAAACTGAGGCATTCGGTGCCGTCAAGCCAGCCCCGGCCGCGGATCGCACAACCGCCAAACCGTCTGCGCCCGCGACGGGGCCACTGGTCACATTTTCCACGAACAATAAGTCGGCCAAAATTCATGCGGATCAGACAATTCTGGAGCTCTCCGAGGAACTCTCCATCGGAATCGAATTCTCATGCCGCGTCGGCACGTGCGGCGTGTGCAAAGTGAAGATGACGTCCGGCGAAGTCGAGATGGCGGTGCAGGACGCTCTCGATGACGACGACAAGAAAAACGGCACCATTCTCGCCTGCCAGGCGAAGCCTAAGGGCGACGTTGCGGTGGAGGCCTAGCCATGAAAGAGCGTCAAGGCATCGTCGTTGGTGGTATCTTCTGCGTCCTGCTGATCGCATGGCTCGGCTTTTTCGTGCACCGCTCGCCACGGTTTCCAGGCAGCGGTTGGGGAGCAGTATTCGGGATCACCGGTGCCGCGCTCATGCTGGTACCAGTCGCATACCCGATCGCCAAGCGAATCCCCTTTTTGCACGACCGAATCACTGCCCACATTTCGCTGCAGACGTTGCTTAGCCTGCACGTTTACGCTGGAATCCTCGGTCCTCTATTCGCGCTCATTCACACCGGCCACAGGTTCGACAGCGTCCTGGGAATTTCGTTGACGGCAGTGTTGCTCCTCGTCGTCGTCAGCGGGTTTGGGGTCCGCTATCTCCTCACTTTTGTCAACAGCGAAATCAAAGACAAATTGCTGCTGTTGCAAACCGCGAGGGGAGATTTGGACAGCTCATGGGGCGTACTCGAAAACTCTCCCGTTGAAATGAGGGGCCTTCCGAAGGTACCCCTACTTGTGTCGGCCTTCGGATCTTTAGGAATCGAGGTTGCGTTTTGGGGGCCGGCCGGTGAAGTCATACGCAATGCCGAAGGAGTGGCGGATCTGGAATACGCGATCCGAACGCATGATCTATTCAAACGCTGGTTCGGCTGGTCTCTGAAGGTGCACATCGTCCTTTCCGTCGTCCTCTGTCTGCTGCTCTTGCTCCACATCGGCGCAGGGATCTACTTCGGACTGAGGTGGCTGCGATGAAAACGGCCTTGTTTTGGTCCGGTCTGGTCGTTCTTGTTGTCACCGGTGGGTCGTTCGCGGTGGCGCGCTTTACACTGGCATCGTCGGCGTTGAAACAGTTCATAAGTCCGGGACCGCTATCTGCGGGCCACGCATACCTCGCCAACAGATGCGAATCGTGCCATGTGACCAACCTCGGCGTAACGGTCGCGAAGTGCACGGCTTGCCACGCGAACGACGAACCACTGCTCGGCCGACAGCCAACCGCATTCCACGCAAGCATCGGAGAGTGTGCAGCATGCCATTTCGAGCATCAGCGTACTAATGCCACCGTAATTGCGATGGACCATGTGGAACTCGCCAAAGTCGGCGCACGCACTCTGGCACGCCTGTCCAAGACGGACGCCGCCAGCGCCGACACGATCAGATCGCTTGAGACGTGGTTGCGTATTCGGGTCCCCGCCCAACTCGACGACAGTTCCGCGCGGGAATCTCTCAACTGTGCAGGATGCCACGCCACCAAAGATCGGCATCTTGGACTGATGAGCAAGGACTGCGCGCAGTGCCACACGCTGACCAAATGGACGGTTGCGGAGTTCCGCCATCCCTCTCCGCGTTCAACAAACTGCGCACAGTGCCATCAGGCTCCGCCGAGCCACTATATGATGCATTTCGACATGATTTCGAAGAAGATCGCCCGTCAGGAGGACGTGCAGGTGACTGCATGCTGCGGTGCGGCTCAGGTGAACCAGTGCTATCGCTGCCACCAGACGACATCCTGGAACGACATCCGCGGCGTTGGCTACTACAAGCATCACTAAGGCGGCGGGAATCATTCTTATGCAGGCGAATCGAAAACGTCGTTATCAGCGTTGTGCAGTGGCTGCGGCTGGGCGTGGAAGCGACTGGAGCTCTCGTAATAGCTGTCGGCATCGTAATGGCTATTTGTGGATTTGGCCGGACGCTCGCGCTGCAAAAGCCCGAAAGCTATGTCGAGGTCAGGCTGACGCCGGCGCGCTATCTGGCGCTCGCTATTGAGTTTGAATTGGCTGCCGACATACTTTCGACTAGTCGAACCAGGCCATGCGGTCGGCAACCCGAGGGTCCGAGTTGATGGCAACGCCGGGCCTACAGGACCCCGCCCTCTCAACTTTGGCGGGATCTCCATCATCGATTTGATTATAAGTACGGCTACCGGGTTAAGATCTGAGGCGTAAGATTCCAGACCGAGGCGCTGAGGCTCAAGCGGAATCGATCCGCCCCCGGCGAAAGGATCGTGTAACGCGGGGAGCCGTTCAGCACTGAAAAGCTCGGCCGCTCGGGGGTGGTCCTTATTCAATTCGCAAACTTCGCGCCAAGACCGGCGGATCTCCGCTCGCGCTTTTTCTAGAACCGCTTCGTTGTCTGTATTTTCCCAGAGAACCAGGTCTTCAATGATCTTGGAGAGCCGCTTGCGCTCGATGGCGGCATCCTTCTTGTTCTTGCCCGTATTTGAATCCGCCGCCCGGCTGGTAGCCGGGATCATTCACTAGGTCTTCGACCGCCTAAAACGGTTTGATAAAAACATTTGTAATCAGATATGTTTCGGATTATCCTGGGGTATGGCTCGCCGTCCTCTAAGGATCTCCGTTTCGCGGAAAGACCGCCAGTCCCTCGACGAACTGCTGAGCACGGGAGTTCAGCCAGTGCGAGTTGTACTTCGCGCGCTGACGCTGCTTCATCTGTCCGATGGCGCGACAGCGCCCGACATAGCGCTCTTTTTGAAGAAGCTGACAGCCAAAGCTGTCCGGTCGATAGCCCACCGGTACGAGGAGGGCGGCCTGGATCGGGCGCTTTATGAA
>JANXLY010000114.1 GCA_025354885.1 Acidobacteriota bacterium | reverse complement strand
TTTGAAGAACGCTTCCTTATGGTCGCGGTTCGGTTTCGGGCGCGTTTGAAGAACGCTTCCTTACGGTCGCGGTTCGGTTTCGGGCGCGTTTGAAGAACGCTTCCTTACGGTCGCGGTTCGGTTTCGGTTCCTAGGACTTGGGAGATTTGCAGGGCGATTCAGAAAATTGTTTGCGCCGGACCAGCTTTTCACGAATGCCCGGGATTCATTGGGATACTGAAAGATTGTGAGGGAAATGATTGTAAATTTTGTCCGCTGCTTCGTGGTTGCACTGATTGCCCTGTCGGCGGTGCCCGCCCTGGCTCAGAGAGCGATGCTTCGCGGGCAGGTCAGCGATGAGAGCGGCGCAGTAGTCCCAGCTGCAATCGTTCAACTCAAAGGCCCGGACGGCGTGAAGACTACGAAGACAAAGGTTGACGGCAGCTATGTTTTTGTCGATTTGCCTGCGGGCGACTACATTCTTCGAGCCTCCGCCGCGCAACTGGTGCTTCGTCAATCGCTGCCAGTGAAGATTGGTGCCAACTCGCAGACCGTGAATCTTGTGCTGACCGTTCTTGCAGAGAAGCAGGAGGTGACGGTGCAGGAAAACGGCACACTTAGCCTCAGCACCGAAGCATCTGCCAATGCGAGCGCGGTCGTTTTGCAGGGAAGCGACCTCGATGCGCTCTCGGATAACCCGAACGACCTGGCGGCTGATCTCCAAGCGTTAGCTGGTCCAGCAGCCGGGCCAAACGGTGGGGCCATCTTCATCGACGGATTCAGCGGCGGAGAATTGCCTTCGAAGAGTTCCATCCGTGAAATCCGTATCAACCAGAATCCGTTCTCGCCGGAGTATGACAGGTTGGGATTCGGTAGAATCGAGATCTTTACCAAACCCGGAACCGACAAATTCCACGCCGACTTCGGGTATAACTTCGCAACCGACAAATGGAACTCGCGGAACCCCTATGCGGAGCAGAAGGCCCATTTTCACTTGCACGAACTCCGTGAGATGGTGAGTGGAGCACTGGGAAAACATGCTTCTTTCAACCTGATCTTCATGCGGGAATGGGTGGATAACGGCAACGTCGTGAATGCAGTGATTGTGGATCCCGTGAGCTTTGCAATCAAGCCTTACACTGCTACGCCGGTAGCTGAACTCCGGCGAAGTGCCGTTACGCCTCGGGTAGATTATCAACTCAGCACGAATCACACCATGAGCGTTCGATATTCTTACAATCGCGATATCGTTCGCAATGCGGGAACAGGGGGATTCAACCTTGAGTCGCGCGGCTATCATCACGATGCGCTGGCCCACACACTGCAGGTGACAGAGACCGCGGTGATCAATTCCAGAATCATCAATGAAACCCGGTTTCAGTATTTCCGTCCGTCCACTGTCGCGCAGGCCAACATGCCTGGTTATGCGGTGCAGGTGCTTGGTGCCTTTAACGGTGGTAGCAACCCGATCGGCCGCTCCACGAATTTGCAGAACAACTTTGAAGGGCAGAACAACACCACCGTAGTGCACGGATTGCATACCTTCCGGTTCGGTACCCGCATTCGAGCCACCACCGAGACCAGCGTATCCCCTCAGAACTACGGCGGCAGCTTCAGCTTTTCCGGATTGCTGGCTCCAGAATTGGATGCTCAGTTTCGGCCCATTCTCGACCCCTCCGGAAAGCCAGTGATGTCAAATATCAGTTCGATTGAAAGTTATCGCCGCACGCTTTACTACCAGCAGGCCGGCCTCACGCCAGGACAAATTCGGCAATTGGGAGGCGGTGCTTCGCAGTTCAGCATCAATTCGGGAGCCGCTAGTATCGCAGGCAGTCAAATGGATGCGGGGCTGTTTGCCGGCGATGACTGGAAGCTGCGACCGAATCTCACGTTGAGCCTGGGCGTGCGGTATGAAACGCAGACCAACATTCACGACTGGACTGATTTTGCTCCTCGAATCGGTGTCGCCTGGGCTCCTAGGGGACGCTCTGGCAAGTCCCAACCGAAGAGTGTTTTTCGTGCCGGTTTTGGAATGTTCTATGAACGATTCAGTCTGGGCAATGTTCTGACTGCGGAGCGCTACGATGGCAGCGTTCAGCAGCAGTACTTTGTCGCCAACCCTGATTTTTTTCCCCGAGTGCCGCCAGTCAGTTCCCTGCCCGGCACTCTGCCCTCCAGCACAATCCAGAAAATCAGTTCGACGCTGCGCTCTCCCTATCTGATGCAATCCGCTGTGAGCTTCGAGCGGCAGATCGCGTTTGGCACGACTGTTGCGATCACTTACGCAAACTCTCATGGATTGCACCTGTTTCGGTCTCTGGCGCCCAATGCCCCGCTTCCCGGCACGTTTGACCCAAATCGTCCTGGCAGCGGAGTGTACCCACTTGGAAGGCCGGGGCTGGTCGTCCTGATGGACTCCTCCGGTCTATACATTCAGAATCAATTGATTCTGAATGTGAACTCGAATGTGAACAAGAAACTCTCGCTCACCGGGAGCTACGGTTACGGCGTGGCGATGAGCAATACGGACGGACTGGGGACATTTCCCGCGAAGCCCTACAGCATGGAAGGCGAGTACGGACATGCTGCTATTGACCTGCGCCACCGCATGACCCTGGGAGGCACTATCACCAGCAAATGGGGAATCCGTTTCAACCCTCTCATCACCGCGAATACAGGACCGCCTTTTGACTTAACCGTGGGCCGGGACATCTACGGCGACACGCTTTTCAATGCAAGGCCTGGCATCGCTACCGATCCAGGCAAACCGGGAGTGGTGCAAACCCCGTATGGACTTCTCGACCCGAATCCCGTGCCAGGGCAGGAAGTGCTGCCGCGCAATTTTGGGCGCGGGCCCGGCCAGATTATGGTGAACTTGCGCATCGGCAGAAGCTTCACTTTCGGTTCGCGCGAAGGGCGTGCTCCTATGTCGACCAATCCCGGCGGTGTGTCCGGGGGAGCTGGCGGCGGAGCGAACTCCGGAGGAACGGGCGGTCCGTTCTCAAGTGGTGATTCGAGTAGTGGTGCCGCCAAAGCAAACCGCCGTTACAGCCTGGTTATCTCGATGCAAATTCGCAATCTCACCAATCACAATAATCCGGGCTCGATTATCGGCAACATCACATCGCCGCTCTTCGGTCAGGCGAATCAGCCCGCAGGCTCCGGGAATGCAATTTTTTCAGAGAACGCCAACAACCGGCGACTGGAATTGCAAATGCGGTTGACGTTTTGAATTTGGGCGATAGGGTTGTGACGCTGGAGGGTTGGAGAGGCGGCTATTTGAGAATTGAAGCTCCAAGTACTTTGACCGCCAAGACCGACTCCCTTACGGTCGCGGTTCGGTATTGCTAAGGCAGCGGAATCGGCTGCCGGCATGCCAAGACCGACTCCCTTACGGTCGCGGTTCGGTATTGCTAAGGCGAGTTCGAGGTCGTGAAATCCAGTCGTTAGCGATTAGGTGGAGTGTAGAGGTCAGCCACGCGGTTGCTTCTGTAAGTGGTGGTTCGCGGAGTTTCTAACACGAATACGATTTTGCCCTGCGGTGTGACTTCGATGGCCTGGGACTTTACGATGTCATCGATACGTGGCGAGCCGGCAGTGAAGTGATAATTGCCATTGCTCAAACGGTGTGCGGATCCCATCACCGGCGCATAGAGGCCGAGGTTGGCGTTGGTGACCAGAGTTGCGGTTTTCGCCTGCTCGTCGATGCGCCAGACTTGTCCGCGTGAATGAGGGTCTTTCGGTTTCGCCTTGTCTTTATCACTGTCTTTGACATTCTCTGGCGGCTTTTCTTTGCGCCGCTGGCCGTTGTCGAACAGTACGAGCATGTTTGAACCTGGGGGTTCAAACGCAGCGTCGTGCTGATAAGAGAACCAAGGTTTGGGATCGGTAGACTCGGCTTTAAAGTCGCCTTCATCGCCGAGACGCCAGAGAACCTTTCCGCTGCCCTTGCCATGGTCGTAGTCGATCTTGATGACCCAATCCTGTTCTGGCATCGAGAGGGTCAGATTGCCGTCCTGACGGGTGTAGGAAACTCCATTGCCGTGAAGCCAGTCGTTGGCGGCGGGAGTGAGGAAGACAGGTGCACAGGCCATATTGCCCATCGGTGATTGGCACTTGCTGTCGTTTTTGGCTTTTCGTTTCAGGTCGAGGTGGTCGAAGGAATTCCAGAACCACTTCACCTGCATCTCTTCGTCGAGATCGATGAGGATGGTTCCGGCGATGTTCACCGGATCGTCAGAGCCCTGGGCACCGGAGGGGATAACGCGTTCCATAGAAGCGACGGCGATGATGTGCCCGTTGGGCAGGGCGATCGCGTCGTGGTGAAAGCCGGAGACGCATTGTTGTCCATTTGGCTTACAGACCGATTTGATGCCCATCGTCTCGAGTTGCTCGGCGATACGGGGCATGTTAGTTTCTTTGAGGGTGTGTCCCAAGAGATCCACTTGGGCGACCGTAACCATCCGCAAGTTTGGCTGGGTTGTGCCGAAGACGAGGAAGCGCCCACCGCTGAGCATGCGGGTGACGCTTCGATCTGAGGAAGGAAGGTACCACACGAGGTTCCCCTCCGTGTCAGTAGCGAAGGAAGCCATGTTCGGGCGTCCGGGGGAGACGAACAAGACGAAAGGCTCGGCCTTGCTTGCTTCGTCTGTCGGAGGGACGGCTACACTGAACTGTCCGAAGGTGTCGTCTACCAGGCCGGTGCGGAAGGTTGTTGCAGGGCCCGTCGACTTGAGGTCTGTATTGCGGAGGACCTCAGTGCGGAGTGTATAGTCTGAGTCGGGGCGCATGCCGGCGACGTATAAGTTGTTAGTGTGCGAAGGGCTGCATGGACTGAGCCCGGTGCGGCGTATTGTGGTCTCGCCTTGTCTCTGGTAGGCGACCCGGAATTGGCTGCCGTCCGGACAAGCGGGAAAGCTGTAGAGTGCGACCAAAGGGTGAGAGGTATGGAGAGCGACGGGAGTTTGTCCGGTCAGGCGCGGGGTGATGCGAAATGGAAGTTCCGCGTCAGCTGTCAGTTTGGTCTTGGTGTTCAGCACCGTTACTTTGATGCGCGCCTCGTACTCGTACAAGTCGGGCCGCCAAGCGAAGTTGGATTGACGGCTGAAGTCACTCACAATGTGGAAGGTGCCGTCTGCGCCAGCAGCACTGAGGCGATAACGAAGTAATGGCATGTACTTCTGCGCCTCGCCTTCGTCTTTAGCAATTGCTGAGATGCCGATGATCGTCCCGACGAGTTGCGGGGAGGGGCGTTCGATGACAAGCTGAACTGTGGGGGCGGCTACGCTGATGGAGATTGCCGCAAGCAAGCACAGTGGCAGAGTGAAAGTTCGGTGCATGGTTGCGTATTATTTCACAAAATGCCACTGATGGGAACGCTGTGGCTGATAGTGCTTCGACCGCGAAGACCGACTCCCTCACGGTCGCGGTTCGGTATCGCAAACGAACGCATTCCAGTGGTCATGGAACTAGCGAGCGGCGCGTGGAGTGGCGAGGAGATTGTTCTTGTCGACCGAGTACTCGATCCAGGGCACAAACATTTCGTTCCAACTTTGTTGTCCCCAAACAACCTCTTGATCGGGTGTGGGGTTTTTGGGATTGTTGGGTGAATTGTCGTAATGTGCCCGAACGGTGATCACGCTGCCGGCGGGGATTTTGGGCGGCGTAGCGAACTCGTAATTCAGCTGCCATTCGTAGTTATACTTCGGTACGTTGAGCAGCACTTCATCGCGACCGTCAGGGTATTTGACGCTGTACTGCATGTCCTTGCCGCGGAAGTGCATGTGAGGCGACAGAGAGTAAATGGTGATGTCGTCGGGGACGCGCATAATGCCGACAATGGGCCAGTTGTCGGCGTTCGCTGGAATGTTAGGGAGGTCGGCGCGGGCAATCTGTTTGCCCTCGCGGTAGATTTCGCTTGCCGCCAAAGTAGTGATCACCTCGTGGTGAATTTTCTCTTTTGAAAACCAGATGCCCATCTTGGTGCGGTCGGTCTCCTCTTTGCCTGTAGGAGTGTAGTGCATGTTGAATTCGAAGTAAGTGCCGGGCATGATGCGCTTGGCAACTCCCGGCAAATGGGACTCGGCGCCCTTGCCCGGGGCCTGGCCAATGAGCTTCCACAGGATGCGGCCGTGCTTCTCGCCGGTGAGCAGGGCTTTGGGTTCGAGAGCTTCGGGGATTTCTGCAATGTTGACGATGGAATGGTGGACGACGCGACGGTTGCCGGGGCGGAGTTCAACGGCTTCGACAAAGGTCTCTTCGGTGAACGGGACTTTGACGTAGTAGTTCTGCAGGTCGAGGACGCCCTTGGCCTGAACCTTTACTTCGAGCGGCATTTCGATGATGAGGTCGGGTGGCCGATTGAAGGACCAACCTTCGGTGAAGGAAGGAAGGGGCGGCATGTCTTTGTCGTCGCCCTTTGGGGAACCGGCATTGACCCAGTCGGTGACGGTGGCAATTTGGGTTTCTGTGAGGCGGCGATCATTGCGGAATTTACCGTAGTGCGGATCGGCAAACCAGGGCGGCATGCGGCGCTGAGCGACTGACTGTTTGATGGCCGCGCTCCAGGGGCGCACTTGCTCGTAGGTGAGCAGCGGCATGGGGGCGATATCGCCGCTGCGGTGGCAGTGGGCGCAACGCTCGTAGAGGATGGGAGCGATGTCCTTTGTGAAGGTGGGCTTGGCAGAAGTGTCGGCGGCGGTACAGAGGGCTGCCGTCCAGATGATCGTCGCAAGAAGAAATTTCATAGTGACCGCTCAGGATCACGATATCACGTAGCTTCACACAGATACGGATTGGTTTGACGACGCTGTCACTGCCCTAGTGACTTCGCCAGATAGTCGGAAATGATTTTGACTTCCTGATCGTTCGCCTGCGCTCCACGGGCGACCATATTCTGCACGAGCTCGGTCCACTTCTGCGTGTTCATTCGTTGGCTGGTCACGACTTCAATTGAGTGGCATCCAGTACCGCAGGTCTTTTCGAGCAATCGCTTGTCGCCGCCCGCCGGCAAAGCAATGGGCACAAATGCGCCCACCGTGGGCAGGCCTTTGCGCGCGGCGGCAGCGTCGGAAATCGCCTTCGTCACAGTAGTCGGCAACGGCTTTCGCGACACATCCGGCAGCGCATATGCGACCAGGGTGTTGCTCGATCCACCACCGAGAAAGCCGCCGCCCCCTGCTGCCATCACTGCCACGTATTGCCGCCCATCGCGTCCCAGATAGGTCATGGGACTGGTATGTGCGCTCGCTTCAATTTTGGTTTCCCAAACCAGCTTTCCAGTCTTCGAATCGAAAGCCCGGAATCGCGAATCATTGGTTGCTCCGATGAAGACCAGTCCGCCAGCGGTTGCAATGCTGCCACCCATGTTCAGTGTGCCTGTATTGCGCACGCCAATCGCCTCGAGTGCTTCAATTCGGCCCAACACCGATCGCCAGGCAATGTCGCCAGTTGCTAGGTCTACAGCGATCATTTCGCCGAAAGGCGGGTTCTGGCAGGGGATGAGAGTATCCCGATTCCAGAAGCGAGCGTAGGTTCCATAGGCCGAAGCCCGCACGTAGTCGTCGCCTTTCTTCTCCATGTGCCCCCACTGCCCGATGTGCATGACGTTCACAAAAAGCAGGCCCAGTGCGGGATCAATCGAAACGCCACCCCAATTCCCCCCGCCCAGGGTGCTGGGAAAAAACAACGCGTTGCCTTGCAAAGGCAGGGGCGTGTAGGGCCCACCAATTTTCATCTGATTTGCTTCAAACAATTCCGTGCAAAAGCGTGCGTGGTCGGGGGAGCGGTCATACATCTCATCGATGCGAAAAGTATTCTTGCCCAGTGGTGGAGGCTTCAAAGGAAAGGGCTGCGTTTTTGAAGTCGCCTCGCCTGGAACAATGGTCTGCGGCACTTCGCGCTCTTCCATGCCGTAAACGGGTACGCCGGTTGTGCGGTCAAACACAAAGAGCAATCCCGTCTTGGTGATCTGGGCCACAGCTGGAATCACGCGCCCGCCTCGCCTGATGTCGAACAAAGCTGGCGGGGCGGCCGGGTCATAATCCCAGATATCGTGATGCACCAACTGCTGGTACCACAACTTCTTGCCCGTGCGCGCATCGAGGGCCAGCAATGAATTCCCGTACAGGTTATCGCCCACTCGATCTGCGCCGTAAAAATCAGAAGTCGGTGAACCGAGTGGGGCATAGACAATCCCACGCTTCACGTCGACAGTAAAGAAACCCCAGACGTTTGTGCCTGACCTGTTCTTCCAGGCATCCTTCGGCCAGGTTTCCGCGCCGGGTTCACCCGGGCGAGGCACCGTATGGAAGGTCCACAGAAGTTTACCGGTTTTTGCATCCCAGCCTCGAATATCCCCGTAGGCTCCGCGAGTTGGGAGATTCTCGCCATTGCTGCTGCCGGTGATGATGACGTCGCCGAAGACGGCGGGCGGCGATTGCAGCGCGTAGCGCGCATCGGGGAGGTCGCCCAGCATGTCCTTTTTCAGGTCGACACGGCCTTCGTTGCCAAAGCCCGGAGCGGGCTTGCCGGTCGTAGTATCGAGAGCGAGCAACTGATGCCCATTGCCGGTGAAGAGACGCGAATGCAACCCGCCAGTGCCGGGCCAATAGGCCAAGCCGCGAATTGCCAGAGGGGATGTTTCGTATTTCCAGAGCAGATCGCCGGTTTCGGGAACCAGCGCGTAGACGCCATCGGGAGCGTTTACATACATCACGCCGTTGACGATTACCGGCACTGCCTCTGATCCCGGTTTGCCTAAGCGATACGACCAAGCCGGCTGCAGGTGGTGTACGTTTCCCGTGTGAATCTGCTTGAGCGGTGAATAGCGCATTGCGCCTGGATCGTTGCCGAAGGAAGGCCAATCCGTCTGACCGCAGAGCACCAGACAGGCAGTTAAGGCAAGGCCAGCTTTTGGTGTTTGACGCATATCGACATCTCCTTCTCCGCAATCACACTCGCCCGAGATCTCCATTTGATACCGAGTGCCTTGCAAGTATACATTCAATCACTTTGCTTTGATTTGCGGGTACGGAATGACAATTTTGTTGACCATGTCAGTTGCCTCGCCTTGCAAGTCGCAATTGAAGTAGCTCTCTCGTTTTGCCCGCTGCGCGGTATGGGCTGATTTCACTATTGGCGATGTAAGTAGATAGCGACGCTTCGGTCGACGAGCAAAGCCAAGGCGATCAGCGGATTGGTTTGGCGAAGATTCGAGTGCCTTGAGTCCAGGCGATCCAGCCCGCACCAAGGGCTACACGGTCTCCACCAGACGACGGAACTTCGTGTGGAACCGGATTCGCCGGGTCAATCCAAAAGAGGCTAGAGTTCGTGATGATCGCGAGTAAAGACCCGTCCGCGACACAATCCTGCACCCGACCTTTGAGTGGATAGGAGCTTCCTTTGAGATCTATGATTTCATCCGGCTGATTTGGAATGGAGCGCACGGAGGGATCGCCAGCGAGGCCGCTGCAGGCGGTGTTGGCCTCTTCTTTCTTTGGACAGGCAGCTTTAGCCGGGCGCAAAAGCCCGGACTTAAGATCGAGCGCGTGTGAAGCATCCTCATCACAAAACTCCAGAGTTTCAGAGCTGAGACGCAAAGCATAGGCTTCACCGCGCGAGGCGGATTCGATACTTTGTTTCGCAGCGGAGGACGAAAGTGGTGGAGAGCTGGGCTGAGGGTTTGCTTCGCTCTCGCGGCGATTTGAGGAAACGCCGGAAGGGGTGGAGCAAGCGCAAAGAACGAGGGTTAGTGAAATCAATAGATGGCGCACAATGTTTTCTCTTTACCAGAAAGGCTAGGCGGGTCCTAGACTCTTGTCTATCTTCGCTTTTTGAGAAGTCATGCTTCGCGCATAGTCGGCTTCTCCGCCGGTATAGTAGCCAACTTTCTTCAAACTCTTGGCAACTGCGGCGCAATCTCCACTATTCACTTCGGTGATGTATTTCGGATTTTTTGCTGCAATATTTTTATGGTGACCCATCCATTTTTGAGCACCTTCCTGAAGAGAAGTGTAGGCACGAAACCGGCACTGAGGGTGTGGAGGATCAAAGACAACTACATTCTTGCCCTCAGGACAGGACCAGCCGTGTTTCTTGATTTCTTCTGCTGTGGCGATGCGACCGCGCCCACCCGATTTTGCAACTTGAGCATTGGCCTGATCCGGTGAATCGACTTCCCAAACGCCCTTTAGATACATGTGCAATTCATTCGCGCCGGACTTCACGTTGCCTAAATTCCAATTAAAGCAAAACTGGCCGCCACCGGTCTCATGCATGAATTGAGCAGTGAGCGTCCTTGCGCCGGCCTCGGTCAATTCTGTCCAATTGCGCTTCAGTAAAGCGACAACTTCGCCTGCTGAAGGAGTAGTCCGCTGGGTGACAACTTCGTTAGCGCTATCGGTGAATTTCTTACCCGGACTGGAACTGGGAGCGCCGGCTGTCTTGGGGAAATAAGGCTTGCCGGATGCGACTGTATTCAAGGCTTCGAGGGTGCGCCCCCCCGGATCCACGCGCCCATCAGGCGACTTCGATTTGACGACCCGGAGCTGAAAGTCCTTGATGACTTCAATCGTGTTAAGGTCGCAAAAGCCGGTGACGGGTTGGGGGATACGTGGCATCAACAGACCAACGCACTCATTCAGCAGGGTTTGTACAACAACTACATCAGGCGATTGATTGTCGCCCTTGAAGCCGACCGATTTTTTGATGCTAGCCATACTGAGGATGATTGTAACCGTATTCCAAATATTCGCAGCATATTGAATGGAACTTCTTTCGTAGTGCAAATTCTGGTGCAGAGGCAATTTACTTGGGCAGTCCGGGTATGAATTCGAGAACTTTCAAGAGCGCTTCACTAAGTTCTGGAACCTGGCTAACCAGGAAGGTCAAAGTGGGCAGGAGGCCGAACTGGAGCAAGCGTTTGGCGAAGCCGGCGTCGAGCTTGCCGGATTGCGTGTCTGAGAGACGGCTCAACAAGGGGTCTTTGTCCATCTGATAGAACACGACAACGAATACAGTGGCGAGGCAGACGAACAAGAAGGTGATGGCGTTGAGGAGTGCGCCTTGAGGATGAAAGGGATAGGCATGAAGCGCGAGGAAAAGCATCGAAGCAGAAACTGCCATGGAACCGGCCAGATTGCGAAGCTGCATGAAGACGTAGCGGATGTAGCTGCTGTACATTAGGGCGACAAATTCCTCCAGCATTTTTTGGAGGGGGGTCCAAGTTGCTCCCGGATTTCTTGCGCCGCCGCTGAAGCCAAGAGGATCCAGCTTCTCGCGCTTTTCAATGGTTGCGTAATCGAAGCTCGCACTACGCCAGCCCTCGAGCCGAGATTTTTCCCACTCGTGCTGCAAATTTGCGGCAAAACGCTGGCATAAGGCCTGGGCAGAATTCTCCAGGTCTTTGAGCAAATCTGGATTTACATCCTGTTCGTCAGGATAAGTCAACTTATAAGTGCTCTCAAGGAGATTCTTAGACACGTTGATGAAGTTCTCCGCATCGTCAGAGGGGAGCGACATGTTCTGCATGACGAAGAGATAGTTGCGGGCCAATTGCAGGGAAACAAACTTGGGCCTGAGTCCGCCGATCGACCAGATTGAAATCCATGAAAGCTTATCCTATAGTGGTCCCAGGAATTCAGACCAGGCAATAAGCTAAGATTCGACGAAGTCAAAAACCAAGGAGAGGTCGATGACGACGACGAGAAAAAAGTACAGTCCGAATTTCAAAGCCCGGGTAGCGATCGAAGCGATCCGGGG
>JANXLY010000081.1 GCA_025354885.1 Acidobacteriota bacterium | reverse complement strand
GCCTCCAGTGTTCGGCCCGCTGTCGATGTCAGTGTAGTAGATGCGCGGTGCATTGGCCTGGGCAAAAAGTACGGCCGGAAAGATTGCGAGTAGCCCCAATCTTCGTAATGTTGAGCTGCCGGATAGTGAGAGCATGCTTTTGTAATAATTTCCTTGTCATCGTGGGTTTAAGAAACCCATCTGTTTTGCAGCAAAATGAACATTCGCTGACGCTTCAAAATCTCTACGATTTCTTGGGCAGAAGAACTGAGATCATGGAAGCGGTGTCAGTGTTACAGAAATCGACTTTTTTACAAGAAGCTTTAGTGGCTGTTAAACCCTATTATTCCGACTTCAAGGAGACTTGGACCCGAGCTGTTTTACAGCAGTACTACTAAGTATTTTGGTTGTACTACCTTAGGAGTTTGGTCCGTCAAAACACATTGCATGCGCGCAATTACACTCGGCTATCACGACATCATCGACCCTAAGGACCAGGCATTTCCGGACCCCCGCGGAGCCTCGTCCACCTATTCCCTTTCACGCGCCGAATTCCGAAGGCAGATGCAGGCGATTGCTCGAACCAGTGCCGCCAACTCTGTAGTCACGATCCAGCAAGCACGCCAATGGGGTACACAAGTACCAGTTTTCATGAGTTTCGACGATGGACAAGCGGGCGCGTACAGTTGTGCTGCCGAGGAGCTTGAGGCCTGTGGCTGGCGCGGCCATTTCTTCATCACAAGCAGCTGGATCGACCGCCCTGGATTTATGAGCCGCTCCCAAATCCGGGACTTGCACGAACGGGGACATGTGATTGCCAGCCACACCTTAAGTCACCCTAGTCGAATGTCTGAGCTCCCCTGGGATAGTCTGCTGCGCGAATGGGGAGAAAGCCTAGAGACTTTGAGTGAAATTCTTGGCACAAAAGTGGAAGTGGCTTCGGTGGCGGACGGATATTATTCGCGCCGCGTGGGGCAGAGTGCGGCGGCGGCGGGAATTCGTGTGCTTTTCAACTCCGAGCCGACCTCCGCCACAACTTTTGTGGACGATTGCCTGATCCTTGGGCGCTACGCTGTTCAAGCCCAAACGACCGAGGCTGAAGTGGTGGCAATCGCCAAAGGCGAAGCTTGGCCGCGATGGAAACAGTCGGCCCTGTGGGGCATCAAAGGAGTGGCCAAGCGGATTGGTGGGCAGCAGTACCTGAATCTAAGACGCCGTCTGCTGTCCAAGTAGTCCAAATTCACTTTATGTCCTACTCACAACCGATGCTCACGTTGCTTTTAGGGATCGCATTCTTGAGTGCGATGTCTGTTCCTGCGGGAACTCGCCGGCGAATCCTAGTTGGCTCGGTACTTGCACTGGTTCTCTGGGCATGGCCACCATTTGCCTGGCTGGTGCTGCTGCCATTTGAAAGCCGGTACGAGAAGAAGGCACCTGAAGACAAAGACGTCGAGGCGATCGTGGTGCTCTCATCCGCTGTTTTTCCGCCCTACCCGCCATTGCCAACCTCAATACTCGGGAGCGACACCTTTGAACGGACAGCATATGCCGCCTGGCTGCATACGCATTGGAGGGCCGTTCCGGTACTGGCGACGGGTGGAGGGTCCCGCGGGGGATTGGCGTACGCCATTACGATGGGAGAGGCGCTGGAAAAAGAGGGCGTGCCACGCGACCTGGTGTGGCTTGAGGGCAAGTCCACATCCACTTATGAGAACGCGGAATTTTCTGTCCGCATCCTGCGAGAAAAGCACATACGAAAAATTGCGTTGGTCACAGAGGCATACCATATGGTTCGAGCGGCGGCTTGTTTTCGTAAACTCGGAATTGAAGTAGTTCCTGCAGCTTGCGGCTTTCACATCCCATTGAGCTTTCGCAGCGGAGATCTTGCTCCGACCTGGGAAGCAATTGCCTGGAACGAAGCATCATTACACGAAATGGTAGGACTGATCTGGTATCGATTCAAGGGCAGGATCTGACCAGACTTTGAACAAAGGAAACTCCATGAAAATCAAGCTTGAAACAACAATTCGCATGTGCGCTTTTTTCTTCCTTATCATCGGGCAATCTGCCTTGCGGGGACAAGGCGCATTGCCACAAATTTTCTACACGGATCTAGATAGCGGACCAAACACTGGAGGACAAGGGAATCTAGGCGCCTTTGTGACAATCTATGGCCAAGGATTTGGCGTTTCGAGAGGTAGCAGTTCTGTGAGCGTTGGAAGCGGAGCGCCACAAATTGTTTCCTGGAGCGACACCAAAGTCATTGTGCAGCTTGGCAGCAACAGCACCAGTGGGAACATCCTTTTAAAAACGGCAGCAGGCACGTCGAATCCAGCACCTTTCACGGTTCGCAATGGCAGAATTTATTTCGTGGCGACCACGGGGAACGACAGTTCGGACGGCAGCTTTCTGAACCCCTGGCGAACGCTTTTGAAGGCACGGGATTCGATCGAGGCCGGTGACACGGTCTATGCGCGTAACGGGGTGGCACAGAAAACGGACGACGGAGAAGGGTGGAGCGCCTGTATCACGCTCGGCGGCAAAGCAGGCACGGCTGCAAAACCGATTGCGCTGGTGGTGTATCCGAATGAAACAGCTACGATCGGAGACATTGACGGATGCGGGAGCGGGATACGGACTAAAGGACAAGGCGAAAGTTTCTGGACAATAGCTGGATTTCAGCTGAGAGGGATAGATGAAGCCCTGACAACTTATGACGTGCAGGGATGGCGCGTCATCGCAAACGACATGACTTGTCCAAAGGGTGACGAAGCCACGGCCTGCTATGAGACCTCGCTTTCGACGTATCTCAAAGTGTATGGGAACAACGTGCACGACACTGGTAAAGTGGGCGCTTCGGCGTTGTATCACGGCGTCTATTTTTCGACTGACAGCAACCATGTTGACTTTGGCTGGAACACGATTGCCAACGTTCGCGGGTGCAGGGGATTGCAGATTCACTCTTCTCCGCTCAATGGTGGTGGCCCGAATGATCCAACCGGGCACGATCAGTTTGACCTTAAAATTCACGATAATTTCATTCACGACACGCAATGCGATGGCATGGTCATTTACACGGTTGACCCCTCACGGGGCCCTGTAGATATCTATAACAACGTGATCATGAATGCGGGGAAAGGGCCCAACAATCCAGAAGGCAGCGGTGCCTGGTCCTGCATCTACGTTGCGGGCTATACGAATACTGGCCCTGAAGGCAGTGGCACGATTAATGTGTTCAACAACATAATGTATGGCTGCGGAACATTTGCAAACCCGCCCTATGCAGATAGCAGCGGCGGCATTTTAATGGGTGGGCCGAATCCGAGAAAGCGATTGCAGATGACCGGGAACATTATCATACTCCTGAATGCGGTTCCTTATATTTTAGCGGATGACGGCAATGACCGCGATTGTGAAGGCTGCTCACGTGTCTACGGCTCGGGCAATCTGTTTTTCGGCAGCGGAATTAGGCCGAAGCCGTCTGCCAGACCGCTTTTTATCAATTAGCGCAATCCGGCTATTTTTTTAGTGGCGGGGGAGGAGCAGCTGGCCGTGTGGAAGTAACAACGAAGAATTGAGTTCAAAGCGAAATAGCAGCATTTGCGAGCTGTGAGGGGCGGTGTGCAGTTGGAGAATTGTAGTTTGCAGGAAATGGCTCCCCGGGTAGGATTCGAACCTACAACCCTTCGGTTAACAGCCGAATGCTCTACCATTGAGCTACCGAGGAACGTTTGCGACTCTTTTATTACAACAGAAGGAGATCATCCCCGTCAAGAGCGGGAAGCCACTCTTGACGGTTGAGTCCAAGACGCGCTATACCGGCCCTTAAAACGGCTAATGCAGCCCGGATGCGGGTCTTTACCGTGCCCAGGGGAGTGCCGGTGGTCCTGGCGATTTCGTCGTGACTCAGCCCTTCGTAAAAGGCCAGCACAACAAACTCGCGTTGTTCTGATCGAAGGTCTGAAACGAGACTGTACAACCTGGTATTGCAGACACGGCGCGAATAGGATTGTTCGGGGGTCTCAAAATTGGACACGAGTTGGGCCTCCCACCAATCGGCCGGCTGGTAGCTGCGTTGGCGGCTGGAAGCGCGGAGAGAATCGATGGCCCGGCTACGGATAATTACCGAGAGCCACGCGAAGGGTGGAGTACGGGAGCTGTCAAAAGCAGCGGCCTTGACCCAGATGTGGCGGAGACGTCCTGTGCTGCTTCTTCAATTTGAGATGGATCGCGGAGGATTCGGCGGAGGCTGCGAAGGACGCGAGGTTTGACCAGATCATGGAATTGGTGCATGGCGTCGCAGTCACCGGCGGCAATTTGTTCCAGCAAAGCTGAGATCTGCGAGTCAGAGACGGGAGTGGGAGTGATCATTAGGATTGATCCTCTGAGCCAATGCTGGCCTAATTCAGAATCTCGACTAGGTAATCGTTCTGTTGAAATCCAGCCAATAAGAACATTTCCATGGCAGAATGATTTATGCCATTCGTCACGACACGTCAACGATTGATTTTGTCAGCTGCGGATCAAGGTAGACTCGAGGATCTCCGTCGCTCCCGCAGCGCGGAGAAGCGGCAGGTGCTTCACGCCGACATTCTCTTGGACTGCGCCAATGGCATGAGCGACAATGCAGTGGCCATTGCCAAAGGTGTTAACCGCCATACGGTGGCCTTG
>JANXLY010000067.1 GCA_025354885.1 Acidobacteriota bacterium | reverse complement strand
ACGCTGGGATGAGTGCTGGAATGAGTTCCCTGAGGGGGCTAGCCCCCTCAGGGAACTCATTCCAGCACTCATCCCAGCGTGTCCGTCCGCTTCCCAATCCTGATAAGCTAACAGTCGGAACGCGGTCGTAACGTGCTGCGGGGCGCTTCTTTCAACAACAATCGAAGGAACGCGCACTCGTCGTATCGGAACAACAACCAACCGGACGAACAGAATCAAAACCTGGGCTTTCGGCTGGCCTGGGGACGTGGAACAGGTCTAACCGCCTGATGCCAGAGTTCCGCCGAGGAATCGGCGGAAGCGTGCCACTCCACTTCCGGGTCGCGATCCAGACGCGGGGCGGCCTCTCGTCAAACATAAACAGGTCCTGGTCTTGGGCTCGGCTCGCGGCCAGGACCGCCCTATTTGCGGCGGAACTCGCCAGCCAGAAACGGAAATTCCTCGAAGATCTGTTCCCTCAGCCTCCATGTATCGCCATGCATCGCGTGTCCGATCCAAGCCTGCACAAATTGATTTACCGTTTCCTTCTCGACTAGCCCGGCATGATAGTCCGCGTGAAGCTCGCGCAGCCTGCGGCGAAAGCGCACCACATTGGGCCGCGCCAGCCGCATGTGCGACGGAAACAACCGAAAGCCAAGGAATGGGAACCCGTCGCGACACCAATAGACCCGGCTCTTGCCCGAATGCAGTGTCAGGCGAAAACCATACAGAAACTCCCTGATCTGGCAATGCATTTCGTGGAGTTGCTCCTTGCTGTCCGAAAACAGCAGAAAATCATCCACATACCGCGCATAGGCCCCAGGGCGCAGATTGCGGACGATCATTTGGTCCATCGGATTCAAGTAGACGTTGGCGAAGAATTGCGAAGTTTGGTTGCCCAGCGGCAGCCCGCGGCGGCGCTCGAGCGGAGTGAAAAGCGTATCGCCGGGAAAGTAATGAACCAATTCATCCATCTGCTCGAAACTTGCGACGATCAGCCCGATGAGCCAGCGAATCTCCGGGCACTGGATCACGCGAGCCAATAATTCTTCGAGGATCTGATGATCCATGGACGGAAAATACTTTCTCACATCCAGCTTCAACACACACCTGTATCGTGCGCATGCCTGCCGGGCGTGGGCCAGCGCCTGGTGACTCCCAAAGCCGACGCGGCACGCGAAGGACCAGGGAACGAAGCGCCGTTCGAAAAGCGGCTCCACGATCTTTGTCAATGCGTGATGCACCACTCGGTCCCGGAAAGGCGCAGCAGAAATCAGACGCGGCTTGGGGTCGAGGATGCGGAACTGCTCATACGGACCAGGGCGGTAGTTGTGCCCGGTCACTTCGCGCTGCAACCGGTAGAGTTCGGGTTCTAGATTGGCACGGAATGCGGCGACGTCAGGCCGCGATTTTTTGCCTTTTGCAGCCCGGAACGCGGCGTCGAAAAGATTTCGCGTCGATGTCAGCTCGCTCCACAGCGGGCTCATTGCGACTTCTTCCAGCCGCCGATCATGCGGCCAATTTCGTCCAAATGGCTGCTTGCATAAGTGTAGGAGTCAAATGACAAAAGTCGCAGGTCCTGCGCCAATCGAAGCATTAGGCGAAGCGCATTCACGCGATCATTGGCGCTTTCAAGTGCCCGCGACTTGTCGCGGCTGAAGCTTGCTTGGGTTAGGGCCGTTACGAGATCGAGGGATTGTGAATAAATCCGGTCCCCGAGAGTGAATCGGTGAGAGCGGGGCATCGCCTCGGTCTTCGCGATCAGCCACAGCGCGAGCGTGTAAGCTTTGTCGAGAGCGACCGGTGCTGTTGGTGGTAAAGGCATAGACCAATGTCACCACCGCGCGCTTCTGCCCACGCGAAATCAACGGCATCCGCCGTACTCCACCACTCCACCCGAGTACATCGAGCACCTTAGTAGATCGATGGTAGATAATTGAGCATATGCCCACAGTTCCTAAGGGTCTTATTCATCAAAACCAACTCAGCTTCGAAGTCGAGAAGTCAGTCGCGAAACTCTCCAATCAGGAGGTGGTCCGTGCTCGATACAGTCTCGGAGTGGACTCGACGGGCGAACCGTCGATTTTCTTTCGCATCGTTTTGACCGATTCTGCGAGCAATGCAGAAAGGCTCGCGGAGGTCACCGGTCGCATCACAGGAACACTCTTTGATGATTTGCGCCCGCATGAAAATTGGGGCCTCCTCCCGTATTTCAGTTTTCGCAGCAAGTCTGAGCAGGCCAAGCGGAACGAACCGGAGTGGGCTTAAGCCGTGGCTTACCACGACGATCTTCTGATTCAAGCCTTCATGTTAGTTCGCAAGGAACCTCGAAAGCCGAGGCAGGCGAGCTTGCGCCGAGCGGTTTCGTCAGCCTATTATGCCCTCTTCCACCTTCTAGTAAGCGAATCTGTTGCCAATTGGCGACACGCAGATCAAAGAGCCGCTCTCGGCCGGGCATTTGACCATACCAGCATGAAATCAGCATCAAACCGCCTTCAGGATACACGCCTGTTCAAGTTCACTGATGAAAATCCAACAGTAGTTACAGCTTTGAAGTATGTTGCCAAGATCTTCGCTCAATTGCAGGAACAACGCCACACCGCTGACTATGACAACGCAACTTTTTGGACGAAGACAGAAGCACTTACGCAAGTCGCCTCAGTTCAACATGCGTTCAGCACTTGGAAGACCATCCGCAAAGAACGAATTTCGCAAGCCTACTTGATGTCTCTGCTTGTAAAGAAACGGGATTGACCGGCCAGACCCTAAAGACCTGACAAATGACATGCCAGGCAATGAAAGCAATTACCTTTTAGCAGCAATCCTCGATCCAGCTATTCCGCGACACTTGGAGCGAAAGCATCGCCTCCCGCAAAACTCCAACACTCCATGCAAAAAAGAGATCCCCTTCGCCAGTTGCTCTGCTCTGGTTAGGATCAGGGTAGAATCGAATCCGCCGTTCACCTCTCTGATTAGTCCGTTATCCTTTTGAGTGCATGCGCTTGACCCCAAGGGAATCCGAACCGCTTCCGACGAATAATGCCACGCATGGATCTGCCCCATGACTGACTTCCAGCAAAAAGTATTTCTTACCTTACTCGACAAAGGCGTTCTTGCCATTGCCGCAGTCCTGCTTGGCTATTGGATCTCCAAACGCCTCGAACAGTACAAGACGGACCAACAGCGAGTGTCTGCCCTCGAAAGAGACAAAGTAGTCTTGGAAAATGAACTCGACAAGCTCAGGCACACGCGCCAGATAGAGTTCAAAGAAAAGCAGCTATCGCAGTTCTACTGGCCCATTTATTTCCGCTTCGCACAAGACTCTGCGATCTGGAAGATAGTTCCTCAATTGTCGAATCAGGACACCGCTCTTCCCGACAGCGTAGGCCGTGAGATCGAGTTGAATCATTTGATCAGGAACCATAAAGAGATCGTCTCTCTCATGGAGTCAAACATCCATTTCGCGCAACCCGACCCGGAACTCCTTCACGAAATCGCCGCCTATGTCAGGCATGTCGCCGTTTACAGCGCACTACGTTCAACGCAGACCTATGATCTAAATCCGATTGACCTTGGCGAGCCGTTTCCCGCAGGGCTCATATCGTCGTTAGAAACCCGTCTGAACAAACTTCAGTCCGAGTACGACGCTTTGGCTCATCCGCGCAGTCGACCATCTTGACCCCTTCGGGCGCATCCGGTCGCAAGCCCCTCTGGCATGCATACCCTTGATCCAAATTGGAGAATTCCATCTGCAATTTCACAGATCCCAAACAACTCACCACTCCACGCCCTCATAAATTTCGGCCATCCCCACCTTGCATCCCACGCTCTCCAGCACCAACTCGTGTGTGTCTTCAAACAGGTGCTTCACCCGCCACGCTTCCTTTGCCGACTCCCTCCAGAAATGCTCCACAATTTGCCGGTCCTGCCCAACCAGCACCAGTTCCTTCAAAGACTCAATCCTGCTATAGCTCTCAAACTTCTTGGTCCTGTCGATCCTCTCGGTACTGGGCGAAAGTACTTCGAACACAACGATCGGGTCAAGCACTGTGTCAACCGGGCTTCTTTCCAGCCGACCCTGTTTGCAGTGAATCACAACATCCGGAAACAGATAGCGCTGCAAACTTTCTTCCTTCACCAGTGGATCGCTGTGGGCAACCGTGCAATCCTTACCGCGCAATTGCTGCCACAGTTGCCCCCCGATATTCATCGTGATCAGATTATGCCGCAGACTCGCCCCTGCCATCGCCACAGCTTCCCCATCCCAGTACTCATAACGTACATCCGAGGATGCCAGCAGCTCCATATACTGCTCCACGCTCAGACGTGAATTTGCTTGAGTTGCCATATCCGTCTCCAACTACTTTCGCCGCAGATCCGCAAATCGAAGCCCAACTCACCATTCCACAGCTTGGTAAATAGTTCCTACACTCAACTTGCCACCGACACTACTCAACACCAACTCATCATCCTCCTCAAACAAGTGCTCCACTCGCCACACTTCTTGTGCCGAACTCCGGAAGAAATGCTCCACTAGCTTCTCGGCCTGGCTCACTAGTATTAGTTCCTTCAAGGACTCGAACGAGCTGTAATAAGAAAATTTCTTGCTACGGTCAATGGATTCGGTACTTGGTGAGAGCACCTCGAAAACAACAACCGGATCATTTAGGGCTGGAACTGCACCCGCCTCCAGTTTCGCCCCTTTACACCTCACAACCACATCCGCGAAAACATACCGGCTCGAATTCCGCTCACGAATTAGCTGATCACTACCCACTGGCTTGCAGTCTGAATGCAACAGTTGCTGCCAAAGATGGCTCAAAATGCTGGCGCTGATCAAGTTATGGCGCTCGCTCGCCCCTGCCATGGCTACAGCTTCACCATCCCAGTACTCAAAACGGTTCTCTGATTTTTCCAGCAGCTCCATATATTGCCGCACGCTCAGAAGTGAATTTGCTTGAGTTGCCATATCTGCCTCCTACCATTTTCGCCCCACCCCAAACCGCGTTCACAAGTATTTCAAATTTATTTTGGCCATTCCTTGCAACCACTTAACCCAAAACCACCCCCAACTTCCACTTTCTCCGGATCTATCCTCATCGGCGGGAGGAGCTTCTGAGCTTCCCGGACAATTCAACACTTAAGAACACAAATCAAAATGGCATCCGCAGCACAAATCCTGGCCAATCAGGCCAACGCAAAAAAATCCACCGGCCCCCGAACCCCAGAAGGTCAGGCATCCGCCGCATCCAACAGTCTCCGCCACGGCCTCACCGCCGCCAGCACAACCCTCTTCAACACCAAACCCGAAGAGCGCGAACAGTACATCGAGCTTCAGGCCACCCTGCGCGAAGAGTGCCTACCCTCCGGCACTACGGAAGAACTCCTCTTCGAGCAATACACCTACGCCAGTTTCCAGTCCCTCCGCGCCCAAAGCTTCGAATGCGAAGCCCAGGACCGCTGGCTCGAAAACCCCGATTCGCAACAATACTTCCTCCAAATGGAAAGAATCATCAAACTCGGCGCAATGTTCGAGCGCCGCGCCGCCAAAGCCTTCAAACAGCTTCAGCAACTCCAACTCCACCGTCTAGCCGGCGTCGAAGTCCACGCCGAACTCGCTGACGCCAAGGTCTTCGCCCCGGTCTCCGCCGCCATCCCCTTCGCTGACATCCGAAAAACCCAGCTCGCCAAAGAAGAGCCGCTCATCCTCGGCCTCGCCATCGCCACCGGCCTCGACCCCGAATTCAACCGCGCCGACCAGGTCCGTCAAAACGCAACAAA
>JANXLY010000065.1 GCA_025354885.1 Acidobacteriota bacterium | reverse complement strand
AAAAGACGGAAACACCGTCGGCTGATCGTCAGCCAGACCGCCGGGAATTGTGCGCAGCGCCGTTCCTGAAAGTTCGCGACTGGCTCTGTGGTGAAGAAACCAAAACCAAACGCAAACCGCGATTGCAAGCTAAGATGCGCGCTTGGGTATGGGACTGGCTGGAGGGAGAATGGACGAAGGCCGACCGGGCAAGCCTGACCCCGGGCCGCATTGTATGCGTTGCAGCCGATTGTGGTGGCTATTCCGGCAGTCTCGGATTTGATGCAACCTCTATTCAAAAAGTTCAGCAGATTCCGGCACAAGCAATCCCGCAGGCCACGCTGGCGCTTGAGGAGAACGATAACCGGTCCGACAGCGAGCCATTAAGCGTCGAGCCATGGAAGACCATCACGATGCACTGTAGCGAGGTGGCAGACACGGCCGTGCACTTGGCTCGAACGCTCGCGCTATCCGACGAGGTAAGGGAGTGCCTTCAGATCGCGGGCCGCTGGCATGACCGGGGCAAGGCGCACGAAGCTTTCCAGGGCGCGATCCGGCATCCAAATCGGCCGAAGCGGAACGACCTGGCGAAGGCGCCCGATGATGCGTGGCTGCGGCCACCCGGAACCTACCGGTTTCCAGACGGCGAATCCCGCCCCGGCCTTCGGCACGAATTGGCGAGTGCACTGGCTTTATTCGCGATCCTGGAAACCTATGCGCCTGGACATCCAGCCCTTCTTGGCCCTTGGGCCGAAGCCCTTTCACTTCTGGGTTACAGGGTCCCGGAGGGGCGGGGGATTTCTGCGGCCAACTCCCCGGTCATGGAGCTTCTCGAATGCACGGCCCCACGTTTCGACCTCGTTGCATACCTCGTGGCGAGCCATCACGGCAAGGTGAGGGTATCGCTCCACGCGGCGCCAAAAGATCAGGACTATCGCGACTGCGACGGGCGAGGCATGCCGATCCGTGGCGTGCGCGAAGGGGACTACCTGGCATCCATCGGTGATCCCAACCTCCTGTCTTGGCCGGACTGCACCCTGACACTGGAACCCGCGTCCATGGGATTGTCTCCGCGCACCGGTGCCAGTTGGGGCCAAAGAGTCGCCGGGTTGCTGGCGACGTTCGGGCCGGGCGGATTAGCGTTTTTGGAAGCGGTGCTTCGCGCGGCGGACGTACGGGCTTCGCGGCTGGGGACTTCAGATCCGGCGCTGGTGGGGGTCGCTGGCGTATGAGCTTGCAACTGCACGAACTCAAGGGCTGCGCCCCGGTCCCACTCGCCAATTACCTGAAGGCGCTCGGGGTGCTTCGTCTGATAGTGGAGCAGGGCGCGGACCCGTCCGCACGCGGCTGGTGGCAGGACGAACGCTTTTGCTTGCTGACCACGCTCACACAGGAAGAGATGGAAACGTTCTTCCTGCATCGCTACGCCCCAACCCCGCTGTTGTCACCGTGGAACAAAGGATGTGGCTTCTTCAAAGCGGGAGATCCGGGGCTCGAGCCCCTCGAAAACTCAACGGCAGAGCGCTTCGCCGTTTTCCGAAGCGGAATCGCGGATTCGCGGCAGCTTCTGGATAAGCAGAGCGAGGCGGATGCGGTAATTCGGGCGATCAAAGCCCGGACGAAGACCAACAAGAGTTTTCAGACTCTGGAACAGAGGGAGCGGCTGCGCGCAAGCGAGGTGTTTGACGCTTGTTTAAGAGAGCTCCGCGCAGAATCGGCGCAGGTTGTTTTGCCCCCTTCGCGCCGGGACGAACTAACTGCTTTGACAGCTGACGTCGAGTTGCTCGTTGCACCCGCCGCTGCTCCCCCAACTTCGGCAAATGCCAAACGAATGAAGGAGAGCCTTGGTTATAAGCGTCTTCTCGCGGCTGCCGACAGGCGCTACAAAGGGCTGAAAGAGACCTTGATTCCCGATTGCCGAAAAAACTGGCGCGCTGGCCCGGGAGCCTGGCTCGCCGCAGCCGTCGCACTGGACAGTGACGGATCACCCGTGTGGCCTTCCCTTCTCGGCACGGGCGGCAACGACGGCAACCTCGATTTCACAAACAACTTCATGCAGAGGCTGTGCGGCCTGTTCGACGCCGCTTCAGAGGACGGTCGGCCTCTTGCCGGTACGGATGAACTATTGGTCAATTCGCTGTGGGCGACCAGCACAAAAGGGCTGCGGAGCACCGCGATTGGACAGTTTCAACCCGGGGCTGCGGGCGGCGCCAACAGCTCCAGTGGCGCGATGGGCGACAGCCACGTGAACCCTTGGGACTTCGTCCTGATGATGGAGGGCGCGCTGCTTTTCACGACGAGGGCGACCCGCCGGCTGGACCCAAATTCCTTCATTCGTGCCGCCGCGCCTTTCGCTGTCCGCAGCCACGCCGCCGGATACGGTTCTTCCGGTGACGAGAAATCGTCCCGCGGAGAACAGTGGTTGCCCTTGTGGGAACGGCCCGCCTCGCTGGGGGAAGTTTCCGCGCTCTTCGGGGAGGCGCGCGTTCAATTGGGCAGCCAAACTGCCAACCGGCCCGTGGATGTCGCGCGTGCAATCGGTCGGTTGGGGGTGGCGCGAGGTGTAGTTTCCTTTGTTCGTTACGGTTACCTTGAGCGCAATGGACAATCCACGCTTGCCGTGCCTCTCGGAAGAATTGCTGTCCACGAGGTTTCCCGAAGCCACCTGATCGATGACCTTGCGCCCTGGATGGACCGGTTGCAGCGAAGCGCTACAAGCAAGAACGCCCCCAACCGGCTGAAGCACGCCGAACGTCGGCTCGCGGACGCTGTGATGTCAGCGCTCCAACACGACGATGCCACCGACCAGTGGCAGTCAATCCTCTTGGCCGCCGTGGACGTGGAACGCCTCCAGGCGACCGGCTGCGCGATTGAAGCTGGTCCCATTCCATCGCTTCGCCCCGATTGGATCTCCGCTGTTGGTGATTCCGCCGAAGTACGGCTGGCCGTCGCTCTGGGCAGCGCCGCGGCCAGCTACTCCGAGTCGCTGCGGGCTCAGGACCCGGTACGGCACCACTGGCTGCCCCTTCAATTGGGCGCACGCCGATTCCAGGTCTCTGAGAAACGGCTGGTGAGGGACGTACGGGTTGTCATGACCGGCCGCGATGCACTGGCGGACGGCGCCGCTGTGGTAGAGCGGAGGATGATCGAGGCAGGCATGAAAGGCCAACGGCGGCTGCCCCTGGTCGCCGCGCCGGGCTGCGGGGCGCGCCTGAGTGATCTCTCAGCTTTCCTCGCGGGCCAGGTCGATCCCGTGAAAGTGCTTGACCTCGCCCGCGCCTTCATGGCGATCCGTTGGGACACCTTCACCGGCACGCCTTCGGAAAAACGACTCAACCGTTCCGAACTGCCCCCCGAGAGTTGGCTGGCACTGCGTCTCGCGTGCCTCCCGTGGCCTCTGCCGCCGGACCGCAAGATCCCTTCGGAGCCCGGTTTGGTGCGTCGGCTTTTAGCGGGCGATAGTGCCGGGGCAGTCAGCACGGCGCTCGCCCGCATTCGGTCAGCCGGAATCCGGCCCCCCCTGCAGGCGGGTGTGACTGATCGGCATTCTGCGCGGCTTTGGGCCGCGGGCCTTGTATTTCCAATCGACCGCCGCGCCGCGTGGCGCATAGCGGTTATCCTCGACCCCGAATTGAAAGGAACGCGCGATGTCTGAACTCACTTTTGTCAAAGCGTTGGATCAAGCCAACCGATTACTGTTGACCGTACCGCTGCGCCCCGTGCAGGGCGACCGGTTCCAGCCCACTGGATTTCCCAGCCTGGGAGCTGCCACATACCAGACGAAGGACGGGGTAAAGCTTCTGGTTGAGAGCGTCCAAAGCATGGCAAACCGTTTGGAGACGACGTGCTGGGACGACGCCCGAAAAGCCCCGGTGACCGCGCTCACCGGTGTCAGCCACATCACGGTAAACAGGAAGGGCGAGTTCCTGACCGATTCCATGCTGGAAGCGCACAGGATCAACAGCCCCTATCTGTTGCAGGGTAAGGACCGTGGCTTCTTCGAAAAACTGAAGGCCGCGTTGGGCGGACTTGAAGAAGGACCGATCGATCGCCGGAAGCTGACGGAGGCACTATTACGATTCGACGTTGGCAGCCTGATCCATGGCGTCTTCCTGGCAAAAAAGGATCTGGCTGGTGGCAGATTACGGCTCGCTCGCGCTCTCTCGGGGTTCATTGAAGCCACCGGCGTTACGGTGGCCGCCTCAGGAGGCGTCAAGAATGACCACGTGAATCCCTCGGGAGATACGAAAACCGGATTCGGCAACGTGCCATTTGCGCGCGATGAGTTTGTGGCCGAGCGGATCGACTGCTATTTCAATCTCGACCTTGGACAAATTCGAGGCTATGGGCTTTCGAAGGAAGCGACAGAGTTGCTGATTCTGCTTGCGCTGTATCGCATTCGCAAGCTATTGAAGGGCGATTTAAGACTGCGCACGGCGTGCGATCTGGAGGTTGACAGCGCGGCCGGGTGGCTTGTCCGGCCCGGCGGCTTCAACTTGCCTTCGCTCGATGAACTTGAGCCGGCGCTCCGCACGGCGATTGAAAGCTGCCAGGCCGGCATGGAACACACCATAGTCAAATTTGAAGACGAACTGAAGAAGGGCAAGGAGAAGAAAGACGAAGACGGCGACGACCAGAGCGACGACGATGCAGACGACCAGAGCGACGACGATGCCGACGACGCCTCGGGCAACTAGGAGCTGAACATGCCAGGTTTGTTGTTAGGCTTCCCCGCGGGGCGCTACCATGCCACTCCCTGGGGACACCACGTGAACGAGGGCCAGGTGGAATGGCCTCCCAGTCCATGGCGCATTCTGCGGGCGCTCGTGGCTACCGGCTACACCACCCAGCATTGGAAAGCGATCCCGGAAACCGCCCGCTGCCTCATCGAAAAACTGGCTGGATCCCTGCCGTCCTACATTCTTCCCGCGGTGAGTGTCGCCCACAGCCGTCACTACATGCCCATTGGAACTCTCGGTAAGGGGCGCGAGAAGACGACGCTGGTCTTCGACACCTGGCTCCACATTGGCGACGCTGCCATCGAGGTTCATTGGGAGTCCGCGCTGCTGACGGAAGACGAAGTCGGGCTGCTGCGCGTGCTCGCTGAGAATCTTGGATATCTGGGGAGAAGCGAAAGTTGGGTCGATGTGGCCGTATTGGAAGATTCCGTCCCGGCCGCGCAGCGTTTCAACGCAGTACCGCATCTGGAAGCAGGATTTTGTGGGCTGGGCTGGGAGCAGATTTCCCTGATGGCGGCGATGCCTGCGGACGAATACGCTGTCTGGAGAAGAGAGACAACAGAACACCTCCTGGCGGGCTTTCCGTTGCCTGAGGCGAAAAAGAAGCCAACTTCGAAGCTGCTGAAAGAACGGGAGAAAGCGACGGCTCCATACCCATCGGGCATGCTGGATTGCCTCACCAAAGATACCGAATGGTGGAAAGGACACGGCTGGTCGCAACCACCGGGTGCACGGCGGGTATTTTACCGACGTCGTGCTGGAGCGATTCAGGTTGGAGCACCGGTTACGCCCAGGGCGGTAAAGGTGAGGCCGGTCACTTCGATCCTGGTGGCAGTGACAACCGCCAGCGGTAATCGGTCCGCGTTGCCGTCCCGCGCCCGAACGCTGCCGCAGGCCGAACTGTTGCATCGCGCAATTGTAAGCCTGTTGGGAAATGGGCGCGAGGTAGATTGCCCGGAGATTACCGGGCGATCGGCGGATGGGCAGCCACTCAAGGGTAACCACGGGCATGCGCACATCCTGCCTCTCGACCTCGATGACGACCACCGCCTCGACCACTTCCTCATCCATGCACCCATGGGTCTCGGAGCGCAGGCACAAGCGGCGATCAGAAGCTTGCGACGAACCTGGTCCAAAGGCGGAACCGGCGATCTGCAACTGTCGGTGGCAGCCAGCGGAGACTTCAGGACACTGCGAACGCTGCCACACCCGCTCAAGACCGAAATAGGCCGACTGCTCGGGCCACCTCCTGGTGCACAAACCTGGACCAGTAAGACCCCCTTTGTCTTGCCTCGGTTCCTTAAAAGTCGGGGACCGAATAGTCTGGCGGGCCAGGTGCAAGCCGAACTGGCTAGTCGCGGATTACCTGCCGCTACGGAAATAGTTGTCCTGCCGGAAACATCCGAATCAAGGCTGCTGCGGCACTTTGTGCGCCGTCGGCAGAGGGGCGGAACACCGCCACCCATTGATGCCGGGTATGCCCTTCGACTTCGCTTTGACCAACCTGTCCCCGGGCCACTCTCTCTCGGCTACGGTTCGCATTTCGGCCTTGGTTTATTCGCAGCCGAAAAACCTGTTGCAGACGATGAAAAGATGACGGTAGTGTGACCGATGCGCCAGTCCTACCTCGTCTGTTACGACATTTCCGACGACAAGCGGCTCCGCAAAGTCTTTAAAACCATGCGCGGGTATGGGGATCATCTCCAATACTCCGTTTTCGAGTGTCAGTTCACCGCCCGCGACCTCATCCGGTGCCGCACGGAACTGGCGCGCATCATTAACCACGACGAAGACCAGATTCTGTTCGTCCACCTTGGGCCCGCCGAAGGGCGTGGGGATCGCGTCATCACTGCGCTGGGTCTGCCGTATACGAACATTGACGCACCATGTTTTGTCGTTTGAGGAGAATCTCGCATGAGCGCACTGCCACTTTCTGTTCCGGAACACAGACCAACGCGGATCGTGCCGCGCGAGCCTACACCCGATTACATTCCGGCGCGCATGGTCAACGAGTTCGTCTACTGCCCGCGCCTGTTCTTCTACGAATGGGTGGAAGGCGTTTTTCGGGAGAGCGCCGATACGCTGGAGGGCTCGGCGCAACACAAGCGGGTGGATGCCCGCCCGACAGAACTCCCGGCTGCAGGTGAGAGCGAAGAAAAGATCCACGCGCGCTCCGTTACACTTTCCAGCGAACGGCTGCGGGTGATCGCTAAACTCGATTTGGTGGAAGCGGAAGGCTCTGCCGCAACGCCGGTCGATTACAAGCATGGCGCGCCGCGGGAAGGGAAGGACGGCATTGAAATGTGGCCCGCGGACCGCGTCCAGATCGCGCTCCAGGCTATCGTGTTGCGTGAGAACGGTTACAGATGCGATGAGGCCGTTGTCTTCTATCAGAAGACCCGGCAGCGCGTGCGGGTGCCGGTGGATGCCGCGCTGATTGCGGAGGCCGAGGACGCCGTAGCGCGCGCATGGGACCTGGCGGCGTACGGCGACATCCCAGCGCCCCTGTTCGACTCTCCAAAGTGCGGCGGCTGCTCTCTGAACACGATCTGCCTGCCGGACGAAACGAATCGGTTAACAGCACTGGGTCTGAGCGGGGCGGCGCAGATGGGGTTATTCGACGGTTCCGGAGATACTCCGGTCCGGAAGCCCCCTGCCAGTGAAGGTGTTCAGCCGCAGATCCGGCAACTGATGACACCGCGCGACGATCTGAAGCCACTTTACCTGAACACGCAGGGGTTCCGGGTAGGAAAGTCGGGCGGAGTGCTGCAGGTAAAGGACAAGGATAAGACCGTGCAGGAGGTGCGAATCGGCGAAGTCTGTCAGGTGAATCTGTTGGGTAATGTGCAGATTTCGACGCAGGCGGTTCAAACGTTGTGCGAAGCCGGGGTGCCGATTTCCTATTTTTCGATGGGCGGCTATTTTTACGGGATAACGACTGGCCTGAATACGAAGAACGTAGCGCTCAGACGGTC
This sequence comes from Acidobacteriota bacterium, assembly GCA_025354885.1. GTDB lineage: Bacteria > Acidobacteriota > Terriglobia > Bryobacterales > Bryobacteraceae > Bryobacter. Next base: position 1,062 of record JANXLY010000065.1, on the reverse strand, counting down.
GCAGTTCCGGTTGGCGGATTCGGAGTGGTTCCCGCGCTCGCTGGCGCGAAAACTGGTGGCGGGGAAGATCCGAAATCAGCGGACCATGTTGCAGCGGAACCACATCGAGCCGCAGAAATCGTCGCTCCTTGTGATGAAAGCAATGGCGGAACGAGCGGAACAGGCTGAGAGCCTGGAGTCACTACTGGGCATTGAGGGGACGGCGGCGCGAGCTTACTTTGAAGAGTTCGCGGGAATGATCAAGCCGGGGGATGACCTTGCGCCGGCCGCGAACGGGTTCAAGTTCGATTTTGAGGGGCGGAACCGGCGTCCGCCGCGTGATCCTGTGAATGCGTTGTTGTCACTGGCGTACAGCATGCTGGCAAAGGACCTTACGATTGCCTGTTATGCGGTGGGGTTTGATCCGTATATGGGATTTTATCATCAACTGCGCCATGGCCGTCCGGCGCTGGCGCTGGATCTGATGGAGCCATTCCGTCCGCTGATCGCGGATTCGGCGGTGTTGAGCGCGGTGAATACGCGCATGGTGACGGAGCGGGATTTCGTGCGCGCGGGAGCGTCAGTAGCGCTGACGCCGGCGGGACGCAAGGGTTTCTTCCGGGCATATGAACTGCGGATGGATTCGCTGGTGACGCATCCTATGTTTGAGTATCGGGTGAGTTATCGGCGGCTTCTGGAAATTCAGGTTCGACTATTGGCGCGGGTGATTGAAGGCGAGATTTCGGCGTACCCTGTTTTTGTGACTCGGTGACCGCCGCGAGCGGTGAGGCGGCGCGAAAAGGGCGAGGGCCGCTCGCGAGCGCTTAAGTTATTGGAAGCGCGGGCCTTGACGATTTGAAGAGGTTTGCTCGATGATTGATTGTGCGGCGCGTAATCGGACCGCTCGCAACTCGGCATGTAGCTCATTGAAAACTGAAGCCTTTATGCGGTACGCTATTTCCGCCCCTGATAAGGGGCGGCCTCATTGAAGCCTGTACCACGACGCGATAAGCATCTTCATACCGACATTTCCGCCCCTGATAAGGGGCGGCCTCATTGAAGCGGACCGCTCGACGTCGAGGC
>JANXLY010000044.1 GCA_025354885.1 Acidobacteriota bacterium | reverse complement strand
GATGCCGCTGCCGCCGTAGATGCCGAGTGCCGCTGCCTCAAGTGTGCCTCCAGCCCCTGTGTTCGACCATGCAGTTGCGGATACGGTAAACAAACCACTGGTTCGGGTGCGTGTGTTGCCAATCACACCTTCGGCTTCGGTACCCGTGTTGTCAAAATTGACAGTGATCAGCGCCCCTTGCAAACTTCCTGCAGCCAAAGTCATTGACACAAAAACAATCTTTGCCCATTTCATAAAATCAATTTCCCTCCGGAAACTTGATTCTGCGGGCTAAGGGCTCAATATCCTATAGAACTCGGGTTTCCAAACGATGCGAAAAGTACTTGCAACTCGCTATCTTTTCGTACCAAAAACACACGGCAACCCAATCTCTTTCAACAACTTGCGGGATGGTACTTTTTACTCGACGCAAAACAGAAGCTCAACACCAAAATCCTCTCAGACAGGGCTTCTGTGTCAGAAAGGGCATCCCCGTTAAAAGAAGGTGGCGGCGCCAGCGAGGATGATCAGCGGGGTGAGCCAGAGCCACTTGATCGGCAAGTAAGGCACGTTAATTCGCATACGCTGCCATCGCTCAAGGAAGATCAGCCAGGGGGCGAGCACCAGGCCGCCGAGAACCATAGCAAGCCCAGGGGATCCGCCCAGTAGCCATAAAGAAAGACCAAGAGGCCAAAGCCCGCCAACCGTCGGGATCAAATCCCCGAGCACTGGGATTTTGCAAAGCAGTAGCAACCAGGGTTCATTACCTTCTTCAGCCATTGTGTCTCCTTGGAACCCAACCCTAACTCCACAAAGCCTTCCGCGCCCACGCGCCAAATTGCGTCGACCCGATAATTTGGCTTCCCTGCGCAACCGCAGCCCCTTCCAATTTTGCAGCCAAGCTATGATCCGCCACCACTCCGGCTGGCAACGCTAACCCCAGATCTGCAAGCCGAGGGGCAACACTCACTACGATGGCCCCAACCCAGGAATAAAAGGCCGAACCGCGTTCGCCCCCAACCAGCGTCTCTGCCACGATTGCAGGAAAGGGAAGGCCAGCATCGAGAAAAGTCTTTCCCAGAAATCTCCCAAAATCAGGCCGCACTCCAACACGTCGAAACACTTCCGCCACTAGCCAGACCACCTCGTCAAACACTTCGCATGGCGGATAACTCGGGTGTGGGCAACTGAAATCGACCTCATGAAATGCCACAATCCCCCCAGGCTTCAGAAAAGAGATCAAGCGGCGCAGTGTAGCGGCCGCATCCGGTTGGTACAGCAAAATATAACGCCCAACTACAGCGTCGAATTGATCTGCAGTTGAAAAATCATCCAGGTTAGTGGCCTGAAAGGAGACCCACGATGAGCACCCCTGCTCCACGGTCCTCTGCCGGGCGCGCTCCAGTCCCGCTGCATCGCGGTCCAGTCCAACAACACGCCCGCCTGGACCCACAATGTCACCAGCGAGAATCGAAACATCTCCCACACCGGCCCCAAGATCCAGCACGCTCATTCCCGATACGATGCCCGCCCTTCGGAAAAACCCTTCTGTATAAGGCCGCATGATCCGGGCTTGCATCATCAGGCGCTCTTGTTCTTGTGTGGATTGACCTAAGACGTAGTCGGTTTGAGAACTCACCGCATCAGACTATCACGCCAAAAGTCACACCCTGCAGCAGTAGATGCAGTAAACTAGACCGCACCATGGCTAGTCTTGGAGTTGACCCGCTAATCGGTCAGTCCATCTCCGGTTACCAAATCCTCGAGCGTTTGGGCGCGGGGGGGATGGGTGTCGTTTACAAAGCCACCGATTTGAAATTGAAGAGAGCGGTAGCGCTCAAATTCCTTTTACCCAACTCGGGATCCTCTCCAGACACCAAGCGTTTTCTGCAGGAAGCCCAAGCTGCATCCGCACTCGACCACCCCAACATCGGAGTCATCCACGGCATCGAGCAAGTCGACGACGACCGGATCTTCATCGTCATGGCCTATTACGAGGGAGAAACTCTCGCCCAGTGGCTCAAGCGTCCACATCTCGCCCCGTCCCAGGCCCTCCAGATCATTCGTCAGACTGCTCTGGCGCTAGCGGAGGCGCACTCCAAGGGCATTATCCATCGCGACGTAAAACCTGGCAACATTATGATCACGCGCGACGGCGTCGTCAAGCTTCTCGATTTCGGGCTAGCCACCTTCCCCGGCGCAGAAACACTAACCCGCACTGGCACGATTGTCGGCACCGCAGCTTACATGGCACCAGAACAGGCACTCCAGCGTCCGGTAGATCAGCGCAGTGATTTGTGGTCCTTGGGAGTCGTTCTGTATGAAATTCTCGCCGGACGCCGACCCTTCCGTGGCGACAGCGTTCCCTCCACCATGCTGGCCGTCACACAAGATCCGCTGCCCCCACTCGAGGGAGCCTGGCCCGAATTGAATGCCATCGTTTACCGCTGCCTGGCCAAAGATCCGGCAGAGCGCTACCAGCAAGCGAAAGACTTACTCGTCGATCTCGACCGCATCGAAGCCCCCAGCAATCAGCCCACCTTTGCACTAACGATCGCCGCTCCCGGTGCCGTCAAATCCAGCTCCACTCCACCGCCTTCGCAACCCGCGCCGTGGCGCATGCTGCCGCTATGGATTCTACTCGCCACTGTATTGGCAGCAGGCGGTGCCTTTCTGCTGTGGCGCGAGCTTGGCAGAACGCTTCCGAGCGAAAAACACCTGGTAGTCCTTCCTTTCAGTAACACCGGTGGGGATCCCGCCAACGCCGCCATCAGCGACGGCCTGCGAGAGACTCTGACCAGCCGCTTAACCAGCCTCGAAGGCCAGGACGCTTCACTCTGGGTGGCCCCGGCGAGCGAAGTCCGTCGCCGTAACATCGAAAACGCTGCTGCTGCGCAGCGCGTCTTCGGAGCAAACCTGGTAGTCACTGGAAATCTGCAACGCGATGCAAACGGCGCGCGCCTCACGCTGAATCTGGTCGACACCCGCACACTCAAGCAGCTGGGTTCAACAGTGATTGAAGACCGCCTCGGCGACTTCTCTGCCCTGCAGGACAATGCCCTGAACCAGCTCGCGCGCCTTCTAAAGGTGGAAGTGAAACCGGCAATACCAGCTGCAGCTAGCGGGGAAACTGCGGCACCAACAGCCTACGCTTCCTATCTCAAAGGACTCAGTTACCTGCAGCGTTACGACAAACCCGGCAGTCTCGACACGGCGATTCAGCACTTCAATGATGCGATCAAGATCGACTCCCGCTTCGCGCTCGCCTATGCCAAAATGGCCGAGGCCAAAAGGCTGAAATCTAAACTCACGGCCGACCCGAACTTACTCGAACGGGCACTTGCCGACGGGCAGCGCGCCGCCGAAATCAACGATCAGCTCGCCCCGGTACATGTGGCACTCGGCGGCATCCACTTGGATGCGGGCCGCAATGACTTGTCGGTGCAGGAATTTCAACGGGCCTTGGCTCTCGATCCACGCAATGCAGAAGCCCACCAGCGATTGGCCAGCGCCTACCAGTCCATGGGCAGACCAGCTGACGCTGAGTCCAGCTTGAAGAGGGCCATAGCGCTGCGGCCGGACTATTGGGACGGCTACAACGCACTGGGAATATTCTATGTCCGCACGTCTAAGTATCCAGAGGCTGCGACGCAATTTCGCAAAGTGCTGGAACTGACCCCCGACAATGCCAACGCCTGGATTAACCTGGGTGTCTGCCTGAGGAATTCACGCGATATCGCCGGAGCGCGCAAGGCTTACGAAAGGTCCATCGCCATTGCGCCAAGCTATGCGGCTTACTCGAATCTTGCAGTCATAGTTTATGGGGAAGCCGACTATCTCAAGGCAGCCGAAATATACGAAAAAGCTCTGAAGCTGGACGCTCACGACTGGCGCACCTGGCACGGTCTGGCGCAGTCCTACCTGGCCGCCGACTTGAACGCCAAGGCTCGGCCAGCACTGGAGCGAGCCGTCAAACTTACCGAAGCTGCCCTCATCTCGAACCCCAACGATGCTATGACCCATGCCTATGTCGCGTCTGAATACGCCTATCTCGGCTTGCGGGACAAGGCCTTGAGCCAAATCGAAACCGCGTTGGCACTTACTCCAGACGACCAAGGAATTTTGTATATGGCCGGAGGCGTTCATGAGACGTTGGGCAACCGGCCTGCGGCATTGAAATGGCTGAAGTTGGCGCTGGCGCATGGGACATCTCTGGAAAAACTCAAAAGCGACCCGAGCTTGAAGAAGTTACGGGAAGATCCTGCATTCCAATCTCTAATGAAGTAGTATGGTGGAACCCATAAAGGAGGGAATGATATGGCACGTGCAGGTTCAGGAAATCCAATAAAATGCGTCATAACCAATAAATGCGATGCTAACCCGCAGATTTCGCTGCTGGTCTTAAAAGTTCGTGATCAGATTCAGTGGAAATCAGCACCGTCGAGTTCAAGCTATACGCTTAAGCTGCCGGGAGGCTTCTTCGCAGGTCATCCCACTGACTTTGACCTCGTGATCACAGGGAATTTTTTCCTGCCGTTAATTCCGCTTGTTGCAATCAAAGCTGGTTCAATAGTGCCTTACATCTATGACAGCAACGGAGCGGTCTGCCAAGTGGTAGGTGACCCACCAGAGATCATTATCGGCTCGTAGAGAAGTTTATCTTCCTGAAAACGATCACCGGGCTGAGACTTCTGCTCTAGAGCAGTTCCATGCCCAGCGTTGTCATGCTCCGCGATACGAATTTTCGTCTCGTATTGCGGGGCATACCCTCCGAACCCTTCAGTAGCCAGTACGACTGCCCCCCCCGCAATCTAGGAACTAACCCGGCTCCTCAAATCCCCCGTCGCCACGCCCTTCGGTCTTAACCCCAACCGCCCATTCACCACAAAAGGCTCTCCCCGTTCCTCAAGATGCAGCATCAACCTCTGCCGCCACAAGCGCATCGCCCCGTCCATCCGACCTGCCATCGACAAATCCTGCAACTCGTGCGGATCTTTCTCCAGATCAAACAACTGCTCCTGACCATCGAACGCATGAAAAATATACTTCAGCTTGCCATCCGTTAACGCATTCCAGTTATTCAACGGCGAGTAACAGATGTTATGTTCCAGATCAATGTATTGGCGCCACTTCGCGTCTCGATCCCGAACCAGCTTCAACAAACTCTCCCCATCTAGCTGCCGCGAAGGCGTCATTCCTGCCCCGTCCAGCAATGTCGGAAACACATCACGCAGTTCCACCGGCTGATCGAGAACCATCCCGCCTTTCGCCCCCGGCAACCGCACAATCATAGGCACCCGCGCACTCGCCTCATAGGCATAAGACTTCCGCCACAAGTTGTGATCCCCGGTCATATCCCCGTGATCTGACGTAAACACAATCAAAGTCGAATCCAGTTTCTTCTGTTTCTCCAGCGTCTCGACAATCCTGCCGATCTGCTCATCCACATGCGTGATGCACGCATAGTAACCACGCCTCGAATTACGAATCGTCTTCGCGTCCAGTTTTCCGTGCCAGATATCCGGCCGCTCACTCGACGGTTTCTCAAACTTCGCCGCCCACTTCCCCACCTTCGCCGCAGGCAACTCCACATCCTCATACATCTTCCAGAACCGCTCCGGCGGATCATACGGGCTATGCGGCCGAATAAAAGACACCTTCAAATAAAACGGCCGCGAATCCTGATAGCTTTCGAGATATCGCACCGCCGTGTCCCCCATCCAGGTCGTCGGATGCAGACTCTCGGGCAAGGCAAAGGGCCGCGCCGCATAATCATTCCAACCAAGCCCCGTCGCATACGGATTCCGGTGCGGCTCCTTCGCATAAAACCAGGCCTCGTAATCCGTTCGCTCCTCTGTCGCTCGCCGCTCCATCGCTGACTTCTCATGCACCAGCCCACCTGCCGAATGTTCATCGAGCAGCAATTGCTCATAACCATGCCCTTTGCGCCACGGCGAAAAATGATTCTTTCCGATCGAAGCAGCGCTATACCCTGCCTCCCTCAACACCCGCGGCTTTTCATAAACAAAACGCTGCGGAATCTCCCCATAACCCAGCATCCCGTGATGCCAGGGCGACAGACCCGTCAACAGCCCACATCGCGCCGGCGTACAAGTCGGTGTACTCGAATAGGCACGACGAAAACGCGCCCCATCCCTCGCCAGCCGGTCCAGATTCGGAGTCCGAATCGCCCGATTCCCGTCCGCCCCCAGACAATCCCCCCGCTGCTGATCCGTCATCACAAACAGAAGATTCAGCCGCTCCCGTTTCGGTGCAACCTCACGCTGAAAACCGGCACTCGGTGCCGCCAGCCCAAACCCTACAAACGTTCGCCGTTGCATGTGTCTATTGTGGACGACTAGCGCTCAAAACGCACCACACCCCACTTCTCCGGCACATGCATGTTGATCACCCCCT
>JANXLY010000387.1 GCA_025354885.1 Acidobacteriota bacterium | reverse complement strand
TGAATGCCGTGTGACAGTGGACGGAGTTGCGCATGTGCGCGGCTGTCAGTTGATGGTGCGCGAAGGCATGGAGATGTGGACTGATGAAGGTTGACACCGTCATCGTGGGAGCTGGGCCGGGCGGGCTGGCGGCTGCGCGGGGAGCAAAGCGGGTTGGCAAGCGCGTGCTCGTGATCGACGACAATTGGGGGCCTGGCGGACAGATCTGGCGTGGGCGCGAGGACCTGTTGATTGAAGGTGTGGAATTTCAATTTGGGCGGCAATTGGCGCAGCTTGATGTGGGCTTCGGGCAATTGATTCTGGCTTGTGGAGCACGGGAACTGTTCTTGCCTTTCCCCGGTTGGACACTTCCCCATGTGCTTGGGGCGGGGGGATTACAGGCTCTTGTCAAGACGGGGCTAGCCGTGAAGGGGAAGCGGGTTGTCGTAGCAGGAAGCGGACCATTGCTGTTAGCAGTTGCGGCGAATCTGAAGAAGGCGGGAGCTGATGTGGTGCTGGTTGCAGAGCAGGCGAGTTGGAAGAGATTGATGCGCTTCGGATTTGGCCTCTGGCGATCGCCGTCAAAAATTGTGCAAGCGGTCGAATTGGCGAATGGCAATTATCGAGCAGGATTGTGGCCAGTGGAGGCTAGCGTCGGCGGGGTGACCATGTCTGATGGAAAGAGATGGGATTGCGATTATCTGGCCTGCGGATTTGGTCTGGTGCCGAATGTGGAACTGGCGTTGTTGGCGGGGTGTCAGTTGAAGGATGGCTTTGTGGCTGTGGATGAATACCAGAAGACGAGCGTGGATGGCGTGTATGCCATTGGGGAGCTTACCGGGATTGGTGGTGTAGAGAAGGCAGAGGCCGAGGGAGAAGCAGCAGGCAGTGGGCAGAAGTTGCAAGGCAGCCATGCAGCCTTTGTACACTCCTTGCGGGATTGCTTTGCGCTTAGGCCGGAGCTGAAGGATTTGGTGCGTGCAAAAACGCTGATTTGCCGCTGTGAGGATGTACGGTTTGGACAGTTGCAAGGCTTTGCGAGCAGGCGGGAAGCGAAGCTACAGACCCGATGCGGGATGGGACCGTGTCAGGGCAGAGTGTGCGGGCCGGCGATCGAATTCCTGCTCGGGTGGGAGGCGGATCGAGTGCGCCCACCGGTGCTGCCCGTTCGCGTCAAAGACTTGATTAGACTCAACTGAAAAAGCAACGAGCCCCCCTTGTGGGGAGGCTCGTTGCGGTTGAGAGTGATTTCTATTTCTAGAAGATATACTTCAAAGCCACCTGCAGTTGACGCATGTTGCCGCGCGTGCCGGTGATGACGCCGAAGTTTCCTGCGTTGGTGATTTTACCCGCGGAGTCGCGAGAAATCTGGCTAACGTTGGTATCCGCATTGCCCCAGTTGGGGTGATTCGGAGCGTTAAACGCTTCAAAGCGGAACTGCAAAAGGTGGCTCTCGCCAAAGGGCATTTTGAAGTTCTTCATGGTCGAGAGATCAATGTTGGTAATCGATGGACTGATCAGCGTGTTGCGACCCACATTGCCGAAGGTACCGAAAGGTTGCACCACGTAGGATTCAGGGTTGTACCAACGCTGCGGATCGTGATTGCTCAGGTTTGGATCAGTGCCGGAGATGTAGAGCGGACGATCAAAACCAGCGCCAGTATTGGATTGATCACGTCCCGAGGAAACAGTGACCGGGAAGCCCGTGGAGAAGGTAAGAATCGTGCCGAACTGCCAGCCACCCACGATTGTATTCAGGATGGGATTTGAGATATTCATCGCCTTGCCACGTCCGACCGGGAGGTCATAAAGCAGCGAAGTAACGAAGCGATGACGCGTGTCAAAGGACGACAATCCACGCTCGCAACGCATGCAGTAGCTATTCTGTGGGAATAGAGTGTCGCCGTCATTCACGCGGATACCAGACGTTTCATCGATCGACTTGGCCCACGTATAAGAAACAAGAGCCGAAAGGCCGCTCGAATAACGCTTGGTGAGCTTCATTCCGAGAGAGTTGTAATTACCGCGTCCACCGTTGTCAACGAGCTGAATGCGCCCGAAGAATGGATAGGGCGAACGGGAAATGACGGAGCCTGTAGCACCAGGGATCGCTTCGTTTACTGCCCGGAGCGATTCCAGCTTGCGGCTGACAGATCCGAGATAACCAGCCTCGAGCACGAGGTTGGAATTGAATTCACGCTGCACATTAAATAGATACTGCATCACATACGGTGTGCGGCGATCGTAGATGTTGGCGAAAGAGTAGGGGTTTGCGATCTGGGGAATAGATCCGGCAATCGATGCAAAGCCATTGGCCCAGGTAACGTTGGGTGTGGTGCTGTCAGCCTCGAGACGGAAACGACCAGCGGTGTTGCGGGCCATATCGAAACGGGGATTGCCGGTATCTTGTGTGTAGAACATGCCAGCACCGGTGCGAATCACCCATTTCTGGCTCGGATTCCAACTGATTCCAAGGCGCGGAGCGAAGTCATTCTTGTCGCGTTGCACAAGAGTGTTGCCCAGACGTCCGTCCTGCGCAACTGCGATATTGGGCCAGCGGATAGCGATCCCTGCATAAGGGTCTGTACCGTTACCCTGGCGCAGAAAAACAGGATAGCGGCTCTTGTCTTGGACAGCAGCTACGGAATCCATGAAAGGCATCGCGACCGTGAAGATGCGACCACTTGAGTCGGTCCAGGCCGGAGTATTTTCATAACGCAAGCCTAGCGAAAGGGTGACCTTGTTGGTCAGCTTCCAGGTGTCGTCAATGAAGAACGAGTAGCTGGTTGCGCGGAATCGGGCACTACCGATTGCAACAGCCTGTTCAGCGCGGCGAACCTGACCGAGAAGGAAGTCTGCAAACGCATCGCCACCGAGGTTGGTGCCTGTGGGGGCGCGGCGGGTTGCATTGATCTCCACACCAAAGGCACCGCGAGCAAACTGATTGCCATCCTGATTGAACTGGTCATTGCGGACTTCACCGCCGAAACGAAAGATGTGCTTGCCACGAATCCATGAGGTACTGTTCAGGATCTGCATGGAACGGTTCTTGTTCTCATAGGGGCCTTCGGAGTCATCACCAAACCCAGAGTAATTCGTGAGACCAATCGAAGGGATGCCCCAAGTAATGGGCGCACCACCCTTAAGGCCGGGAATTCCAATTTCGCTCACGACATCGCGTACGTTTGCGAGTTCACGAGCGGTGGAATTGTAAAAACGGGTGTAGCCGAAGCGTGTTTCGTTGACGATGTTCGGAGTAAGGGTACGAGTATTCGAACCCATGTATTGTTCTACATTGGTCAGAACCTGAGCTCCGTTCTTCACGAGCCCTGCATTAAATTGAACCTCATCGCCCCAGCTGTAACGTCCTGCCCATTGGGACTTGGAGGATTCGTTCCAGTCCATGCGCAGGATGAACTGATCGCGATTGATCGGGGCTCCCTGCGGTTGCTGGTAATTTCTGTTTCGCGGCGTAGTCGTAACAATGTTTGGTGCAGGGTAAAATTCGAGGAGTTTCTTCGAGATCCCCTCAATGCGGTTTGCAGGAATGATGCTGCCTGGAAAGAGGATCGAGTTAGCCGTTCCATCAGCGGCGACGTTACGCGTAAGCGGATCATAGATGCCGCCCGCGATTTCGCTGAAGTTTCCATCGCGCATTGCTGCGCTCGGAACACTATAAACGCCTTGTGTCTGGCGGCGTTGGCGGAACGCTTCATAGTTGGCCATGAAGAAGAGCTTGTCTTTACCATTGAACAGTTTCGGAATCACCACAGGACCCGAAAAAGTTCCGCCATACTGATTCCATTTGAAAGGATCTTTCGCGGGACGAGCGCTTGTAAAAGCATAGTTTTTGGAATCGAGCTTATCGTTGCGAAGGAACTCGAAAGCGGTGCCATGGTACTGATTGCCGCCCGACTTGGTGAGCACGTTGATTTGAGCAGTGGCTCGGCCAAACTCAGCTGAATATACGCCGGTCTGCACCTTGAATTCCTGCAGCGCGTCGATGGAGGGCTGGATTACAAAGGTGTTGAAGTTGGGGTCGGTATTTTCGACACCATCGAGAGAGTAATGGTTGAAGGAGCTTCGCTGGCCAGCGATGGCGATTGAGGTTTCCGAGCGGAAGCCACCCTGACGCGAGCGAGCTTGACCTGCACTGGGAAAGCCAGTCGAAGTGTTGGGCGCAAGAGCAACCAGTTGCAGATAGTTGCGACCATTGAGCGGCAGTTCGACAATACGCTTGTTTTCTACTACGGTACCGAGCGTCGAATTCTCCGTCGTGAGCGCACTTGCCTGCGCACTGACTTCGATGCTTTCACTGACAGAGCCGACGGTCATGTCGATGTCGAGACGGACGGTCTGCTGGACCTGCACCAAAACATCTTTGGCGGTGGCGGTTTTGAAGCCGGCCTTTTCCACTTTAACGGTATAGGTGCCTGGAGGAAGTGAGGGGAAACTGTAAACACCGGCGTCGTTGCTGACCGAATTACGGTTGGCATTGGTGGCCGAGTTCACAATTGAAACTTTTGCGCCGGATACGGCAGCACCGGAGGTGTCGCGCACTTCGCCAGTAATTTCGCCAAAGGTTTGGCCGAAAAGCGAGCTGGACAAGATAATCAACAGGGTTAGCGGAATGAACCACTTAGATCTCATATTTTTTCTCTCCTGAAGGAGTGGATTTTGTAGTATCAATTTATCACATTGAGGCCAACAGGTATGATGAGGACTTCACTCCTGAAACATTTTCGTCATGAATGTTTGTTCTTTTCTGTGGGTCGAGCTGAGAGAGAATGAGCAAATACATGAATCGTGATCGAAAATTTCCACTTCGCAGCCAGAACTGGTTTCAGAACACCGACAACCTCGGGATGACAGCGGTTTATCTGGAACGCTTCGGCAACTTTGGTATGACGCGAGAAGAACTGCAGTCTGGCCGCCCCATCATCGGTATCGCACAGAGCGGCTCGGACTTGGCACCCTGTAACCGGATTCACCTTGAGCTGGTAGATCGAGTGCGGGATGGCATTCGTGATGCAGGCGGAGTTCCATTCGTGTTCCCCGTTCACCCGATTGCCGAGAATTGCCGTCGACCCACTGCAGCGCTCGACCGAAACCTCGCCTATCTCGGGCTTGTTGAAATTCTGCATGGCTACTTCTTTGATGGTGTGGTGCTGACTACGGGCTGCGATAAGACCACTCCGGCCGCCCTGATGGCAGCCGCTACAGTGAACATGCCTGCCATCGTTTTGAGCGGTGGCCCGATGCTGAACAGTTACTACGATGGAAAGCTTGCGGGCAGTGGCACGGCGATATGGGAAGCTCGGCGGCTGCTTGCGGCTGGCGAGATCAACGACGACCAGTTCATGGAAATGGTGATGGCGTCGGCACCCAGTCCGGGCCATCGCAACACGATGGGGACTGCCTCATCCATGAACTCGCTCGCCGAAGCACTGGGAATGAGTCTGCCAGGTTGCGCGGTGATTCCGGCACCCTACCGCGAAAGAACCCAGATGGCGTTTCG
>JANXLY010000385.1 GCA_025354885.1 Acidobacteriota bacterium | reverse complement strand
CCTGGACAGACGGTGGAAGCGCTGAAGAAAAAGGCTGGCGCAGAAAGCGATACGGATGCGGCAAAACGGATGCAACAAGCCAAGCGAGTTCTCTTCGAGGATTTGTTCCCGGTAAAGAGGTCGGCATGAAAACAAGCGCTGAGCGACCGGCTGTGGAAATGACGTGCCGAGGAAAACGAGGAAAACCAAATACGGTTTCCTTCGTTTCCCACCGCCCTTGGAAATCGCCAAGCGATTCACACATTCCCACAGCTGCGACGACGATTTCGCCTTCGTCCAAGAAAACTTCAGTGAAAGGAGCCCCGGTCACCAGCTCAATCCTTTAGGCTCATCCTTCAATGAGAAAATGCTCGCCCCCCCCAACCGCCATTCCGGGGATCAAGAGCTTCAAACCATTTAGCGCATTCATTCTCTACCTCTCGCACCAGGAGTACCTAAACTTCGGTCCAGCCTTGAATTATTGCTGCGGTTCCCCAACTGGTGCCGACCCCAGTAGTCTGCTCGAGTAGGAGACAAATTACATCAGCCTTCAACCGCGCGTGAAGGCACGCCAAGGCCCAGTTTCGCCGCTGTGGAGTCAGAAACATCTCCATATCGCGAACTCCTCCTTTCTCGGCAAATCGAATGGCCGATCGAACATGGCTGCGGCGGCCATGTAAATCTTCTGAGATGCTGCAGTTGCCCACTTTATACGGTGTCCAGTCGCTACGGCGATAGCTCCAGCATCCTAATCTCTTGCGGAGCACACCAGGTGTGTACCGACTCCATTTTGAGTTCACTCAGCCCTTAGCCCGATGGCAAGGTAACCTTCGCCAAAGATTTGCAAAAATGTGGTTTCGGACGCCAGCCTGCGGCTCAGCGGAATAGTTCGTTATGTGAGCCCAACCGTACCAGTCGTAGGGTGTCGGCACCGGGCCTACTGTAGATCAGTAGCAGGTCGGGCTTTATGTGGCATTCGCGGTAGCCCGCCCAAGCACCGCTCAAACCGTGGTCACGGTTATTGTTTGGTAAGGCTTGATCGGACGCCAGTCGTGCAACGACGGTTGACACAAGCGAATCCAAATCATTGCGGTGGCGCGGTGCGGCCTTTGCACGCTTGAATGCCGATGACCGTTCAATCGTCCTCATTCAGGTCCGCCATCAGGGCGGCCGTACTGGTGAAGCGCTTGCCTTTCCCCGCCTCAAGCTCGGCAATCGCCTTGCGCGTCGTCGCGTTTGGCGCCTTCACCTCGAAGGGTAAACGACGCTCATCCGCCACACGCAGCATTAGCAGTCGGATAGCATCCGAAATGGACAGTCCCATTGAGGCGAGAGCATCACCGGCGCGTTCCTTAGTGTCGCTATCGATGCGAGCGCGAACGTAGGTATCGGCAGCCCTCATATTAAGTCCCCCTCGAATCGGTCTCCACAGCTCATCGTAGTCACAATACGACTACAATGCAAATCACGCCACACTACGACCTCAATGTCGGTCCGCCGCTCCACATGGGCATCGTCCTTAATAGAGAAATCAGTTGTCGTCTGCTCCAGCAGACGACAATCACCACAGCCTGCAACCGCGCGCGTGAAAGCCCGCCACAGGCCAGTCCCCGGTGTGGAGCCCAGACGGCGAAACAGACGCTCGTGCGTTCACCGGAGTCCACGTCACCTCTTACTAAGTCTTTTGTTTTGCGCCAAAATGCCTATAAGTCATTGATCTTTCTTAAATGGCATGGAAGAGGTCATCGGTTCGATCCCGATCAGGTCCACCAAAGCTCCTCCATCATTCCCCATCGCATTTCTTCTCTTCCCTCTCATCATTTTTAGCTTCACTTCCAGCGCTGGACATTCACATTCGAGCCCGACGACCCAAAACTGCTTTTCATTTTCCACGAATTGCTTTGTCCTGCTGCGCCCTTAGCTTGAAAGGGATTCGGCTGAGTAGCGGCTCCGACGAAGAGAACTATGCTCGTGGCGAAACTGACAAGAGTCTCAAAGCGGCAGAGTGCTTTCTCGAATCGTGCATGACTGGCCAGAACTTCGGACTCGGCTGGGGGGCGAGGGGTGCCGATTCATGATTTCTTCGAAATATTGTTCGCCCCATTCTAGTCCACTGTCCGGACATCACAATAATTCGACTAAGCATATTGAAGAAGATTTTCAGGACTTCCGCCTCGCATGCTCTACCCTGTAGAAGTATGCAGAAGAAGTGGAATTTTTACGTCAAGGTACTGGTGATCGAAGAAGAGGAAGGCGACGTTCAGAAAGATCGTCTCAGTCGCGAAATCGCCCGACAGTTGCAGAAGATTTACGGCGTCCGGTCCGCAGAAGTCACTAGCGTCACGATTGAGTAAGCTGCGCTTCCACTTGTTTGTAGATCCGTAAAAAATATCCGTCCGTCATTGAAGCAATGTAATCGCAAACACGCCGGTGCAACGGATCCCCCTCAAGACCCTCAGGCCCTGGAGGCAACTGATCCGGATGCTCCAAAAAATAGCCAAAGAGCTTCTCAATCGCCAGCGCCGAATGATCTCGTTCTTCCACCAGAAGCTGCGTGTGATACACCCGCGCATGCAAAAACTGCTTCAATGCCGCAGACGTCTCCGCCGCTGCTTGCGTAAATCGCACCAGCCGTTCCGGATGCTGCCGCACCTCATCCACACTGCCCACGCCCGCCCCTTCGCACGCCGCAATCGTACCCTCCATCAGCCCTCGCATCAGGTGATCGATCAGCCTCCGCTGCAACTCGTGCAACTGGATGCGCTCCTCAGCCGCCGGAAACTGTCCTTCAATTTCTTCGAGAAGCCTTCCCGCCATATCCACCGCCGACCCTAATTCGCCAAGCGTAAAGAACCCCGCTTCATGCGCATCATCCACATCAGCAGTGTTGTATGCGATCTCGTCCGCAAGATCAATCAGCTGCGCCTCAAGCGGCGGTCTTAAGCCCGGCAAATACTCCGCCAGCATCCCCACCGTATCCGCTGCCAGATCCCGCGAGTGCTTCACAATTCCCTCGCGCACTTCAAAGCTCAGATTCAACCCCGGATACATCGCATAACGATGCTCGAACGATTCGACAATCCGCAGCGCATGCACGTTATGTTCGAATCGATCCCCAAAGCGATCGAGAATCCGATTCAGCGCGACCTCTCCCGAATGTGCAAAAGGTGGGTGCCCGATGTCGTGCGCCAGCGCCAGCGCCTCGGTGAAGTCCTCATCAAGACCTAACACCCGCGCAGCTGTACGAGCCAGTTGCGCTACCTCCAGCGTATGCGTCAATCGATTGCGAAAGTGGTCTGAAATCCCCGCCGGGAAAACTTGCGTCTTTGCCTCCAGACGCCGAAAAGCCCGCGAATGCACAATGCGGTCGCGGTCTCGCTGAAAGTCGTTGCGAAACGACGGAAGACTCTCGGGAAAGCGACGGCCCAGACTTCGTTCCACCGGGAAGCGAAGCTGGGCCAGAACACCAGTCCGGATCATTTCTTTATGGGTTTACTTCTTTGGAGTGCCCGTGATCGAAGCTGCGGGCAAAGTGCCCAGCACTTCCATCGCCGGCGTTGAGATGGGTCCGCGTGCAGTGCGTAGCGGTTCGAGCAGCTTGCGCGCTTCTTCCGGCTTCGTCTTTGCGATGCAGCGAGCCAACTGAATCGTCACCTGTTCTTTAGGCATCAGGTAAGTAGGATCTGCCAGCAGCCCGCGCAGGATTGCTTCGGCATCAGCATTCTTTCCCTGGCCCTGCAAAAGTTCGGCCATCGTATATTTCGCGAGCGACGCAGCTTCCTTGTCGCCACCGATTACTTGCTGTAGTTTCTTCTCGCCTGCAGCCTGATCACCGCGTTCGATGTCCAGCATCGCCAGCATGTAGAGTGAGAGGCTACCCTCTTTGCTTCCGGAATAGGCCGTCGACACCTTGGTAAAGGCATCAATTACTTTCTTTTCTTCCGCGCTCGTGCGGCTGGTAGAGGCCTGAGCAACCCCAATCGCCTCGCCTAGCGCCAGTTGACGCTCGACTCGCTTCGTGCCCATATACCACCAGACACCGAAGCCGATCGCAGCCACTGCGATTGCGACTCCAATATAAAGCCCTACTTGTTTTCTATGGCCCGAGACATACTCGGAGGCTTGGCCGACCGTTTCCACAAACTGGTCGTGCTTGATTACGTTATGAAGTGATTTATCCACGGGGAGTCCTACAGGGGGAAACTACAGATTAACACGTGCCCGCCGATCAATGGGAATTGAAGGCGGTCCGGATCAGAATCGTGTTGGAAAACCTGCCACCGGCTTCTACCCTCAACGGCTGCATGCCATCATCCAAAACGGGCGGCAGTTTCGTCTCTACCGCATAAAACCCAACGTATCCACCCGCCAGTTCCGCTTTCAATATCTCAAGTGTCTGTCCGCCAAACCAGACCCGCACCGGTGCCATTACCCTTGGCGCATTTTGCGATGGCGCAGCGATTCCCGCCGGCCAGGCCGGTTCTACTTTCCCTAAACCTGTCAGTAAAATCTGGATCCGCATCCCCGGCCGCAATGCCACCGTCGGATCGATCAGTTCCCCGCTCTCTGCATCCAGCATCAATGGCGCACCATCGCGATCCGTAAAAATCACCGGGGCAGTCTCGCTCAACTCGAGATCCATCAGCACATTGCCACTCTCGGCACGCAGTTCGAGCGCTGGCGAAGGCATGGCTGCATCATAGGGAATCTGCACCTGCGTCTCATCCGCCGTCGCCGACAAAATCGGCAAAGCCTTTCCCGCCAATTGAACCTGTGTCAATTTCATCCCCATTACGGACATCAATCCGCCGGGTGCCGCTCCACGGGAATTCAGATCTGCCGCACTGATCAACGACGGATTTCGCCGCCGATGCGGAGCATACGTCAAAAACACACCCTCACCCGCAATCGAGGCATACAGAAAATTCCCCCCTTCATCGAGCATCACGTCCAGTGCCGCTTCCCTCGGAAGATTTCCACTCAAACGAATCCAGCTCGTCGGCCCGGAAGCAAATTCCAAGCTGTTCAGCGTATAGTAAATTCCCCGCTCGGTC
>JANXLY010000375.1 GCA_025354885.1 Acidobacteriota bacterium | reverse complement strand
AAAGTGGGAAAGATGTTGCGCGAGATGACGCTGTTCCCCATCCGCTGGCCAGCAAGGCCGCCTTAACCATGCCGCAACCGCTCCCACATCCCGCTCGCTCGAACACTCCTCGAAGGGAGCATGCCGGACCACGTCTGCACTTGAGCTTAATGCCTCAGCAAGCGGGGGTGCCACACCACACCACACTGAATCCAGCCTTGGTACTGTGTCGTGGGCCTCGATCCCGAGCCCAAAAACACTGCTCCTCCTGCCAAAGAGCCTCAGCTTCAGCCATCATCTCGATATCCAATCCCCATAGTCCCCAAGTTCTGTCAGCGGCCTAGCTCAACACACGTTCACGTCACCCAGCCGGGGGCAATTGCCTACTTGTCCCTCATCTGCGCACACCCCGTCTGGTCGATGTGAACTTTATCGTTCACAGACTTTTCAAAAATGTTTTAGCCACCTAAGCCGCTGAAAACAAATCGAACGCTTCTGACTCCACACCAAACGTCGTTCGTGTCTCTGCTACATTCTGTAATCGGGAACGCGCCCGCAAGCCACCAGGCCTGCGGGCGCTTTTCAATTTCAAAACTCAAAGGAAATACACCCATGTCAACATCAGCACAAATCGAAACCAATCGCATCAATGCGAAAAGCTCAACCGGCCCCACTTCACCAGAAGGCAAGGCAACTTCATCCCGCAACGCCGTAGGTCACGGCCTCAGCGCAACCCCCAACACCCTCTTCGCTTCCGATACAGAAGCGCAAAACAACTTCGCCCTGCACATCCAAAAACTGCGCAAAGAATGCCTCCCCGAAGGCACCCTCGAAGAAGAAACATTCCGTCGCTACGCTTTCGCCACCTTCCAGATCAACCGCGCACAAGCCCTCGAACTCCAGGCTCAGGACCGCTGGGTAAACGAACCCGATCATCCAAAGTGGTTCTCCCAAATGGAGCGCTTCATCAAACTCGGTGCCCTGCAGGAACGTCGAGCTGACAAATCCCTCAACGAGCTCCGCAAACTCCAGCGCGACCGTTTCGCCGCTCTCGAAGTCCAGGGCGAAATCTACGCCTACGGCAAAGAGGTGACTTTCTCGAAAGTTCTCCCCATCGCCGACCTCCGTACCCAAAACTTATACAAAACCAGCGCCGGCCTCATCGCGATCTCTCTTCTGGCCACCACCGAAGAGGCAAAAGAGATCGCCAGAACAAAGCCAACCCCACTTTCGGAAGACAACCCCAAAGTCACTGAATAGATTTCCAGAAAGAAAGGATTACACTCATGCGAACTCTAAAACTCGCCCAAACCGGCCCCGACGTCACGCGCTGGCAGCTTTTCCTCATCGGACAAAGCTTCCAACCAGGCCCTGCGGATGGCAACTTTACCGAAGAAACAAACGAAGCCACCATCGACTTTCAGAAACACAATGCTCTCGATCCCGACGGCACAGTCGGCAATCAGACTTACGGCACTGCCATGCGCCTCGGCTTTGAAATCGTCACCGATCCCGACGACACCACACCCAATGGCCCAAACTTCCCTGCACCACCCGGCTTCGAGCCCTTGGCCTCTAATGCTGCGCGTCAAAAAATCTTCGGAACCTTCGCGTACATATCAAAGCCAATCCCCGGCAATCCTGAAAACATCCTCATAACCGATACATGGCAACGGGACAATATAGTCGCTGCAATCATCCCTCAGTTACTAGGCGCCTCAGCTGCCCCGCACGACGGCAGGATCTGGTTCAACAAAAATGCGGTCAGCCAGATGACCACCCTCTGGGCTGCTTGGGAAAAAGCAGGTATCCTTGATCGAGTCCTCACCTGGGGCGGCTCCTTCGTTCCCCGCTTCGTTCGCGGCAGCACCACTCAGCTGAGTAACCACTCCTTCGGCACCGCCTTCGACATCAACATGGCCTTCAACGGTCTTAGTGTCGAACCAGCTCGCATCGGCCAAAAAGGCTCCGTCCGCGAGCTCGTCTCGATTGCAAACAGCAACGGCTTCTATTGGGGCGGCCACTTCCAGCGCCGGGACGGTATGCATTTTGAAATCGCCCAACTCAAGTAGTCCTTTCGTTCACGCACTCCGGATTGTTGTCGATAAGGTTGGGGGAAGCCAATGTTGTAACCTCAATTTCCACGCTTCGAAAGTAGATTTTCTAATGATTCGCTTTTTAACTCAGCTCACGCTCAGCCAGAGAATCAGCGCTGTGGCCAGCCTGCTCGTCCTTACAGTTGGAATCGTACCGGGCTATTTCATTTCGAGCGGGTTTGCAACCAGTATTGGATCGGCCGTACTTGAAAAACATGGCATCACCTACCAGCGCCCGCTCGAAGCATTGCTCCAACAGATTTCACTCCACAGGCATTTGAATCGTCGCCATGCCAGCGGCCAGCCCGGGTTGCAGTCAGACATCGAGTCTTCCCAATCCCTCATCGATCAATCTCTGGCATCTCTGGAAAAAGTCGATCATGAGCTTGGTCCCCAACTCCAATTTACGCAGGAGGGCCTTTCCAAGCGCAAGCGCGAACACAGCAGCGTCCAGACCCTCCTGCGCGAATGGCATGAGCTCAAAGCCAATTGGTCTTCCAATAAACTCAACCAATCTGAAGCCGCCCATACCCACCTCATAGCCGACCTCCGCGTCATGATTGCTCATGCTGGAGATACTTCCAACTTGATTCTCGATCCGGACCTCGACAGCTACTACCTGATGGACGCAACTCTCATTGCCCTCCCTCAAACTCAGGACCGCCTCTCCAATCTCGAAACTCTCGCCGATGAATTCTCGAGCCAATCCCCCCTCACTGACCTCTCGCGGCATCAAATCTCTGTCACTGCAGCTTTGCTCAAAGAGTCGGATATCGACCGGATTCTTGCCGATCTGCAAACTGCTCTTTTCGAAGACGAAGCCTTCAACGGCCTCAGCCCATCACTCCAGCAAAGGATTCCAATCGCGACCGAAAACTATCGTCGCTCGAGTGAGGCACTAATAGCCTTGATCGAGAAACTCCTCGCCCCAAACACTACCATCACGCCTTCACAATTCAAAACAGCGGTTCAGGATGCCAGAGTCCAAAGCTTCGAACTTTGGCAAATCGCCGCTGCCGAACTGGATACGCTGCTTGAACGCCGTATCGATGTCATCAAAAGCACGCGCCTTAAAGCGCTTGCTGTCACTGCTTTGGCTCTTGTCATTGTCATCGCCATCGCATACCACGTGATCGCCTCAGCCAACCGCTTTCTCATCTCCATAGCAGGTCAACTGCTCAATGGCGCGGAAATGCTAAATCTTAGTTCCGATCAGGTCTCTACGGCCGCTAGACAACTAGCCGAAGGAGCGAAAAGTCAAGCTGCGAGCATTGAAGAATCAGCTGCCTCCAATGAAGAGATCAACGCGATGACCCGTCGTACCTTGGACCAATCCGGTCAGGCCAAACAGAGCCTCATTACCCTTGGCACCAGCTTCGACAAGGCCAACCAGCAACTTGCCCGGCTTTCCTCTTCTATGCACCAGATCGATTCTTCCAGCAAGAGAATCGCCGAAGTACTCAAGCTCATCGACGAAATTGCGTTTCAGACCAATCTCCTGGCCCTCAATGCCGCGATTGAAGCGGCCCGCGCAGGAGAAGCCGGCAAAGGCTTCGCTGTGGTTGCCGATGAAGTCCGTCGACTGGCTCAACGTTGCTCCCAGGCGGCCAAAGATACATCGCTCCTCATAGATACTTCTTTGTCAAACGCAAGCGAAGGTTCCGTCGATCTCGAGTATCTGTCCGCTTCCATTCGTGAACTCACCCGCAGCACGACAAATCTGAACAGCGTCGTCGATGCAGTCGATTCGGGCAGCAGTGAGCAGAACTCCGTCTTCGGTCAGGTCTCAAAGTCTCTCACTTCCATGGCTAATGTCACACAAGAAGCCGCAGCCCAGTCAGAAAAGGCTGCTGCTGCCAGCTCGGAGCTGAGCTTCCAGTCGGAAAATCTTCTTCAAGTCGCTGCCAACCTTTCCAGCTTCGTGACGAAAAACAAGCACTAATGCGCTTACTTCATCCGCTCGCCCGGCAGCGTCCCGGGCTTCCATTCATCGGCAGCCACTCCGTTCAAATCGTAGATCGCCTTGCCTGCCCGCAAAGTCAATTCGGTAGTCAACCGCTGGTTACCCATGACGCGCTGTCGGCGGTTGTCGAGATAACCGAATTTCCCCCGCTCCAGCCTCAGCACCGCAACGTCCGCTTCAGCACCAACACTCAGCGTGCCCAGTTCCAGACGCCGTATCGCCTTTGCTGGCTCAAGCGTCGTCATCCGCACCACATCCTTCAGCGCGACACCGTTCGAGAGAAACTTCGACATCACATTATTGATGTCCTTCATCCCGTCCATCCAGCTCCGCAAATGCAAATCGGTCGAGATGGTATTTGGCAAAAATCCTTCCTGAAAGGCAGCCATCGCCACCGTCCAGAAAAAGCTCCCGTTGCCATGTCCAAGGTCGAACAGAATGCCCCGCTTGCGAGCCTCCCACAACACCGGATTCATCTTGCCCGTCGACAGTTGTTCATTGCGCAATCCCGAATAGAGATGCGTATAAATGTCCCCCGGACGCAACTTCTCCATCAGCAGCGTTTCGATCGGTCTCGCCTGACGATGGCTGCTCCCAAAATCGACCATCACCGGAATCCCCGCCAGTTTGCCCGCTTCCACCGCACGATCCACCGCGATCCAGTCCGGCGCTCCATAATGCGCCGTCTTCACACCCACAACAATGTCTTTGTACTTTTTCGCAATCAAAGCCAATCCTGCGGCGTCCATATCCGCTGTATTCTGCTCGTTCTTGCTGCCAGTCATACCCAGCCCCGCGATGTTGATAAAGGCCAGCACCCGCGTCTGCGAGCGATCAATGATCCGCATCTTGAAATCTTCAAAATTTTTCCATCCGCTGGTCCCAGCATCCACAATGGTCGTAACTCCGCTCCGTGGCCCAACCGCATCGGGCACAAACGAGGTCTCACCCGCCAGTTCCTTCGGAATCCCCGTATTCGCATAAACATGCGCGTGGATGTCGATCAGACCCGGCGTAACAAACAAACCCGTTGCGTCCACGCTCCTGCAACCCGCCTCCACTGCAATCCGTTCCGCAACCTTCGCAATTTTCCGGTTCGCAATGGCAACATCCATGCGTCCATCCCGCCGGTTAGCCGCATCGATCACGTGGCCATTGCGAATCACCAGATCATAGTCACACGCCGCAGACCCAAGACCTGCCATCAAACTCAGCAACAAAAGTTTTCTCATCAGAGTTAGCATATCTACAATGCCAGACCAATCAACAGGCGATTTCACCCAAACTGTGATTGGCGACACAACTCCCGTCTCAACCAGCAGCTCCCATCCCTCCAAATTCGAATCGCTAGAAGGCCGCTTCCTTCCGGGCACTCTGCTCAATGGCCGCTACCGCATCATCGCGCTTCTCGGTAAAGGCGGCATGGGAGAAGTCTATCGAGCCGCTGATCTTACTCTCGGACAATCCGTCGCCCTCAAATTCCTCCCGCAACTCGCCACTTCAGACCCTCGCTGGCTCAAACGCTTCCACTCCGAAGTCCGCATCGCCCGCCAGGTCTCCCACCCCAACGTTTGCCGTGTCTACGACATCGGTGAAAACCTCTCCAGCTTGCTCCGTCGCATCGGTCGCTTGCCTTCCGACAAGGCCATCGAGATCTCCCGCAAAGTCTGCGCCGGCCTCGCCGCCGTAGCAAGTGAACTCAACGCCTCCGAGATCCGCCAGGGCACTCCTGCTTACATGGCTTCCGAACAACTCAAAGGCACTGAAGCCACTCATTTCAGTGACATCTATTCCCTGGGTCTCGTTCTTACCACATTCACCGCCGCTGCCTTCTGGCTCTCCCTGGGCGGACAAAGCATTCTCAGAAACGACCCCAAATGACTCCATCCTTCTCACGCATCATTGATCTCGAACAGCCTCGCTTTGTCGGCATGCCCATCCATCCTGCTCACAAGCCAGGCTACTTCTACGCACTCCATCGTCGCCATAGTGATCCGACAGGTACGCCGCGCACCAGTGCCAGCGGCGTGTTGACCATGATGGAACACACCGGCACACACATCGATGCCCTTTCCCATCAGGCTGCCCACGGCTGCCTCCATGGCAACATTCCAACGTCGGGCGTTGAATCCCCCACTGGCTTTTCGCAACACGGAGTCGAGACCATTCCTCCGATCATGTGTCGCGCCGTCTTCGCCAATCTCGCTCCCCTCGAACCCGAATACGAATTCACTGCCGACGACCTCGAAAATGCCCTCGGCGACACTCGCCCCAACCCGGGCGACGTCCTTCTCGTACGCACTGGTTTTGATCGCATCTGGAATGACGAAGCAGCTTACCTCAAAGCAGCAGGTGCCCATAAATCCGCAACGATTTGGGCTGCCGACCACAAGGTCATTGCTGTGGGCGCCGACAACATGGCCTGGGATGTCCCCGGCATTGTCGACCCCGAAACCGGCGTCACGCTCTTCGCTCACTTCTACTTGCTCCCTCAGAAAGGCATCTACATCATCGAGAATCTGAAACTCGATGAACTCGCCTCCACCGGCCTCAAGGAATGCCTCTTTGTCTGCCTCCCCCTAAAACTCAATGGCGCCACAGGCTCTCCTGTCCGTCCTGTAGCATTGTTGTGAGCCACTCAAATGATTGAATTTTTCCGCCATCTACTCCGCCCGGATTTCATGCCGCATGGTTATTGCTTTGCCTGGCGCCCCGAGATACTCTGGCTGTCGGTACTTTCAGATACTTTGATCACGCTATCTTACATTTCCATCCCCTTATCGCTGATTTACTTCGTCCGCCGTCGCCGCGACCTCAGTTTCAACGCAATCTTTTACATGTTCGGTGCCTTCATTATTTTCTGTGGGCTCACTCATGCCCTCGGCGTCGTCGTTCTCTGGCACCCCATATACCGCCTCGAAGTCCTGGTGAAATTTGTTACTGGGCTTGTCTCCTGCGCAACCGCCATCACTCTCTACCGCATCATTCCCCAAGCTCTCGCCTACCCCTCTCCGTCCGACCTTGAAGAGGCCAACGCCAAGCTGGCCAGCGTCAATCTGGAGCTCGAGAAGAAAGTAGCCGAACGCACCTTGGAACTGTCTCGGGCCCGCGATGAAGCTGTTTCCGCCAATCTTGCAAAGTCCAACTTTCTTGCAACCATGAGCCATGAGATCCGCACCCCACTCAACGGCATTATTGGCACATTGAGTTTGCTCACACCCAATGCCCTCGCTCCAGTGCATCGCGACCTTTTCGATACTGTCCGTCTTTCGAGCGACGCCTTGCTTTCCATCATCAACGACGTCCTCGACTTCTCCAAAATCGAGGCGAACAAAGTCACTTTAGAAGCTATTCCTTTTTCTCCGCGCCAGACGGTCGAAGAGGCTATGGAACTTAATGCTCCGATCGCCGCGCGCAAGAATCTCGAAGTTCACACCATCCTCCCCTCAAATCTTCCGGAAGGTCTGATTGGCGATCCAGCTCGGCTGCGTCAGATCCTGCTCAACCTTGTTTCCAATGCCATTAAGTTCACTCCCAGCGGTCAGGTGGATTGCAATGTGAAAATCCTCAACTTGGATTCGGAGACCGCCTCCCTCCGATTTGAAATCGTCGATACCGGTATCGGAATTTCCGAGGCGGCACAGGCAAATCTCTTTCGCTCTTTTACCCAAGCCGATTCTTCAACCACCAGAAAATTCGGTGGCACAGGCCTTGGTCTGGCAATATCGAAAAGCCTGACTGAACTCATGGGTGGCCGGATCGGGCTCAACAGTGCCGTCGGCACTGGCTCGACCTTCTGGGTTGAGCTTGAATTCCCTGTCTTCCCACTACCGCTCCCAACCTACGCTCCAATCAATCCCTTGAGTGGCAAACGAGTGCTAATCGTAGACGATAACAAAGTCAATCTGCAGATCGTCCGCAACCATCTCGAACCATTCACCACTGCCGTTGTTGAAGCAAGCTCCGGTGCCCATGCCCTGGTGGCACTGCTCGAAGCGCAGCAATCCGGCAACCCTTTCGATCTCGCTATTATCGATGTCGAAATGCCCGTGATGGACGGCATTATGCTCACGCGTGCCATCCGAGCGTTGCCTTCAACGCAACAACTGCAAGTGCTCTTGCTTAGTTCTTCTTCCCACCTTGTCGATCTCACTACACTTTCGGAGCTACGGATTCGCATAACGCTTGCCAAACCCGTTCACCGAGATGCGCTCCGCGACGCTGTATTTCGCGTTTTCTCTTCGGAACAATCCGAAAGTCCCACCGGAATTCCATCCGAAATCCGCCTTCGGCCCGGGCTTCGTGTTTTGCTCGCCGAGGACAATGCCGTCAATCAGAAAGTGGCACGGCTCATGCTGGAGCGGCAAGGTGCTGTTGTCTACATCGCCGATAATGGCAACGAAGCGTTCCATGCCGTTCGGAACCAGGACTTCGATGCGATACTCATGGATTGCCAGATGCCCGAACTCGATGGCTACGCCGCCACCCGCGCCATCCGAGCTTGGGAAAAAGCAAATGGGCGAAAGCCGATCCCGATCATAGCGCTCACTGCCAACGTGTTCAGCGATGCCGAAGCCGCATGCATTGCTGCTGGCATGGATGGCTATCTGAGCAAACCGCTGATCATGTTCAAGCTTGTCGAAAAACTCATCCAATTCACAGAGCCGAAATCTGATGCTTCCTGACATGGAATACAGCCCAATGCTCCGTCGCCACTTCCTTCCTTCACTTGCAGCACCTTTGATCGCCAAGTCCCAAAAGCCAAACGTCATTCTAATCCTCGCCGACGACTTGGGCTTCTCTGACATCGGATGTTATGGCAGCGAGATCCCGACGCCAAATCTCGACTCACTCGCAAAAGGCGGTCTGCGCTTTACACACTTCTATAACGGTGCCCGCTGCTGCCCCACTCGCGCGTCGCTCCTCACTGGACTTTACCCGCATCAGGCTTCCATGGGTCACATGGTTGATACGGGTCGCAAACTCCCCGCATACCTCGGCGACCTCAACCCTAAGTCCGTCACCATAGCCGAGGCACTCAAGCGCGGTGGCTACCA
The DNA here is from genome assembly GCA_025354885.1 of Acidobacteriota bacterium. Classification (GTDB taxonomy): domain Bacteria; phylum Acidobacteriota; class Terriglobia; order Bryobacterales; family Bryobacteraceae; genus Bryobacter. The sequence goes on along the minus strand of JANXLY010000375.1, from coordinate 56,151 downwards.
GACCCGCATGAGCGGCAAGTGGCACGTCACTCCCGTCAACAACTCCAAACAAAACTGGCCCAACCAGCGAGGCTTTGAAAAGTTCTTCGGCACCATCCACGGGGCAGGCAGCTATTATGCTCCCACGACCCTAAGCGAAGACAACGCGCCGGTCACGCCGTCAAAAGACTTCTTCTACACCGACGCTATTGCCGACAAGAGCGTTGAGTACATCCGCGAATGCACCGCCCGGAAAGAACCTTTCTTCCTGTACAACGCCTTCACTGCCCCTCATTGGCCGATGCATGCGTTCGCCGATGACATCGCCCGCCATCGCAAGACCTACAGCAAGGGCTGGGATCAGTTGCGCCTCGATCGCCACCAGCGCCAATTCGACCTCGGCATCGTTGACCGCAAATGGCCCCTCTCCCCTCGCGGCGAAAAGATCCCCGCCTGGGCCGACGAGCCAAACAAGGACTGGCAGATCGAACGCATGGCCGCCTATGCCGCCATGGTCGAGCGCATGGATCAGGGCGTCGGCCGCATCATAGCTGCCCTCAAGGAAACCAATTCGCTCAACAACACCCTCATCTGCTTCCTGTCCGATAACGGCGGTTGCGCCGAAGAACTCGCCCTCCAGATCAAGGCCCGCCATGTACCGCTGCAGACCCGCGCTGGTGAAACGGTGTTCCCAGGTAACGATCCCTCGCGCATGCCAGGCCCGGAGAACACCTACCAAAGCTATGGCCTCGGCTGGGCCAATGCTTCGAATACTCCTTTCCGTCTCTACAAACACTGGGTCCACGAAGGCGGCATCGCAACGCCTTTCATCGCTCACTTCCCAGGTCAGGTTAAAGCCCCCGGCAGCATTACAAGCCAGCCAGGTCATATTGTCGACGCCATGGCGACCTTTCTCGATGCCAGCCACACCAACTCCACGCCCTCGGAAGGCATGAGCCTGCTGCCAGCACTCCAGGGCAAAGACATCCTCTCAAAGCGCACTCTCTACTGGGAGCACGAAGGCAACCGCGCCATCCGCCAAGGTCAACACAAACTGGTCTCCAGGTATCCCGGCAACTGGGAACTTTACGACTTGGCTGCGGACCGTACCGAGAGCAAAGACCTCAGCAACGCCAATCCGAAACTCGCCGCCAACCTCGAAGCAAAATACGCGAAGTGGGCCACTCGCGTCGGGGCCGAGCCTTGGGACAAAGTACAGGCAGCCCCCAAAATACCCGCCCTGATAGAATAGGTGTTTAATCAAGATGTTCCGCTTTGAGACCGCAGGCGAGAGCCATGGCGAATGTTTGGTGGCTACAATCACCGGGCTTCCGTCTGGTGTCCCTATATCCCTAGATATGATCAATCGCGAATTGTGGCGCCGCCAGCAGGGCTTTGGCCGTGGCGGCCGCATGAAGATTGAAACAGACACGGCGCACATTGTTTCCGGTGTGCGTCATTCCAAAACCATTGGTGCGCCCATCGCAGTGATCGTGGCCAATGCCGACTGGAAGAACTGGACCGAGTCGATGCCTGTCGAAGACTACGAGGGCTCAGCTGAGAAGTTCAAGGAAGTCAAACGCCCTCGGCCCGGCCACGCGGATTTGATCGGCTGCATCAAGTACGATTTTGACGATGCCCGCTATGTTCTCGAACGCGCCAGCGCTCGTGAGACTGCCGCCCGCGTAGCGGTCGGGGCACTCGCCAAGGCCTATCTTGCCGAATTCGGCATTGAAATTCTCAGCCACGTCGTCGGTGTCGGCGCCGAGACCATGAGCTACGAAGCGACCTGGGAAGAGATCAAGGCACTCAGCGAAAAGGACGAAGTTCTCCTCGGATGCGTTCATGCAGAAACAGAGCTGCGCTTTAAGGCCGTGGTCGATGAAGCGTATCGCACTGGCGACACAGTCGGTGGCATCTTTGAAGTGCGTGCCCACGGTCTGCCTATCGGGCTCGGCTCCCACATCACCTGGGATTCGCGTCTGGATGGCAAGCTCGCCCAGGCAATTGTATCGATGCAGGCAGTAAAAGGTGTCGAAGTCGGCTACTCGCTCGAAGGCGCTCGCAGCTTTGGCAGCAAGGTGCAGGACACGATTCACTACAACAAGGAAGACAAGGCCTTCTTCCGTGGTGCCAACCGCGCCGGTGGCCTTGAGGGCGGCATCACCAATGGTCAGGACATCATTGTCCGTGGCCATCTCAAGCCCATCTCCACTTTGCGCCGCCCGCTTGAAAGCGTAGATTTGCCCACACGCGATTCGGCCCTTGCCGCCTATGAGCGATCTGACGTTGCCGTCATCCCTGCCGCGGGAGTGATTGGCGAAGCGATGGTCGCACTCGTCCTCGCTCAGGCCATGATCGAAAAATTCGGCGGCGACTCCCTTCGCGAAGCAAAGAGAAACTTCAACAACTACCAGACACAAGTACGAGACTTCTAGATGATTTACAAGATTGTAAGATACGGCAACCCGGTGCTCGAAGAACGATGCGACCCCATTGGAGAAGCTGAATTCGGCACTGAAGAGCTAAAGCAACTGGTGGCAGATATGTTTGACACCATGTACGCAGCCAAGGGCGTTGGCCTTGCGGCTCCGCAGATTGGTCTGAAGAAACGGCTCACCGTAATTGACCCGACATCTGGAGAGAAGCAGGGCGAGCGCATCGTGCTAATCAATCCCGAGATCCTTTCGAAGGAAGGCAAGATTACCGAAGAAGAGGGCTGCCTCAGCATCCCCGGCTTTCGCGAACCCGTCAGCCGCGCAAAGAAGACTCGCGTCAAGGCCCAGGACGCACACGGCAACTGGTTTGAGCTCGAAGGCGAAGATCTTCTCAGCCGCGCCATTCAGCATGAGAACGATCACCTCGACGGAGTGTTGTTCATTCACCGTCTGAGCCCGCTCAAGCGCGATCTGATCCGCCGCAAGATACGCAGACTGCAGAAGGCAGGCGAGTGGGACTAAAGGCCATCTTCCTCGGCACCCCCGGCTTTGCCGTGCCCTCGCTCGAAGCCATGGTTAGTGCCGGATTTGACCTCCTCTCCGTCTACACACAACCGGATCGACCAAAGGGGCGGGGCCAATCTGTTGCCATGAGTGCAGTCAAAGAGGCAGCGCTTCGGTTGAACTTGAGCGTCGAGCAACCGGAACGCATCCGCAAGCCTGAGATCGTTGAAGCACTCAGGGAACAAGCTCCGGACCTCATGGTGGTTGTCGGATATGGTCAGATCATTCCACAAAACATAATTGATATCCCACGTTTTGGGATCATCAACGTGCACGGTTCGCTACTTCCGAAGTATCGAGGCGCAGGCCCCATCCAGTGGGCTCTCGCCAATGGCGAGTCTGTCACGGGCGTAACGACCATGCAGATCAACGCAGGGCTCGACACCGGCAGCATGCTGCTGAAGAGCGAGACGCCGATTGACCCTGACGAAAATGCGGTCGAGCTCGGCGGGCGGCTTTCGATCCTCGGTGCAAAGCTGCTCCTCGAAACACTGGCCAACCCCGGACAAGCCGGTACAGTGCAGGACGACAAAGCAGCGACCCATGCGCCGATGCTCAGCAAGCTGGACGCGGCGATCGACTGGTCCTGGCCGGCAACTCTCATCCACAACCGTACACGCGGCTTCTATCCGTGGCCGGGAACGATGACGCAGTTCCGGGACCAGACCCTTCGCTTCTGGAAGACCCGAGTGGTCGAAGAGAGCAGCACAATAGAACCGGGACGAGTTCTTGGAACGAAAGGCCCGCTCAAAATCGCCTGCGGACACGGCACTGTCCTCGAAGTACTTGAAGTGCAGCAGGAAGGCCGCAAGCGCGTCAGCGGAGCTGATTTCCGCAATGGCCTCCGAATCGACGAAAATGAAATTCTTGGAGCATAAATGAGCAACGAATTGCCTCTTGGCTATCAATACAGCAGTGTGTACGCAGGCATCCGAAAAATCAAGAAAGATGACCTGTCGCTGATCGTAAGCCAACCAGCCGCCAACGCCGCTGCGGTCTTCACGCAGAACCTTGTCGCCGCCGCACCTGTCGTTCTTTCCAGGGCAAACCTCAAGACCTCGAGAGGCAAGGTGAAGGCCCTCATCATCAATGCCGGCAATGCCAATTGCTCTACTCGTAGTGGCATGAATGTGGCCGCATCAACCGTCAAAGCCGCCGCCAAACATGCGCGCTGCACAGCGGTCGAAGTACTGCCATCCTCCACCGGTGTAATTGGCGTCGAGCTGGATCTGAAGAAAATCAAGAGTGCTCTACCAGAACTCTTCGCAGGCTTGTCGAGCGAGCGTTTTGGTGACGTCGCACGGGCAATCATGACTACCGATCTCGTAATGAAGACAGCCCAAGCCACGGTCGAACTGAAGAAGGGAAAGGTCCACATCGCAGGCATGACGAAGGGCTCTGGCATGATCCAACCCAACATGGCGACGACGCTCGGGTATGTTCTTTGCGATGCCGCAATTTCGGTGCAGAACCTCAAAGCTATTTTGTCGAGCGCAATCAATGTCAGCTACAACCGGCTGAGTGTGGATGGCGACACTTCGACCAACGATACGGTCGTGCTGCTTGCGAATGGAGCAAGCGGCATTAAGCCAAATGGAGACGAACTCAAGCTGATCGCCGATGCAATCACCGGTGTCATGAAGAGCCTTGCCGCTCAGATCGCCAGGGACGGAGAAGGTGCGAAGAAACTCATTCGCGTTCTCGTCAGCGGTGCTAAAACAGAAGTGGACGCGGTTCTGATTGGCCGTGCTATTTCAAACTCACCTCTGGTCAAGACTGCGATTGCCGGTTCTGATCCAAACTGGGGCCGCATCATTTGTGCCGCTGGCTATTCAGGTGCCAAGTTTGATCCCTCCAAAGTCGACATCTTTCTGCAGGGCAAACGAGTTTGCAAAGCGGGACTCGCGGCTCCGTTTGATGAAGCGAAGCTCAAGCTGAAGCTGGACGAGAAGGATGTTGTTATCGATCTGCGCATTGCTGGAAACGGAAAGGGTGCAACCGAATTCTGGACCTGCGATTTCACTGAAGGGTACATCGAAATCAATGGAAGCTATCGCACGTAGAAGCCTGTTCGCACTGTTGTTCAGCAGTACCGAGGATGAATTGCGGGAGATCCTAGCTTCGATGGCAACGGACCTCAGTGAAGGCAATATTTCAGGCTTTCTGAACAATGTTGACAAGAATCTAACGGCTCGTGATGAATTCCGGCAACAACTTGTCGGGATGGTCCAGGCGGCAGATCACAATTCCAGCATCCAGATACAGACTGCATCCGGCACGGCTGAAAAGCAGGTCGCCAAGGTGGACTGGTACCTGGACTTCCGGTCCAAAGGTGACAGTATGATCTTTCACCAGCAGCGCGAAGTGCTTATGATCGAATTTACGAAACGCGGCAGGCGCTGGATGATTACTGCACTCGAACCGCGTGCCTTCTTCACGCAGCCCGCCAAACGCTGAGAACGATCAGAACGCGAAGCGGCCACCCACCTGGAAGGCTCTTGGACCACCTGAGCCAAAGACCTGGCCAGCACGGCTCGTCGCAACGCCGAAGGACGCCGGGTTATTCAAGCTGCTGCTGATGCCGCCCAGATTGGCAATGTTGAAGATGTTGAATACTTCTACAAACAGGTTGAACTTGTACTTTTCCTTAAACAGAATTGTCTTGGTAAAGCGTAAATCCTGGGAGGAGAAGTTATCACCGAAGGAATAGTCTGAAGGCAGGCTGAGCTTGGGAATCGTCTGCCCACGAGAAGTGCGTGGGCGTTGACCATTTGCCAAATCAGGATAGGCAGAATTCCATGCAGCAATGCCAGCCTCAAGGCGTTGTTTGGTCGGATGACGATCTGGAACATTCCAGCCCGGCAGAAAAGCAGTATCCTGCCCGTCACCATCGAGATCAACGCTACCCACTTGAGGCCTGTAGGCACCGCGTGTGCCCATCGAAGAGATAAAAGACACTTGAGTCTTCCAGGGCAAATCCACAATTCCAGAGACATTCAGCCCGTGGCGCCCGCCGGTTGGGCCCCAGTTTTCAAACCAGTTGTCGAGGTTGGTGACGCCGTTCATGCCATTGGCTCTGACCAGTGAATAGGAGGCCAGAAACTGGTAACGCTTTGAGAATCGCTTGTCCACTTTGACCAGCAAGGCTTTGTAATCTGTACGACCAGCCGAGGTGCGAATGCCGATTGAGCCGGTGGAACAGTTGGCTGTGGGAGATGCGGCCTGTGCTGCAGTCGTGCAGCGAGGAATTACTGGTCCCTGAAAGCGGAAAAACCGGTTGTAATCGAGTGAGCCCAGATCCTCCCGGAAGGAATGACGGTATACGAAATCAGCAGTGACGACCAGATCTTTCCGCACTTGCCGCTGAATGCCCAAGGTCAGATTGCGGGCATAAGCAGCACCATATTTGTAAGGATAAATATCGGTTCCCTGCTTCGAAATATTGATGTTGCGCACACTCAAATCGTTAGGATTCGGATTGGCTACAGTAGCCTCGGATGCGGCCCGAATCTGAGGCAAAATAGCCATCAGATCGGACAAGCGAAATCCGGTTGGCAAGGTGCGAAAATCAATTGGAGTTCCGACCACAACATTCGGCAGCAAACCGGGAATCGGGTTTACAATTCCGGCGATCGGATTGCCTACGCTCTGCCCGCCAATCGCCTGCCTGCCATTCCCAACGGGACCAATGGCAGCCCTTTCACCAAGGCGTTGGGAGATTTCGGTTGTGTCGTAATAAAAACCGCCGCCGCCACGAATCACCGTCTTGCCATCTTTGCCTACATTCCAGGCAAAACCCAGCGAGGGGGACCAGTTCGTGTAGGTTGGCTTTGTCGGGTCCAGACTCTCCATGATGGGGGCGAGCAATGCCGGCTTGCTGAGATCACGATTCACGAGTGTGGATTCAAACTGCCAGGCGAGCCCATAGTTCAAAGTAAGCTTCGCGTTCACGCGATAAGTGTCCTGCCAGAAAAAGTGGTAGCGCTTGTTCTGGCCAGCTTTGCCCTTGTTGTAGGGGGGTGGCTGGGAAGGATCGCCAATGCCCATAGCAACGGTAGCGAGAGGCAACTTCAAGACATCGGCATTGGTCACGAACTGATTTGGCAAACCAAAGGCCGCGAGTGGAATCCGGTTAGCCACCATGATGTCCGGCCCCCAAACGTTGCCGGCAGCGGGGTCGCCAAAGGCCCAGAACCCAGTGAAGGGCATGGTTTCATAGCTGCCACCAAAACGCATGCGGTGAGCACCCTTTTGCCAGGTCATGTTGTTGCTCAGGTTGTAGCGACGAATGTCGCGGCCCTGCGGAGCGTTGGACGTATTGCCAAAGCGCACGTTCGTGCCAACGACAGACATCTCAGGCAATCCAAGGCCGAGACAGCCAGCACATTCTTTCGCTGTTGGATGGAGATTGCGGTTGTTCCAGTAGTGATAAGCGAAGCGGAAATCATTCACCAGTGTTGAGCTCAAGGTGCTGGTCACACCTATTATGCTCTGGTCAGCCCAGTTGCGATTGAGGAGCCAGTTGGAAGGCAGGGGAGCGCCGCTGCGAGGCCCGAAGCCACTGTTGCCATCATGCGAATAGCGTGCAAACAGATTGTGCTTCTGATTGAAGCGATAGTCGAACTTTATGCTGATCTGCTTGCCGTTGTAAGGAGTGTTGTAATTCTGCGCGAGGCTGGCAAAGTAAGGCGAGTCCGGCTGCACCGTAACCACGCCATCCTGGTTGTTGTTCTCCATGTTGAAGAAGAAGAAAAGCTTGTCTTTTTTGATTGGGCCGGACACGAGAAACCCACTCTGGCGGCGAGCAAAAAAAGGATCCGGGGCAAAAGCATTTCGCTTCAAGGCAGGATAAGCGGAAAGGTTGTGATCGCGATAGAAGAAGTATGCGCCTCCATGATAGGCATTGCCGCCGGAGCGGGAAACAATGTTGATGGCACCACTGGCAGCGATGCCGGTGGACAGGTCGAAATTGGCTGAAGAGATCTGAAATTCTTCGACCATCTCCTGCGAAAAATTTTGCGCCGTACCGCCTTCGAGTGGATTGCGGACATTGCCGCCGTCGACCGTGAGGGCGGTCTTGCCAGTGCTGCCGCCGAGGACAGAAACACCAAACTGGGCATTGTACTGGGCAAGCGACTGGGTGCCTACACCTACGCCTGGTTCGAGAAAGGCAAGTTGCAGGAAACTACGGCCATTGAGTGGTAGCGCTTCAATCTGGGTACGACCGACAACGCCGTCAATTTTGTGGCTGTCATAGGAAATTTGTGAAGTGGCCGCATCGACATTCACAACTTCGGTTACGGCACCAATCTGAAGTTTGAGATCGACGGTTGTGGTGCTGCCGACAACGACATCAGCCGGGCGCAGCATCTGCCGAAAGCCCGCCATTTGACTGCGAACTTCATAGCGGCCAGCGGGAAGAGCCGACACGCTGAACTGCCCTTCGGAGGAAGATTTCGCCTCACGCTTGAGACCAGTCTCGACGTTGACAATGGTGAGTTCAGCGCCTACAACAACAGCACCGGAATCATCAGTGACGGTGCCGGCAATCGTACCGACTGGAGCCTGGGAAAAGAGAGAGAAACACGACAACAGCGCAACAAGCAAGAATTTGAAATTCATAATCAGCAGAAGCCCTCAAGCAATGATTACATCAAAGCCGAGCTGTGTGATTGCAAAACCAATGCAGAATTTCTAGTTACGCAAGTCAGACGCAAAGCGGTTCCCGCGGTCGAATGCCTGAACACCGCGACCAGCGCGCAAAGCCACCCGGAATTGCTCGAGTTCGCCGATCATTCCGGCAAGCGCATCGTCGACATTAGAAGCATTGGTTGCAAGAATGTCTTCCCAGAGTTCGTAGCTAGATAACGCCAGGCGAGTCATGTCGATCAATCCGGGGCCAGCCACGGGCTTCAGGTCGCGACCGTTCAGCATGCTCGCCAAAGCGGTAGAAAGCAACTGGGGCAAGTGGGAGCTGCAAGCGACCATGCGGTCGTGCGCTTCTGCGCTCAGCAAGACGGGACGAGCACCAAAGATCGAAATCAAGCCTGCGAGGTCTGAGTGGTCAACGGTCAGAACCCAAGGTCGGCCGATAAACAGATCCGCAGAAGCACCCTCGGGGCCACGTACTTCCCTTCCCGCCATGGGATGACCACCGATGAATGTTGCGCGCGTAATGTACTTCATTGCGGCAGCGCAAATCTCGACTTTGGTGCTGCCCACGTCCGTAACCAAGGCACCCTGCTTCAGCATGGGATCGAGAGTTTCGATCAACTTGAGGATCCTGCGCACGGGCTGAGCGAGGAGCACGAGATCGGCCTGCGGCAAGGCTTTCTCGATCGGCATGGCTTCATCGATAGCGCCAACAGCAAGGGCCTTTTCAACCACAGCGGGGGAACTGACACCGATCACACGCGTGAAGCTTTTCGCCTGCTTCGCGGCGAGCCCGAAGCTCGAGCCAAGCAAGCCTGTGCCGACAATTACCGCAATGGCCATCAGTCCTGCAGCCGCCGCATTTCCATCATGATCGCGGTGTAGATTCGTTCCATTGCGTCGTTGCCAAGCGGCCCGAGGTTCCGGCCCATCATGCCTTCGACGACAGCGCGCTCCCGTGTCAATTCGACGACAGGCAGACCGGCAGACTTTTTGGTTGCGCCGATTTCGAGAGCCACAGTCGCTCGTTCATTGAGTAACGCAAGAATTTGGACGTCGAGGGAATCGATCTGCCCGCGAAACTGTTTTAGCCTTTCGGCCGGATCACTTACGCCCACCGAGCGCTCCCTGTTTGAGATCTTTTGCCATGCGTTCTATCGTATCCAAGAGTTCGCCGGAAGGGGTGTTTTCAATTGCCCGGACAAAGGCACTACCCACGACTACGCCATCGGCAACGGCGCCAACTTCAGCGGCCTGTGCAGCGCTGGAGATTCCAAAGCCAACGCCGAGCGGCAGTCCCGTAAAGCGGCGCAACTTCTCGACAAGCGGCTTCACGTTGGAAGAAACCTGGGCCTGCTCTCCGGTAACACCGGTGCGCGACACCACATAGACAAAACCCGAACAATACTTGGCCACCAGTTCGAGACGGCGTTCGGTGCTGGTAGGTGCAACCAGAAACACAGTGTCGAGACCAACGCTTCTTACTGCTTCGACAAAGCTCTCTGCTTCTTCGACACTCAAATCGGTGAGCAGAAATCCATCGACTCCAACTTCCTTGGCCCGCTTGGCCAAGGCGCTGAATCCGTAGCGCATGACGGGGTTGAGATAGGTAAACAAAACGAGCGGAATCTCGCTACGTTTGCGAATTTCAGCAGCGATGATCAAGACCTTTTCCACCGTGGTACCAGCGGCCAGGGCGCGTTCGCTAGCGCGCATGATCACGGGCCCGTCGGCGATGGGGTCGCTAAACGGTACACCCAGCTCGATTAGATCTGCGCCACCGCGCTCGAGGGCGGCAACGATCTCGACTGTTGCTTCGGGGTTGGGGTCCCCGGCAGTTACATAGGCAATCAACGCGGGCTCATTTTTGGCCCGCAACTCATTAAAACGCTGGCTGATGCGAGTCAGAATCAAGCTCCTTCAAATTTTCACGATAGATATCAATGTCCTTGTCCCCTCGCCCGCTGAGATTCACCAGGATGATTTGATCTTTGCTCAATTGGGGTGCACGGACAAGCGCTTCGGCCACGGCATGAGCGCTCTCGAGGGCTGGAATCAGGCCTTCCATCAAAGAGAGTTCGACCGCCGCCTTAAGGGCTGTTGCATCGTCGCAGTCTACGTATTCAGCGCGACCGATGTCGTGGAGATGCGCGTGTTCCGGACCAATGAGCGCATAGTCGAGGCCGGCGCTGATGGAATGAGTGAGCGCAACCTGACCATCTGCATCCTGCAGCAGATAGCTGTAAGCGCCGTGCAACACGCCGGGAGCACCGCCGCTAAAACGGGCTGCGTGGTCGCCAGTTTTTTTGCCTTTACCACCGGCCTCTACGCCAACCAGCTTTACCGAGGCATCACCGATGAAGGCATGGAAGAGCCCAATCGCATTCGATCCGCCACCAACACACGCAATGGCCATATCGGGCAGGCAGCCTTCGCGCTCGAGCAGCTGCACACGAGCCTCATCGCCGATGCAGCGATGGAAGTCTCGCACCATGAGCGGATAGGGATGAGCGCCGAGGGCGGAACCGAGCAGGTAGTAGGTTGTATCGACGTTGGTAACCCAGTCGCGCATTGCTTCACTGATGGCGTCCTTAAGGGTTCGCGATCCGTTGGTTACGCCAACGACTTCAGCACCGCAAAGCCGCATGCGGAATACATTGAGGCGTTGGCGGCGCATGTCTTCTTCGCCCATGTAGACACGGCATTGCAGACCGAGCAGCGCACAGGCAGTAGCAGTGGCAACACCGTGTTGGCCTGCGCCGGTTTCGGCAATGATGCGCTTCTTGCCCATTTTGCGCGCAAGCAAGGCCTGGCCCAGAGCATTGTTAATCTTGTGCGCACCCGTATGAAGCAAGTCTTCACGCTTGAAGTAGATCTTTGCTCCTCCGAGCTTTTCGCTCAGGCGCTTTGCAAAATAAAGGGGAGTGGGCCGACCCGCGTAGTTCTTGAGCAAATCGGAAAGTTCTGCCTGGAAGGCCGGATCCGTTTTGGTTGCCAAATAAGCCTGCTCGAGTTCCTCAAGCGGCGACATCAAAACCTCGGGAACATAGCGCCCGCCATAGGGGCCAAAGTGGCCGCCAGCATCTGGCACGGTTAACATACTGCGTCAAACTCCTTTCGTGCGGCTTCGATGAAAGCGCGCATCTTCTTGCGGTCTTTCTTACCCGGCTCGAGCTCGAGGCGCGAACAGGCATCCACGGCCCAAGGCCTCAATTGCTGGATGGCCTGCCCAACATTCGTTTCGTCGAGACCGCCGGCGAGGACGATCCTGCCTTTGATTCCTTTGGCCAAGTGCCAATCAAACACTTTGCCTGTGCCGCCCTCGAGCGCGCCTGCTGGTGTATCGAGGACAATCGCTTCCACATGCTCCTGATCGATGCGGTCCTGGGTTAAGGGCCCGTCAACTGCAATTGCTTTCCAGATGCGCACGCCAGTGATCGAATCCATTTTGTGCAATTGCGCAACATCGAGCTGATGTTCCTGCATGAGATCGCGAACACGAGCGGGATCTTCGTTCACGAAAAGCCCCACGCGCCAGAAGTCGTCGGGGAGATCTTTGAAGAAGGCGGTGTCGCTGACGAAGCGAGGACTGCCGGGCCAGAAATTAAAGCCCAGCGCGTCTGCACCAGCGTCAAGCGCGGTGAGAGAATCCATCACATTGGTCAGGCCACAAACTTTTACGATCACGACACCAGCTCACGAAGTGCGGCGGGATCTTTCATGAGACTTTCTCCAACAAGAAATGCCTGGTAGCCAACGGCGCGGAGCGACTGGACATGATCGCGGGTGAAGATTCCACTTTCGCTGACACGCATTACACCCACAGGAATTTTTTCGGCAAGCAGGAGCGAAGTTTCTAGTTTGACTTCAAAGGTGCGCAGATCGCGGTTGTTCACGCCGATGATGGTTGCGCCGCTTTCGACTGCCTGAGCGAGTTCGAGTTCATCATGCACTTCGACCAGTGTGTCGAGGCCTAGGGAGCCTGCAAATTCGCGCAAGCGGCGCATGCCGTTCGAGTTCAAGAGCGCTGCAATGAGCAGAACGGCATCCGCACCGTGGGCGGCAGCCTCAACGATGTGAAGCTCTTCGAGTGTGAAGTCTTTGCGAAGAACCGGCAAACCAACGGAGGCCCTGGCGGCAACTAAATCTGCGAGGGAGCCTTGAAAAAAATCCTGATCGGTAAGCACGCTGAGGGCTGCTGCACCGCCTAGTTCGTAGCTGCGGGCGATTTTGACAGGTTGAAAATCTTCGGACAAGACGCCGCGTGACGGCGAGGCTTTTTTGATTTCGGCAATGACCGCTGGCGAAATGAGGGCGCGAACGCGGAGACGCGAGGCGAAGCCGCGCTGCTTGCCGATCAGATCGGCGGCCCGGCGCTCGAATTCGGCCGACTTCGGCCTAAGCACGAGCAGTTCCTGCTGCTTGCGCTCGACGATTTTTGCCAGAATGTCAGGCACGCTCATTTACATATACTCCGGCACTTCGATGCCAAGGGTAGCGAGAGTTTTCTCGAGTTGCTTTGCAAAGTGCTGTGTCATCCACAACAACACATTTTTGCGCGCGGGGTCTGCTTCATCGAGAACACGATAGTCGTGATAGAAGCGACTGAAGCCCTGGGCCAACTGGAATGCGTACTTGGCAAGAGCGGCTGGTTCTCCACTGCCGACGGCGTCAGAGAGTACTGTTTCGAGGCGTGAAATATCGAGTAACAACTGCCAGAGATCCTCATTGGCGAGGACGGTTTCGAGGACCTCGCGCGAAAGCTCCGCCTTGAAGTCGGGCATTTGCGGAACCTTGCGCAGAATGTTCCTGGCACGAACGGCGGCGTACTGGACATAGGGGCCTGTTTCGCCTTCAAAGCTGAGCGCTTCCTGGAGGTCAAAAGCGATGACACTGGTGCGGGTGAACTTTAGAAGAAAATAGCGCAGCGAGCAGACGGCAATCTGTTGCGCCACTTTGGCCCGACTGTCTGCCGGACGATCTGCATGGCGCGAATCTACTTCGATGCGGGCGCGCTCGATCAACTGATCGATCAAGTCGTCGGCCTTGACGCCGAGGCCCTTGCGACCGCTCATTTCAACGTAAGGCTTAGCCTTGTCTTCTTCGCTAAGCGCGATGCCGAGCTCGACACAAGTACGTGGACTCAGGGCCACCATTTCATAGCTGAAGTGGATGCTCTTCTCAGCCTGACTAGTGTAGGTAAGAGCGCGAAGGCCGGCGCAGACCACATCCTGCAGATAGCTCTGGCGCGAATCAATTACGTTGTAGACGCTGGTGCCGGCACCGAAGCTGACTGGCTCAGAGTCTTCCGGAGTGGACTGGGTGACGTAACAGACTTGCCCATTGGGATAGGTGCGCAGTTTGCGGTAGTAGAAATCTTTGCCGAGCAGACCAAACTTCCACAACTGGTAGGCAATGTCTTTACCGACATAGGTAACGATGCCGCTCGAACGAACGATGACCTTGGAATCTTCTTCGCCGGCATTTTCGCGGAAGGCTGAGCCTGGCATCACCCAGCATCCTTTATTTTTGCCCTCGGTCTCAAGGTAGATGGCCTGCTTCTCTTTCAACTGTTCAAAGCAACTGGCCCAGAACTTGAGGTGCAGGATTTCGCTCTCGCGGGGCAGCACGTCGTACTGGATGCCGAGGCGGAGCATGGTGTTGAGGTGGCAATCTACAATCGCATTGGCAACCACATGACCCATTTCAGCCAAGGGGCCTTCACCACTCTCGATCGCATGCAGAGTCTCGGTACGCCACTCCTTAGCTTCTTCCATCTGGGCGACCTTCGAATAGATGTCCCAGCAGAGATAATCGAAGCGCGGTTGCCAGGTGAGTTCGGTCACTTCGGCGGCAGTTTTCTTTTCGTGAAAATGGAAAGCGGCAACAACGTCGGCAACCTGGACGCCGGTATTGTCGATGTAGTTTTGCACTTCCACCCGAGTGCCCATCGCTCTCATCATGCGAACGAAAGTGTCGCCCAAAATGGCGTTGCGGAGGTGGCCAATGTGGGCCGCCTTGTTGGGGTTGATGTTGGTGTGCTCGACGATGGTCTTGTGTGTCGAGAATTCCTGGGTTTCGAATTCATTCCCCTCTAGAATGCGACGAGCAAACCAGCCCCGATCAAAACGGACATTGAGATAACCGTTGGCCACCTCAAGCTGGGAAACTCCTTCGAGTTTTCCGGCGAGACCCTCGGCCAATTGTTCGGCAATGGCCTTGGGAGCTTTCTTGAGCTGGCGGGCCAACTGAAAGGCAACCGGGAGTGCAAGCTCGCCGAAGCCAGACTGTTTTGGCTGCTCGGTCGAGACCGGGACATCGACGGAGAAATTCGTCTGGAGGTATTGAGAAACGGCTCGTGAAATCGAGCGTTCGAGGCTATGAAACACTGTACTTCAATATAGCAACGCTATACTGGACTTTTAACGAAATCATGCCGAAAATCACGCTTTTGAACGACGGCTCGAGCTATGAGTTCACCCCGGAATTGGTTCCGCATGGTGGTCATGGAAAGCACTTGAGCCTGCTGGACCTTGCCGAACACTTCGGCTTTCACATTGAACATGCCTGTGGCGGAGCGTGCGCATGCACCACCTGTCACGTCATCATCAAGAAGGGCGAAGAGAATCTCACGCCGATGGATGATGACGAAATGGACCGCCTGGACATGGCACCGGGGCTTACGCTGCGATCACGGCTGGGCTGCCAGTGCATTGTGAAGGGCGATGTTGAATTTGAGATCCCCAGCTGGAATGTCAACTACGTATCGGAAGGCGGCGGGTCGATCAACCTTGGGGACGCGATCCCCAATCCTAAAAAGTAGCCTTTACTTCATTGATCTGTTTTGTGTGGCGCTCTACGTGACCGGCCATCAGGACAAACCACTGGTAAACGTCCAGCTCGCCGAAAGCGAAGTGTTTGGAGACGTAGGAGTGCAATGGCAAGTCGGTGGTCGTGACAAAGGCAATTGTGTCTTTGCGCGCGGCTTCGAATGCTGCACGCGCTGCGGCTAGCGTTTTGAATTCACCTCGGGGTGCAACCTCAACAGGGGCGGTCGCTTTACGGCTGCGGTCGGGCATGAACTGGCCGAGGATCTCGGTCTTGCCTTTGGTCCTGGCACGATCCGCTTCACTTGCCTCGGGAGCCTTGAGATTGGCCTGCATTGCGGCGAAGATGCCACGCTCGGTGAGTGCGAGATGTTCCACGCATTCGAGTACGCTCCAGCGCTCTGGCGCGGGCTTTTTTTGCGCTTGCACTTCAGAGACCCCGTCGATTGCAGTGAGCATCAGATTGCGGGTGCGCTCCAGTTCGTTGAGAGTCTTTGAACGCTCTTCAGGGGTGATTGCCTGACCAAAGGCGGTGAGGCAAATCAGAGCCCCGGTTGCGGCGGTTTTATAGAAGTCCATGAACGTAATCCTTTTCGTCGTAGTTTGCGCCGGAAAACTTTTTCCCGATTCGTCGAGTATAGATAATCCAGACTGGGCCCGCCGAAGACGCAGTTACTCGGCTGCAGGTTCTGCGGGTTGTTGACAATAGCTACTACGCGACCGGGGGCGTCGCAGATTTGAATTCCGAGACGAGTTGCAACATAAAGATGAGCTTCGGTATCGATGGTCAGGCCGTCACCGCCCGATTGGGAGTCTGTATCCCAAGTCTCCAGGTGATAGTAAGGCTGGCCATTGGCGAGCGATCCGTCCGGCAGGATCTGAAAAATCCAGACCCATTTGGAGCGCATGTCGACACACAGGAGCTGGCTCTGATCTGGAGTGAGAAGAATGCCGTTGGGGAAATCGAGACCCTCGTGCACCGTCTTCTTCGTGCCTTTGCCGTCGGTGTGCCAGATCTTGTGCTGGGCGGGCTCGGTCCACCAGACTTCGTTTTTCGCGTTCACGACCAGATCGTTTGAGCCGACGTCGGTGGCAAGTACGGTTTCTGATCCATCGGGGTTGATGGCGATGATCTGGCGCTTCTTGCCCTGGCAGGCGTAGAGGCGGCCATCCGGGCCGAACATCAAACCATTACAGCCACCGGACTGCTCTTTGAACAAGGTGACTTTGCCTGTGGCGTGATCGATCTTGTGGATCTTGTCCTGACGGACATCCGTGAAGAAGACGTTGCCATCCTTATCGACAGCGGGCCCTTCGGTAAAGCCGTGGCCAGCGGATATTTCTTCCCAGTCTGATGCGGGGTCAAGGATGGTGGCGACGAATTGGCGCTCTGATTTGGGGTTGCCTTTCGAGGCAAGGATGGGTTGCTTCCAATTGGCCCAGAGCCATTGCAGAGACTCGACGAAGATGCGTGAGGAGTGATTGGAATTGTGGCCATCGGTGCCACGGTCGAACTTCGATTCGTAGCCGGCGTATTCGAGCGAAGCGGCGAGGGTCTGGTTGGCCATCCACCAACTGCCGGAGTAAATGTTGAGGTCGGAAGATCCGTCCTGAAGAAAGACGCGGAGCGGCTTGGGTTCCGTTTTGCGAACGATATCGGCGTACCAGTCGCCCCCACGCAGGTTGACGTAAGAGCCGATGTAAGAGAGTACTCGACGGAAGACATCGGGACGATTCCAGGCGGCGGTAAAAGCGCAAATGGCACCGGAGCTGGAGCCTCCGATAGCGCGGAGACTGGGGTCGCTGGTGATGCTGTGCTGCTTTGTAATTTCTGGAAGAAACTCTTCGATGAGGAACTTGACGTAGCGGTCGCCGAGCGCGTCGTATTCGTAGGAACGGTTGAAGCGGGCCTGTTGCGTGTCAGGATTCAAGGCGGGCATAATGCCGGGCTGGATGAAGAGGCCGATCGTTGGAGGCATGTCTCCAGAAGCAATCAATTTATCGAAGACATCGGCGGCTTTGAAGCGGCCTGTCTCATTGATGAAACCCTGCCCGTCCTGAAAGACCATGAGTGCGTAGCCGCCTGCCGGAGCAGCAACGGCGGGGACATAAACCCAGTAGTCGCGGACTGTGCCGGGATAGTGTTTAGCAGATTTGAAAGAGGCCTTGGTGACCGTACCTTTGGAGGCAGCAGACTGGGCGAGTGCGGTAGCGGCGGCGGTGGATTGAATGAGCAGGCGTCGTGATATCACGAGGCTATTCTATACGCAGAGCGGCCATTGGATCTATTCCTGCGGCGCGGTGGGCTGTGATGTAGCTGGCGAGTAGGCCGAAGCTGCCCACGATGAGAATGGCGATACAAAGCGGGAGCCAGTCTGCGGGTTTGACGCCGTAGAGTAGTTTTTCAGCATAGGCAGCAAGGGCGAGCGACATGGGGATGCCGGCGGCGATACCGATGGCGATGAAGGTGAGAGCTTCTGTCAGGATTTTTGAAAAGACTTGTGAGCGGGCTTCACCGAGTGCGATGCGGATGCCGATCTCCTTGGTGCGGCGCTCCACCGTGTAAGACATCACGCCGTAGAGCCCGATGACGGCGAGGAGCACAGCGATTGCAGCGAAGAATGCTGAGAGTTGTGCGACGATGCGCTCCTGAACGATTTGAGCTTCAACGGCCATGGTGAGAGTGGTTTCGCGTGAAATCGGCACGAGCGGATCGAGATGGGAAATTGCGGCGCGGATTGGGCCCAGCATCGGCTTGGGGTCGCCGTAAGTGCGGGCAATCAGAGTGAGAGAAGCGAGACGTTCCTGTCGTGCGTAGGGGACGTACCAATAGGGCCGTCCGGTCTCGTTGATGCGGTAATCGCGCAGGTCTTTGACGACGGCGATGATGGTGAAGTCGGGGAGGTCGCTGTGGCCATCGCGACGCCCGCAGCCGATCTTTCTACCGATGGCCGGAGTTTCACCAAAGTACTTGCGGGCGAAGCTCTCGTTGATGATTGCCACCTTGGGTGAGGTGTTGGAGTTGTCGGCGAGAGTAAAATCGCGGCCGCTGAGGAGTGTGGCACCAATCATGTTGAAGAAGCCGGGACCAACCGCATTGATAAGAGGCGTCGGCGCGCCTTCAGGAATTGTGATGCCGACAATCTGAATGTCGCTACTCCACATCCCCCCACTGAGAAGTCCGATGGCGCTGAAGGTGGCATGCTGGATGCCTGGAATCTGGCGAACCTGTTCTTCAGTTTGCTGGTAGTAGGAAAGAGAAGAAGCTTCTGTGCGTCCGGCAAGGGTTGGGTTCACCGTCATCGAGATCAAATGCTCGCGGTGGAAGCCGGCATCGATCGAACGGAGATTGTCGAGTGTCATGAGAAAGAGTCCCGCAGAACTGAGCAGCAACACCGAGAGAGCAACCTGGAGACTTACTAGCAGCTTGCGCCCGTTGAATCGATGAGAAGGCTGAAGGCCTTGACTATCGGCTGTGAGAGCGGGTGCGAGACCGAAGCCAAGGCCGGAGAGTAGTGTTAGTCCGAGGCAGACGAGCAGTACTGTCGTTGAGGGAAATTGGGGCACCGCGATCAGAGCAGTGGTGCCAAAGGCTTCTAGCGTGAAGATGCGTTCGAGCGCTACAGCAAGTAATAGACCGAGAGTGCCTCCGCAGGCGGCAAGGGCCAGGCTTTCCGTCATGAACTGACGGATCAGGCGGGCACGACTGGCTCCGATTGCGAGGCGGGTTGCGATCTCTCGCTGACGCGCGGAGGCTCTGGCGAGCAGCAGGTTTGCGATGTTGATGCAGGCGATCAGTAGAACTGCTCCGGCCACGGCGAGGAGCATGTTGAAGGACTGGCCGAATTGCTTTTCGCGATTGCCCTGGTCATAGCCGCGACCCGCTGGAAGCACCTGGACTCGCAGGCTGTCAGCCAGCTTCTTCTGGTATTCGCTTGGGACTTGGTCGGCCGACTCACGATAGCCCTGCAGCATCGAAGTGAGTTCGGCTTCCATGACTTGAGGAGCGGTGCCTTGTTTTTGACGGAGGAGAATGCGAATCCACCAAAAGCTGCGGTTGGGGGTGATGGACTGCTCGCCGTTCAATATTCCGTCCATCACAATCGGCACCCACATCGCGGGAGCATTGCCTTTGGACATGGACAAGTAATTGGCTGGAGCGACGCCGATCACTGTGAAGTTACTGCGGTTGAGCGTGATGCTGCGTCCAACAATGGACGGGTCGCTGTTGAATTCACTCTGCCAAAAGTGGTGCGCGAGGACAACGACGGGATGCTCGCCGGGCTTCAAGTTGTCCGCACTATTCAGCATGCGGCCTAGCTTTGCCTTGATTCCGAGGACGTCAAAGAGATTGCCGCAGACCAGTTCGACACCGAGGATGCGCGATTCGTTGCCGGAGCGGAAGCTGGGAGAGGAAGAAGCGCTACAGCTTGCAGCGGTGATCGTGCGCGAGTTACTTTGCAGTTCCTGAAGAAATGGATAAGGAAAAGAGGCTATGTAATCGCCAGGCTTTAGTTCGGTGTCGAGGGAATTGCGATAGGTCAACTGGTAAAGCTCGGCAGGACGCTCGACAGCCAGATTGCTGAGCAGCAGGCGGTTGTGGACGGAGAAAACGGCGGTATTGGCACCGATGCCGAGTTGGTTGACAGCGGAAGTAGAGTCTTCCGCCGATGACAGAGAAAACGGCGGTATTGGCACCGATGCCGAGGGCAAGGCTAGTGACTGCGGCGAAGGTGAAGACGGGATTCTTGCGCAGCAGGCGGAAAGCAAAGCTGAGGTCCTGACCGATGCCAGTGAGGAAGGCGAAGTGGCGCGAGACGCGTGTGGATTCTGCGACCTGGGTAGTGTTGCCGAAAGCGAGTTTGGCGTTGCGGTGTGCTTCAGCAGGAGTCTCGCCACGAGAGATACGAGTATCGATTTCATGTTGGAGGTGGGCGTCGAGTTCGGCGTCGAGATCGCTGTCGCGAGCAGCAGAAGCTGTGAGGCTGCGCCAGGCCATCTTCAGAGATCGAAAAATACGGATCATGACTGCTCCATCACGATCTGGATAGCGCCAGAAAGCCGCTCCCATTGCAGGCGTTCGACTTCAAGTCGGGCTTGGCCTTCTTTAGTAAGCGTGTAGAACTTGGCTCGGCGATTATTTTCCGATTCTCCCCAGTGGGAGGAAATCCACCCCTGTTCCTCAAGGCGGTGCAAGGCGGGGTAAAGACTGCCCTGCTGGACGAGCAGGACGCTGGAGGAAATTTGCTCAATGCGATTGGCGATGGCCCAGCCGTGGAGCGGTTGCCAGGCGAGGGTACGGAGGATTAGGAGGTCTAAAGTTCCCTGGAGGAGGTCGGAAGGCTTGCCCATGACAAGAATAGTGTGGCATTGCTCTTGTAGATAGTCAAGGGGAGTTTCAAAATGGAACGGTCTTGTGCCGGAATGGAAGGCTGAACTAGCGATGACGTTTGTTTTCAGTACTTTAATGTTTGGCAGACGGCATGCATTAGAAACAAATGTAGATATGACCGATAGGCTCAAAGAACACAGGGTTGATCACCGCATTACCAATTCCTGCCTTGAATCCCTCAATCTGACCCACCAAACTGGCCTACCAATACGTCCCGCCCAACCAGTTCCAAGAGCCTCATCGAGTCAAAAAACACTTACAAGAATAAATATTTTCTTCAGGTTTTCACCTGATGGACCGATAGGGAGAATAGGGTAACAATGAATCAGGAAAAGAACATGGAAAGCCAGCAAGAGACGATCGCACAAGTAAAGTTTCAAATGGATTTGATGCGCATGACGGCAATGGCCGACGTGCACAGCGGTCCGAGCGTGATGCAACAGAGCGTGATGCAACAGAGCGTAGAAGAGACAGAAGCGATGCGCGTGATGTCTGAACTGACACGGGTAGCGGAGAAGACTACGCAGCGCTAACGTTGTCTCCGAATCGTTGCAGGGCGCAGAGCCAGGAATTGAGAGAATAGAGGAACCCAAAGGTTCCTCTATTTTCATTTTGGGGACTATATGGGGAGAAGAAGGGGCAAACCGACTTATGGAATTGAAGAACTATCTGGCTGGGACGCAAGCGCGGATTTTGGCGAAGGTAGAAAGTTTGACGCAGTCGGAAGCAGAGGCTGCAGCAACAGGGGCTTGGTCTATTGATGAAATTCTGGAACATCTGGCCATCACGGAGCGAGGGATTCTGGTGATGTCCAAGCGGGCGCTGACACAACCGGTGGCGGGGGAAGCAGAGCTGGCTGAAACGGCTGGCAAACTTGAGTTGATCGGGGAAAGAGTGGCAAAGCGTGTGTCGCGAATTGAAGCACCACCTAGGGTGAGGCCCACGGGGAGTTTCGGAATCTGGCCTGCCTCACTCAGTGCATTTCTCGAGGCACGAGCCAAGATGATCGAGACGGCGGCACAGGTTTCTGAAGAACACGACCTGCGAACGCTGGATCACCCTGTGCTGGGGAAAATGACACTGAGGCAATGGCTTTGGTTTACAGCGGCTCATTCTGAACGGCATGCCGCACAAATCGAAGATCAGCTTTCTGGATCTGACGACCTAGGGCCCCGAATTTAAGTGCGCCGCGATCCAGTGCTGGCTCTTTTGATTTTGTGCGTTGTGCTCATGGCCTACGTGACGGCGTATCCGTTTCGATTTTCTGCTGTTGAAAGTACATTTCTGTATCACGACTTTCCACATGACAGGGCGACTTGGCTGGACGCCTGGTTGAATCTGCTGTTCTTTATTCCCTTTGGATTGTTGTGGGGCTTGCGGTTTCCGGGGTGGAAGGGGCTTGTGGCGTGTAGCGTCACGAGCATAGTGTTTTCGGTTGGAATCGAATGGATGCAAATCCATATCCCTGGACGATATTCATCGATGAGCGATGCCGTGACCAATAGTTTGGGAGGACTGGTGGGTGCAGCTGTAGCGAATCGGAAAAAGCTGCGCGAGGCCTCGATTGCAGCATGGCTGCGGGACGAGATTCCAGGAGACAGCGTGGGAATCCTGATCGGCCTATGGGTGATCGTGAAGTGGAGCCCCTTTCTACCGTTGCTCAAGATCTATCCGATTGTGCATCAACTGAAGTCGGCTTTCAGTTGGGATCTGAGCATTTCGAAAGTGCTTGAAATTGCGTTTGGCGGTTGCGCCGTAGTGTTTCTGCTGGCCGAGAATCTGGATGCTAATAGGGCGAAGCGGGCGAGTTGGATCCTGATTGGCTTATTGCCGATTCAGTTGATCCTGTGGGACCGTGCAAAGCCATTTTCGGAAGTGCTGGTTTGCGCGTTGGCAATGATCCTGGCGATTTGGTGGCTGGATCGAGCTGGCCCGAATGTTGGTAAATGGCTGGCAATTGCCGCGATTACGATGATCGTGATCCGGGAACTGAGCCCGTTTCGGTGGGGGCCTGAAATGGTGGGTCGATTTTTATGGATGCCACTGCGGGGAAGCCTGGAATCACCACGAATCCACGCCCTGCCAGTGCTGGCAGAGAAGTGTTTTTTCTATTGGTATTTCCTGCACCAGGCAAGGCGGAGCTTTGGCACTCCCCTTTTCAGACTGGCCTTGGCACTGGGTGCATTTGTCGGATTAGCGGAACTGGGGCAACGCTACCAGACGGGCAGAGTGCCGGAGATTACTGATCCGCTGTTGTGCATTTTAGGGGCGCTGGTATTGCACTGGAGTGCAAAATCAGATCAGGGCTTGAAGCGGGCAGCGAGGTAGTCGACGAGGCTGGCCTTATGGTCGGCAGGAACCTGCGAACCCCAGCGCATCATCTTTTCGACTTCTCTTTCCCACTGCGCACGCGTCAATTTCTGGCCGCGCATGAGATCTTCGTTGTGGCAGCCGAGGCAACTGCTGCGGTAGGAAGTGTTGGTGAGGGGAACGACTTCGGCGCGTACGGTCTGGATCACGTTCCAGAGGTAGCCACTGGGATTCCATTCCTGCTCCATCGGCTGTGAATAGCCATTGGCATCTGTGGCGCGGGACATGATCTTGTAAGTGCCGGGAGTGGCGTTCCAGGCGTAATCCCAAGTTTGCCAGCCCCAACGTCCATTCGAACTTGTGAAACGGGCGGCGACCCAGGAACGGCCCCCATCGATTGAGACTTCCACCTTATCGAGCGGAACTTCACCGGACCAGGCCGCGCCGGCAATGCGCGAAGGGCCCTGCGGCATGATGATGTTGTCTTTAGGCGTGGCAATCACGCTCTTGACGCGAACGGACTCAATGGGCTTCATCTGGGCCGGATCGACGGTAGAACCAGGTGGGACACCTTTGCCAGGATGCCGATAGCCGGTCTTCATGAAGAAGCCTTCAAACTCGTGATCAATGACCTGGATGCCGGTCAACCATTTGGTCCAGCAATCTCCACCCCACCCGGGAACCACAACCCGCAGAGGCGCTCCATGAGCAACGGGGAGCGGCTGTCCATTCATCTCGAAGGCAAGCATGGTGTCGGGATCGAGACCCTTCCTGACAGGGATGGAACGCTGAAACTTGGGCATGGTGCCGATGGCCTGATCGGCACCGTCGAAAACGATGTTTTTGGCTGAGGGCTTGAGGTTCGCCTTCTTGAGGACATCGGCAAGGCGGACGCCGGCCCAACGGGCGTTGCCGACGCTGCCATTGGTCCATTGCAAGCCGGGAACGCGGGGAGCATAGAAAGCACGGCCGTTGCCGGCGCATTCCATGACACCAACGAGTTCGATACGGGGCAGCTTCTTTAGATCACGGAGCGAGATGCTGAAGGGGGCTGAAACTTCGCCGGAGACGCGCAGAGTAAAGGTCTCAAGGTCTACCTGGGGCGTGTAATGGTGGCTGCGCACATAGAAGAGTTCGATGGGAGTAATGGGCTGAAGAAACCCGTCGAGAGGCATCTCGTAATCTTCTGGTTTGCGGGAATGGACGATCATCGTTGAAGACTTTGCTTCTGCATTGACGGCCTGGGCTGAGAGAGCACCGGACGGGCCAGACAAGAGTAGAGAGGCAGAAGCGCCAAGAAAAGATCTGCGGGCGAGATGATTTTGAGAAGACATGAGTTTCGTTAGTTCCAATTGATAGCAAGTGTCTGGATGGCACCGATACGAACGGTGACCTCCTGGCTCTGCGGGGCCAGTGAATCCTTAACTACTTCTAATTTATACTTTCCGGGTGCAAGTTTCAGCATAGCTGGTGTTTTCTGTCCTGTGTCGCGGCCATCGATCCGAATCGAAGCACCGGAAGGGGTAGAATTCACAGCAAGTGTTCCTGTCGGCTTCTCGAAAATGAAGAAAAGTTTCGATTGGTCGGGGACCTGAATGGAGCGAATCGACTCGGAAAACCCTTCCAGGCGGGCGGTGATTTGAAAACTGCCACTTGGCAATTCGAGTGTACAGGGAGTTTTTGGACAACGATCCTGCTTGCCGCTGTTGACCAGAATTTCGGCACCATCGGGACTAGATGAAAATAAAACCGGGTGAGTGGAAGGCGGATCTGGAAGGACAGCAGCCTGAGTTTGGGTAAGGGTCGGCTGGACTGCTGTTTCAACAGTCTCCGTGGAATTTGGTGGGGGGTCAGGCTCGAGCTTCTTGCCCATCGGGCTGGGCTTGAGGCTATCCTGAACGCTCTGATCGACAGGAGCCGGAATTGGAACTGGCGTCGCGCGTCCGAAGCTGAACCACAGGACGCCGACGAGCAGAGCGCCACCAAACACCAGGCCAGCAATCGGCTTCCACGTCGAAGGCTCTGGCGGTGGGGGCAGATTCAGCGGTGGCAAGACAGGCGGAGGGGTGTTTGCGAGCATGGCCTGAATGGTAGGGATCTGAACGGCGGCAACCTGAATGGTTGCTTCTTCGCCAGTGGCTTCGCGGACTGGGGTGTGGACCGAAGCGGCGATTCCGATGGCTTGGGTCAGAGCCGCGACAAAGGCCTCGCAATTGGGGTAGCGGTGTGCGGGTGATTTGGCAAGCACTCGTGCAAGTACCTGATTGGTGGCTGCGTTGAGCTTTGCAACCGGGGGAACGGGATGTTGGGTGATGCGGAAAAACAGGTTTGCGAGATTGTCATTTTCGAACGGTTTCGAACCCGTGAGGAATTCATAAGCAATGACACCGAGAGCATACTGGTCGGTTGCTCCGGTAATTTCGCCGTCTGAGATCTGCTCGGGACTCATATACGCCGGCGTGCCGAGCAAGGTGCCGGATTGGGAAGAATCACGATGTAGGAGGCGGGCAATCCCGAAGTCTGTAATCTTGAGCAGGCGGCCACTGAGCATGAGGTTGCCAGGTTTGATATCGCGATGAACAATGCCGCGAGCATGAGCATAGTCGAGAGCTTCGGCGGCCTGTTCCAGAATGGCTAACAGGTCGGAGGTTGGCATGCCACGGGCAAAGCTGTCGAGGGTGGCCCCATCGACGTATTCCATGAAGATGTAGGCATTGCCCGAATCTTCAGAAATGTCGTAGATGGTGACGATGTTGGGGTGAGAAAGAATTCCAGCGGATTGGGCCTCGCGCAAGAGTCGATCCCGAAGCACGGCACGGGTCTGCGAGTCACCCAACTCATCGAGATGGATGGTCTTGATGGCAATGCGGCGACCAATGGCCGGGTCAAAGGCCCGGTAAACGATTCCCATGGCCCCGCGGCCAAGCTCGTGTTCAATCTGATAACGTCCGATTTTCTGCATCAGCCCGTGAAATGAGTTTCCCACAACCAGCCCCACAACCAGACGGTGCCAAAATAGAAAGGTTCATGATTGGCAATCGTTTGAAACACTGGACGGCGATGTTGTTTCCCGTCCTGTTCTCGCTCTATCTGTATCGACGGAGCTTCCGCATCTGGTTTTTGGCGGATGATTTTGCATGGCTGGGCTTAAGGCTGAGCATTTTCAACCTGGCAGATCTGGGGCATGCTCTGTTTGGCCCGATGGCACAAGGTACGGTGCGTACGCTGAGCGAACGGGTATTTTTTCTCGGATTTGAATGGGGCTTTGGAATGGAATCGCTGCCGATGCGATTGTGGATGTTTCTAACACTCGCGGTGGCGCAGGTGCTGCTGGTGCTGGTAGTGAGGCGGCTTACGGGAAGCCTGGGGACTGGAGTGGTAGCGGCGATGCTGTGGGCTTTAAATTTTGGATTGACGGTGGCGATGAGCTGGCTGTCCAGCTACAACCAGATGCTGATTTCGGCTCTGGTGCTTGGGGCTCTCTATTGTTTTATGCGATATGCAGAGGCAGGCGACAAGAGATGGCTGGCCGGGAGTTGGGGCTGCTACCTGCTTGGCTTTGGCACGCTGGAAAGTATTGTTGTGCTGCCGGGAATTCTGCTCGTATGGGCTTACCTTTTTGAGCGCAAGCGCTGGAGAGTGAGTCTGCCTTTTTTTGTACCGGCGATCCTGTTTGTCGGGGCACATTTTTTGCTGATTCCCAAGGCGCAGCAAGATCCGGCATACCGGATGCACTTTGATTCGAGTCTGTTCACGAGTGTAGGAATTTATTGGGGCTGGATGCTGGGGGCAAGCCGGATCGTAAACTTTGGGCCAGACTGGACCTGGCTGGAGTTTCCATCCAAGTGGATTTTGACCCCGGCGTTGTTGGGGTATGTGGGTTGGAGCAGCTGGCGCAGGGATTATGTGCCGCTATTTGGATTCCTGCTGAGTCTGGCGCTGATAGCGCCCATGCTGCCGCTTCGCGATCACCGCACCGACTACTATCTGGCGAGCGCCTCGATGGGCGTGATGATTGCTCTGGCCTCGATGCCGTTCCGCCTGAAGGGGATTGCCGGGCATGCCTGCTGGGTCCTTCTGTTGATTTACGCGTTTCCAAGCTGGCTTGTGCAGGGCGCAACTTTCGAGTGGTATCTGACTCGGACCGGACCCGTTCGCGTGTTGATGCGCGGCTTGCAGCATGCGGTAGCAGTGCATCCAGGGAAGTTGATTCTGCTCGAAGGCATTGACGAGGATCTGTACTCGAGCGCGCTAGCCGATGATGCATTGCGTTTGGTGAAAGCGCAGAATGTGCGGCTGCTGCCTGGCAACGGCCCGAAGGAGAACCGGCTCAGCGTGGCACCGGCGACGGCGCGCACTGCGTTTGAGCAGGAGTCGGTGGTGGTTTACCGGCTTGAGGGGCCAAAATTGCGCGATGTGACGAGAGAATGGGAACAGGGCAAGGCGCTCACGCTTTCGGCAGGATTATCACCGGAACTGATCGCCGGAGATGCGGTATTTGCCAGTCAGTTTGGAGAGGGCTGGTATCCGGTTGAGGACGGGAAGCGATGGCTGGGAGCAAGCGGGCGTGTGCGGCTGGGGGGCCCTTTTGCAAAGGGCGCAAAGTTGTCGATTCAAGCCTATGCACCAGCAGCTTTGGGTAAGGCGCAGCTCGCGGTCCGGGTGAACGGGAAAAAAGTGGGACTGGTGGATATTGAAGCAGGTAGTTTCAGTGTCGAGATGCCGATACCCGAGGAAATTTTGGCCGCAACGGTCATCGAGGTGGGGCTTGAGATGTCAAAAACGGTCAAAACAGCTCAGGACGGGCGCCAGTTGTCCCTTGTGTTTGGTCAAATTGGCATCCGCTAGAGGGGATAGCTCAATTTTGAGCAACTTTTGTGATAATTCTTCGTCTGAAGTATCGCGATCCTAATGTGATTTGAAAAAAATCCGATATGGAAAGGCAGGCGTAAGCACTATAGCAAGAGCAAAGTTGCGAAAGCGGCAGAACATGCTGGCTGAGCGTTGCGAAGATCTTTTGAAAATTTGAGCCCAAATCGTGGTTGCTGACGCGATTAGTGCAGGCGAGAAGAAATTTTGGTTGTCTTTCTAAAATAAAAGCAACTGGAGTTTGATAGGCGTGTTAGAATATTCGAAGTCGATTGACTACCCGCGCCCGGCCCGAACGTAAAATGCAAATTTAGTGGGCATTGAGAAGCAGCGGGAAGCAATGGACAACCTGCCTTGTAGCATCGCGTTAACTGGAGAGGGAGCGCTAGGCGGCCTTTCAGTGGCGAATGCAATCCGTTTGCTGAGACTCTGGTCTGGATTTGACAGTCAGCTAGGATTAGTGTGACTTCATTCGATATGAGTATGAATCGCTAAGATTTTTTTGAAACTTTCGCTTGGTTTTCTCGTCTGTAGAATAACCGGAACGAAAAGCAGTATGGCTGGAGCAAAAAACGGACGAACTGGTTCGTTGGAGCGAAAGCAGTCGGATGGCAGATGGATGGCAGTCGGATGGCAGTCGGATGGCAGATGGCAGATGGATGGCAGATGGATGGCAGATGGGTGTCGGATGGCAAAGGAAGCGTAACTAATGCGCTCCTTGCAGGTAAAAGAACGAATAGGAAAAGAACAAAATGACAAAACAAGAACTCAACAAATTTAAGGTCACTCTCGAAAACAAGCAGGCGGAACTGCTACGCGTGATTGTAAACCGCGAAGGAATTGAAATCGAAAAGAGCCCGGACGCGCTCGATGAAGTGCAGCACGCAACCGAGCGAGAGTTGGCGATTCGCAACCTTGATCGCGACAGTGCGCTCTTGCGCCATGTGCGCGCTGCTTTGATCCGTTCTACGGATGGAAGCTATGGCGTGTGCATGCACTGCGAAGAGGACATCAGTCCAAAGCGGCTGCAGGCAGTGCCGTGGGCAGCATTCTGCATCTCCTGCCAGGAGACTGCAGATCGCAACCAGGCATTGGGCCAGGAAAGCTTTGACGACATGCTGGTTTCTGCATAAGGATCCCCGATATCCCAACCCGAGGTTGTTGCACGCAAATTGCATGCAACCTCATTACCGCAAGCTGATTTGCAAAAAGAACAGGCACTTGGGCTATCTGCTCCAGTGCCTGTTTGCCTTTTAGTGCCTGTTTGTCATTTGGAAGCTTGATTTCCTTGGAGATCAGGGACGCAAGAGTTCCAGCAGGCGGGTGAGTTCTTCCAACTCTCCCGCATCGAGCCGCTGCATCTGCTGCGCATGCAGATCAAAGACGGGCTGGTCCAACTTGGTCAGAATATCGAGGCCTTGTTCGGTGATGCAGGCGCGGACCACTCGACGATCTGCTGTCGAGCGAGAGCGCAAGATGAGGCCGCGCACTTCGAGACGATCAAATAGGCGGGTTATGTCCGGATCATGGGAAATCATTCGCTGCGCCGCCTCTTTGCAGTTGAGGCCATCGGGACCGGCACCGCGCAAAATACGCAAAACATTGTACTGCGTTGTCGAAATATTGAATTCCCGGAAGAGCTCGCTGAAGCCTTTCATGACGTGCTCGTAGCTGCGCGAGAGATTGAGAAAGGCCTCTTCTTCATGGCAAACGAAGGGCTTGGTCTGAGTGATTTCCTTTGCGATTTTGCCAGACATCAGAAGGACACCTGCACGCGGCGGGTGGATCTTGCTCTATTTGCCTGAGACCAGGCGATCATTGGAATTGGGAAGAGAAACAAGCGAGTCGTCGTGGGTCAGATTTTCAAATTCCCTACCCTGCCAGGAGTAGCGAACGAAGAGTTCTTTGCTCTGGGCAGGAAAGGGGTCTCCGCCCATGTTGGCACTATTCACAAGCAGGTTCAAGCGATCTGCCCGAATTGCCTGAATCAGAGGGCCTTCCACGTTGTTTCGCCGCCCTCGTGCCCCGTAAAATGCGGAAAGAATCACCAAACCGGAAGATTTCGGCTGAGATCTGCCCGCTAGGAGCGAGAGTTGTGAATTTTCGGCTATGGAGAGAGAGTGGTGAAGGCTTCCCTGTCTGTATTCCAGACGCAGAGTCTTTGCAGTTGCTGGCGCGGGGTCCGTGGCCATTGTTGAGTTGTTGATCACAACGAGCAGAGTATTGCCGATTCTTTGCCGCTCGAGCACTGCTGTGACATCGGCCCATCGGTTTCCGGCACCGTATTGAGCATGAATGATCTTGAGGTCGCCGAGGGCTAGGCCCGCAGCGACAGCACCGGGATTGCCAACTCGCACATCCGCCAGGTCGCCAAAGCTATTCGTATGCACACGCCCACGGAAGAGGTAGCGGATGCGTAAGGTCTTTTGAATTCCAGGGAGCGGATCGGTCAGGGTTTCGCCATCGACGCGAAATGCTACCCCTTGGCCACGAACAAGACTGCGAAGTCGGGCCGTAACGTCGAGCCATTTCAGGTCAGCACCATATTCCGCCTGAAGTAGCTGAAATTTTTGGCCGAAGTCCTGTCCAGAGGCTGTCTGCAATGAAGAGAGGCCAAATGTCAGGATCGCAATCGTGAAAAGAGATGGAATAGGATGAAGTCCTGAGCGCGAAGTCGCCTCTTTCAGTTTAGCGATTGTGCGAAGGGTGGATCTCTTCGGCTAACTATTCGATGTTCGTGATTTTTGACGCGATAGAGAATCGGCCCGCCACTTCGCCAAGTCGGGCACCAAGGGCGAGCGAGATCATTTGAATCGGCAGCATTTCGACCATAGGCAATAGTGCTGGCAGGACTTTGGAAAGCCGAAGAGCAGGCTGATCCGAATCTGCGTCGATCAGGAAAGATTTTCCCTGCGCGCGACGGACGTCTTCGTGGAGCCGCTGGTTTAGAGCTGCGGTGCGTGGATCACCCAGACAGATGCAGGTGAGAAGCTGTTTGGTCAGCATCTCAAGTGGACCATGCCGGAATGCAGCCGAACTCATACCTTCAGCCGAATAGCGAACCGACTCTTTGAGGATAAGGCCGCCGGTGCCGGCAGTGGCAAGCGACCAGCCACGACCCGTTACGAAAATCTGTCGAATGCCAGCGAGCTGGTCGACGAACCAGTCGGTGTGCGATTCCCACTGGGAGAGGTAGGAACGGACTCCAGTTGTCGCTTCCTGCAATTCACTCTGCGTCTGAGCCGGGTCCTGGCCAAGAAGCGTTGACCCAAGCCAATGTAACGCCTGCAGTGTTGCCAGATATGTTTTACAAGAGACTGTGGCTTCCTGGCCTGCGGCAGTGACAATCGCAATGTTCGAGCAGCTGGCAAGTGTTGACCCCACAGAATTTGTGATCCCGATAACCGGACCAGAAGCCAACTGGTCGCGCAGCAAGCGCACGATTTCTGCACTGTCCCCGGATTGCGAAACCGCAACAGTAAGTGTGCGTTTGCCAAGCGTTTCGGGGTAGTAACTCAGCAGTTCAGAAGTCTCGATCATCTGAACAAATCTGCCAGCATTGCTCAACCGGATCTGGAGAGGATGCAGCGCATGGTAAGAACTCCCCATCCCGGTGAGCATAATCCTGTCAAATGCGTTGGTCTCGACCAGATGGAGAATCGCAGCGGCCTGGTTGCTTGAAGCAGCGAGAGCCAATTCGGTTCGTTCGCAGGCAGCGGGCTGTTCCAGAATATCCCGAACATAGTCTCCAGCAACAACAGCGAATCGGATATTCATGGTCATCCTTCGAAAGCTTGAATGTGAAGTTGGGCTGCGCGTGCAGCGCCGATCAGTCCCGCCTGACGACCGAGCGAGGCAAGTTGAATCAACGACTGGCGTTGTGGTACGAGCCCAGCTCGACTTTGCGCAAGGGTTGCGGCCGGATCGAGAAAGTGGTGGGCGCTCGCCATCACTCCGCCCCCGAGAGCAATGCAATGCGGCGCGAAGAGTGTAGTGAGATTGCCAAGCCCGACACCAAGATAATGAGTGAATCGATCTACGGCACGAAGTGCGAGCGTTTCGTGCTCTGCGGCGCATCGAAAGATTTGAGCGCAGGAACAATGTGTCGTAGTGCTTTGGCTCTGATACCAGGATGCGATGGCAGTCCCGCTGGCAAGCGATTCCCAGCAGCCAACAGAACCGCAGTAGCATGGCGGTCCAGACGGATCGATACTGTGGTGACCCAGTTCAGGGTGGACACCCGCAGCGCCGCGATAGTTTTGTCCATCGAGAATCAGTCCTGCGCCGATGCCAGTACTGATCGAAACATAGAGGAACCTGAGACTTGAGGCTTTGGATCGAAGCAATAATTGAATTCGAGTCCGATTCAAATCTTGAGGTGATAATTTATGACAATGATCCGGTTTTTCGTTTTCAATGCAACAGTTGCTCTCCTCTTCACAGGCTGCGCCGAAAATGCACCAACAAACAATGGAAGCGGTGCTAAGTTGCCTGGAAATGCACTTAAGGCCGCACCTACAAAGGATGAACTCTTAGGGCTCGAAAAGAGCGCATACGAGGCTTGGAAGTCCAGGGACGCGAAGTTCTGGGACGCATTTCTGTGGGACAACTTTGTCGGCTATGGCTCGTCTGGCAGGCTCGACAAGGCACTAGCTTCAAAGGAATACACCGGAGTTGATTGCGCAATCAAGAGCTACATACTGTCCGACGAACAGATGCAGCTTTTCGGCAATGAAGTGGCTTTAATCACTTTTAAGGCAAAGGTGAACGGCACATGCGGCGGACAAGAGGTCCCATCTGACAGTCGTGCGGCGAGCATGTACGTCCGCGCCGGCGCTCAATGGAAAAAAGCGTTCCACGCCGAATCAGCGATTGTCGATCCAATAAAGTTTCAGGCGAAACCGGTTCTCAAGAAAGGTATACCCAACCAGGGCGAAGCGATACCCGCGCATCGTGATGCTGGCACAGACGCAATGCTTAGAATGGAAAAGAAGGTCTGGGAAGCCTGGAGAGCTCACGACGGCAAAAGCATTGAGACCCTGACTGCCAGGGATCTTTCATTTATCAATATCTTTGGCACTTACTTTGCAAACAAGGCCGATGCGCTTGAGAACTGGACGGGAACCGGATGCGATGTCAAGAGCGTCAGCATCTCCGACGCCGTAGGCATGATGCTCTCGCCGACCGTCGGCATCCTGACGTTCAGGGGTGGTGCCGAGGGTAGCTGCTACGGCCAGAAGGTCGGACCGATTTGGGGCACGTCGGTCTATGTGAAGTATGGCGATGATTGGAAATGGGCCTTTGGCATCAATGTACCCGCACGCTGGTAAGACACCTGAATTGACGCCCAAAACGTCTTCTTCGGGCCTTGATAAATGAATTCGGGATCGCAGTTCTTAATAATGGACGACTCCATGTTCGACCGGCAAGGCTGACGGCCTGGAGTGTGCGCATCCGAAGCACAACACACCTCAATACAACCTCTACCTGACTGGCGCAGTCATCGTAGTAGGTGCATTTACGCTGAGCTACCAGAGGGGAGCAGAACTGTTGAACTTTGGAGCCTTCATCGCCTTTATGGGTGTGAATGTGGCGGCGATGCGGCTGTATTATTTCAAAGCGCAAGAGCGGGGTTTCAAAGCAGTGCTGGTCTACCTGCTGCCGCCACTGCTTGGCTTTGTCATTTGCCTTTACATCTGGTGGAGTCTGAGAACTCCGGCAAAGCTGCTG
Source organism: Acidobacteriota bacterium (assembly GCA_025354885.1). Classification (GTDB taxonomy): domain Bacteria; phylum Acidobacteriota; class Terriglobia; order Bryobacterales; family Bryobacteraceae; genus Bryobacter. The sequence continues at coordinate 22,390 of JANXLY010000375.1, read as the reverse complement.
GGCGGATGCTGGCTGCTGATTGGTGCGGCGTACTATTGGTGGCTGACCGGGGGATTGAGGAGAGCGGTGCGTTTTGCCGAACTCGATGGCGAGAGGTCAGCTACGGATTGAGCCGGGCCGGGCCGGTAGATTCGCGAACGACCAGACTCGTATCGAGCACTGCTTCGCTGCCCGCATGATTCTCTTTCAGCATCTGATAGAGAAGATCGCAGGCCAGCGCGCCGAGGCCTTCTCGTGGAATTTCAACAGTAGTCAGGGGAGGATGGCAGAGCGCGGCAAAGGGGATGTTATCGGCACCAACGACAGAAACGTCTTGCGGCACACGGATGCCGGAACGTAATAGAGAACGGATCGCGCCAATGGCCGTGAGGTCATTGCTGCAAACCAGTGCGCTAGGCAGAGGTCGGGAAATGAGCAGACGCTGCACCGCATGTTCCCCGCTGGCCACTTCATTCTCGCCATCGATAATCAACGGCTGCAGGTCGAGCAGCCGCAGCGCCTCGCGAATCGCAGCCAGGTATGCCTGATGCGAAGGTCGGGATTGTGGCCCGGCCACAAATACAAAATCCCGATGGCCGAGATTGTAGAGAAAATTGATGGCTTCGTGAGCACCTTTACTGTAATTCAGCCGGATGTTTGAACGCAGCGGACCCAAGCTGGCACCGTCCAGAACGACGCTGGCGATGCTGTTGGCATCGAGCACTTTTGCCATGCCAGGATCGATGCGCGAACTCATGACAGCCACACCCGGCGTCTTGTTCTCAATCATCTTGCGGAAAGACTTCTCGGTGCGGGCCTCTTCGTAGTTGGTGGTGGAGAGCAACACGTCGTAGCCGCGCGCGTGGCAGCCTGATCAAAGGCTTTGATGAGCCCGGGCAGGAATGGGTTTTCAATGTCGGAAACAATCAACCCCAGAAAATCACTGCGACTGCGGGCAAGCCGCCGGGCGTGAGCGTTCCCCTGAAAATTCAGTTCCCGCATGGCCGCAAGTACGCGCTCACGGACTTCAGCAGAAACAAACTTCGTGTTGTTCAGGACGTGCGAGACCGTCGATTCAGAGACACCGCACCGGTCTGCGACATCCTTCATTTTGGCCAAGTTAGGATGGCTCCATGAACTAAAGGCGCTCTTCAGCAGCGGCCTGAAGAGTCGCCTCGACTTTAACTATTTTACCGTTGCGAATGAGTTCAATCTCGACCGAATCGCCAGCGCGCTTGCCGCGCAGTGAGCGGGGGATGGAATTGGCATCTTCGGCACGACGGCCATTGATTTTCACGATCAGGTCGCCACCGATAGCAATTTCATAGCGGCCAATGACCACGGCGCGATTGCCGCCCTTGATGCCTGCATTCGCTGCTGCTGAACCACGGCGGATCGTCTGGACAAGAAGACCGCCCTCTGCCGGATAGCCAAGTTCCTGAGCGAGTTCACCGGCAATCGGAAGCACAGTAACCCCCAATACTGGAGGCGCATATTTGCGGCCACTGGCGAAGGAATCGAGCATTTCACGGGCGCGATTGATCGGCATCGCAAAACCGATGCCGATTGAGCCGCTGGGCCCGAAGATCGCGGTGTTGATGCCGATGGCGTTCCCTTGAGAATCGAGGAGAGGCCCGCCGGAATTTCCGGGATTAATCGAGGCATCGGTCTGAATCATACCTTCGAGGGTGCGCCCATTTTCATCCCCGATCGAGCGGCCCAGCGAACTGACGATACCGGTGGTGAGGGTACCTTCGAGGCCAAAAGGATTGCCGATAGCCAGCACCTTTTGTCCAATCTGCACCTTGTCGCTGTCGCCAAGTTTGAGTGAGACCAGCTTGGCTCCTTTAAGGTCGACCTGGATCAGGGCGAGGTCGTTGTCGGGATCTTTATCGAGAATGGTTGCGCGGTAGTTTTTCTTGTCCGGGGTGGTGACTGTCAATTCCTGCGAGCCTGAGACGACATGAAAGTTGGTGAGGATCTGGCCACGGTCGTTGATTGCGAAGCCGGAACCGCTGGACTTTGTAGGATAAACCTGCAAGAACCAATCCTGGCGCAGGGTCGTCGAAGTGATGAAGACGGTAGCCGGGTGGGCCATCTTGTAGATCTCGACGTTGTTGACTTCGTCGTTCGAGAGACCTGCACCCTGAGTGACTCCAGGGCCAGACCAGAGGGGCGCTCCAATACCAGGGTTGGCAGAGCTAAACAGCGAACGGGGATTCCACTTGCCAATCGAAGTTGCATAGACGAAGCCGCCAACGAGGACGGCAACAACAGCAAGGATGCGTAATTTCATACAGTAAGACTCCGTAGGGCGGAATGAACCGCGCGGGTTTGTTCGAGGGTAGATTCGAGAGTGCCGGAAGTATCGATTAGAAAGTCAGCATACGTTTTCTTCTGGTCACCAGGCATTTGTTTGGCGATACGACGGCAGGCTTCATCTCTGGTCCAGCCGGAGCGTGCCATGGCACGCTCTATCATCAGTTCTTCAGGACACCAGGTAACGATGAGCTTGTCGAAATTTTTATAGTTTCCAGTTTCAATCAAGATCGCTGCCTCCACAACGGCGATAGCCTGCCCTTCGGACTCTTCCACCTGACGCAACCAGTTCTCCTCATAAGCAAAGACGGCGGGATGGATGATTGAGTTCAGTTTATCAAGGGCGCCGCCCTCATTAAAGACGACCATGCCGAGGCGTCGACGCTCAATGTTTCCATTTTGGTCGAGAATGGCACGACCAAAAGCAGCGAGGACGGGTTGGTAACAGGGGCCGTCTTTCTCGAGCAATTTGTGGCCGAGTTCGTCCGCCTTGAGGAGATGACAACCAAGGCGGGCTAATTCGTGGCCGACGGTTGATTTGCCGGTGGCCATGCCACCCGTGAGACCAACCTGCAACATCGCAGCTAGGCCTTGTTGCTTTCTGCGGCTTGCACGGTGTTGGACATGAGCATGGCGATGGTGAGAGGCCCCACGCCGCCGGGGACCGGGGTGTAAGCAGAGCTGAGCCGGGCCATCGCTTCAGGATCAACGTCACCAGTGAGACGTCCATCGACGCGATTCATGCCCACGTCGATCACAACAGCACCAGGCTGTATGTGATCTTCTCCCAGCATCTCAGCGCGACCGATAGCGGCAACCAGTATGTCAGCACGTCTGCATTCTTCTGCAAGGTTGGACGTACGGCTATGGCAAATCGTCACGGTGGCATTGGCAGCCAGCAGGAGAATCGCCATCGGTTTTCCTACAATGTCGCTGCGGCCAACAACGACGGCCTTGCGTCCGGCGATGGGGATCTGATAACGATGGAGAATCTGCATGACGCCGGATGGAGTGCAGGGCCGAAGACCGGGTGCGCCAGCGAGGAGCTTGCCGGAATTGAGGGGATGAAAGCCGTCGACATCCTTATCGGGATGCACGGCATCGAGCACCCGGCCCGCATCGATTTGAGGAGGCAGCGGGAGTTGAACGAGAATGCCATCGACGCTGGGGTCGGCATTCAGATCTTGGATGATGGCTAAGAGCTCTTCGGTCGAGATGGTTGGCAGTGGGCTCAACTTGCGGCTGAGGATGCCGATTTTTGCGCAGGCAGCAATCTTGTTGCGGACATAGACTTCGCTACCGGCGTTGTTGCCGATGAGGACGACAGCGAGTTGTGGAGGGCGTCCGGTTGCAGTGAGAGCAGCGACGCGAGGCTGGAGTTCTTCGAGAATCTGGTCTCGGATCAGTTTGCCGTCGAGGATGATTGCCAAGGAGCGGCTCCTTTCAATTGTTTTTTGTAGAAGAGCGCGCCAGCACCGATGAGAATGCAGGCGGCGATTGCGATCCTGGGTTCGAGGGTAAGGCCAAAGATCGTCATCCACACACCCGTAAAGATGAACACCAGGGGCTGCAGCGGCCAGAGCCAGGATACAGGAGCGAGGCGCTTCCAGCCGGGGCGATTGCGAAAGCGGAACAGTGAGGCGACACTCATCACGGAAAAAAAGTTCAGAGTGAAACCGATAAAAAAGAATAACGACGGGAGGCTGGTCAGGGTCATGAGCATTGCGACGCTGGCCTGCATGAGGATCGCAGGAACTGGGGTGCGCCACTGCGGATCCACCTTTGCTGCGACGGAGAAGAAGGCACCGTTGCGGGCCATGGCGTAGGCGACACGCGGCCCGACGGTTGTAAGTGCGTTGACCATCGCCAGTAGAGCAATGGCGATCAGAACGCTGAAGAGGCCGCCAACCTGCGAGCCGAAGAGTCTTGACGAAGCCAAGGAACCGATGGCGACAACGCCCTTCATTGCACCTAGAGGAGCGGCATAGACGAAGACCAGATTCAAGAGCAGAAACAAGACCGTAACGATGCCCGTGCCGATGGCGAGGGCGAGGGGCAGGTTTCGAATCGGATCGCGAAGCTCTTCGGCAATGTAAGTGGCAGCATTCCAGCCGGAATAACTCACATAAACATAGAAGAGGCTGATTGCGAATTGCGAAGAGATGGGGAGGCTGGATTCGCGGATGGCGGGGAGAGCGAAGTTGCTCCAGTTGCCAGTGCCGACGCTGAGGCCGAGCAGGACAAAAATTGCAATAACGGCGAGCTTGATACCAGTGAGCACCTTCTGTAATTCAGCGGCACGTTGCACACCGAAGATGTTGGCAATTGTGACCACGCCGAGCGTCGCACAGGCGAGGATTTGAGCGCCACCAATCTGTATGCTGAGCAGGCCGGAGCCCGCTTGCCAGTAGATATTGGATTGTTTGAAGACGGGGAAAAAGTAGCCGGTGTAATCAGCGAAAGCGAGAGCAGTGGCAGCAACGGGGGCGGCGAAGCCGGCGATGAAGCTGGTCCAGCCGGTCATGAAGCCCCAGACGGGTCCGTAGGCTTGAGTGAGAAAAACATATTCTCCGCCTGAGGAGGGAAAGTTGATGCCAAGTTCGGAGTAGCAGAGGGCACCGATGAGGGCAATGATGCCTCCTGCGAACCAGATGGCGAAATAGAGTTTGGGGTCACCGAGGTCGCGGGCTAGAAAGCCGGGGGTAGTAAAGATGCCGGTGCCGACCATGTTGGAGACCACAAGCGCAACGGCAGCGCTGAGGCTGATCTGTCGGAGGAGTGTGGGAGCGGGCAGGGTCAAACTAATAGAATAGCGAGGTCGAAAAAATGAGGCTGCCAGGACGATTCGCCCGGCAGCCTTTCTGCTTCTGACCTGGGGAGATCAGACAAGATCGTGAACTGAGAATAATTGCTGTATTGCCTAGATCGTATGCGGTTCTGAGGTTGGCGTCAAGCAGAAAGAAAAGAGCTAAAAACGCGCAAACTGATGTGGGTCTCCACCGTCGACTGTGATCGTGAGTTGGCCAGCGGCAGAGTCATGGGTGATCTTGCGGGCTGGCAGTGGCGGGAGCACCAGGCGAAATTCCCCGTTCTTCTCCGCAGCTTTGTAGCGGCCGATTGTGTCTTTCAAAAACAGGACCAGGAGCGCCTTGTTTCCAGCGTGGAATTGCAAGCTGACTGGGATGCGGCGGCCTTCCATCATTCGGCTGCCTGTCCATTCACCCAGAAGAGGATTCGCCGCATCGAGGATCTTCCCCTGTCGGCTGAAGTCTTCCAGTTCGTTGTTGCCGTAGTTCAACTGCAAGCGCCCATCTTTGTGCCAGCCCATGCCGATGGCTCGGCCGCCGAGCGTCAATGCATTGGCATCCTGCTGATAGTCCATCTCAACGATGGCGGCGGAACTGTATGTGACGCTTCCGGTTGCGTGAAATTCGTAGACCGCACCTATGCCGCCTTTCGTTGTTGTTACGGAACGCCAGCGGCCCGTGACAGGCTCTGCTCCGCTCAGTGCCAAAGTCCATGCCAGGATCAACAAATGGCGGCGATTCATGCCCGTATATCGGGTGTTTTGCTACTTCGCTGTAGAACGGCAGTCCAGTTGCCTAAAGAGAGTTAAGCCGGGATCCGCCGGCCGTTCACAAAACTCGCCATTTGACTTGGACCACTGGGAAAGTCTATAGTAAAGGTCTTGTTTTTAATAATTTAGCGACTGCTTCTCGTCTCCGAAGGAATCAAGATCATGATCAAGCTCGACATCATCAACGAAGTGGTATCGCGTACTGGAATCACCAAGACCAAAGCGGAAATGGCTGTGGAGACGGTGTTTGAAAGTATGAAGCGAGCCTTGGGGCAAGGGGAACGCATCGAGCTGCGCGGTTTCGGGATTTTCAATGTTCGCCCGCGTAAGACAGGCATCGGCCGCAACCCGAGAACTGGTGACGAAGTGGCCATCCCGCCTGGTAAAGCCGTTCGCTTCAAGCCCGGCAAAGAACTCCAGACTCTCTAGCCAAAACGCGTGATTATCGAAGAGCAGCGGCGGCCGAAATACCTCCTTGCACTTTCGCTTTTGCTTCTTAGTGTCTGGACCACATCCGCCGCCGGATCGCGCATGGTCTATAACTTTGAAAACAATTTACCGGCCTTTCGTTTCGACCCGGATGCCCTTGCGTTACTCGAAGCTTTTTTCAATCCCGCTGCACTGCTGGCAGGCCTGTCTTTTTCGTTGCCCCTGATCCTGATTCTGCTCGCACACGAGCTGGGCCATTACTTCGCCTGCCTGTATTACCAGCTTGACGCCAGCCTGCCTTACTTCTTGCCCGTGCCCACTTTCATTGGCACCCTTGGAGCATTTATCCGAATCCGCTCCATCATTTATTCGCGCACGGTGCTGTTTGATGTCGGCATCGCAGGACCGATAGCCGGCATCGTGGTTCTGTTGCCATTCCTCTTCTTCGGTGTCTGGATGAGCCACGTAGCGCCCGATATCGCAAGCAGTGGCGACCTTGTGTTTGGTACGCCCATCCTGATCCGCTTTTTTGAATCCATCTTCTTCCCCGGTATACATCCCGATGCAATTTATCTGCACCCGATGGCTCGCGCGGCCTGGGTTGGGGTCTTCGCCACCGCACTCAATCTATTGCCCATCGGGCAACTCGACGGTGGCCACATCGTTTATTCCCTTACAGGAGTGCGTGCAAAGCAGATCTCGCTGCTGGCCATTGCCATTTTGGTGCCGCTCGGTTACTTTTATCCGCCGTGGTGGGGCTGGGCGGTTGCCCTTTATTTTCTCGGTCGTCGGCATCCGCAAATTTACGACGAATCTCCACTTAACAGCAAGCGCCGCGCATTCGCTGCCCTCGCAGTCTTGATCTTTGTCCTTTGCTTCATGGTTACTCCGCTACGCTATTAATGTCGATGAAGATTTCGGCCGCCATCATCACCCACAACGAAGAGCTCAAGATCGCCCGCGCGATTGAGAGTCTGCGTTGCTGCGACGAAATCGTTGTAATTGACAGCGGCTCTAGTGACCGCACCGTCGAGCTGGCCAGGAATCACGGTGCTCGTGTTGTGGAGACCTTCTGGCGGGGCTATGCGGCACAGAAAAATTTTGCCGCCGAGTCTTGTACGCACGACTGGATCTTGAGTATCGACGCCGACGAGGCCCTCAGTGAAGCGCTCGAAGGCGAGATCTGGCAGTTGAAAAAGAACGGCCCCCATTTCGACGGCTACACCATGCCGAGACTCGCTCAATACCTTGGCCGCTGGATCCTGCATTCCGGCTGGTATCCCGATCGGAAGGTGCGGCTCTTTTACAAAAATAAGGCGAAGTGGGTCGGCGATTATGTCCACGAGAGCGTCATTGTAAGTGGAGCGGTGGGACACCTGGAAACGAATCTCCTCCATTACACTTGCGACTCTCTAAGCGAGCACCTGAAAACAATGGACCGCTATACGACTCTTGCCGCAGAACAACTGGTGGACCTGAATCAACCCATTCCCTGGCATAAGATGGCGATCGACCCAGCCTGGACTTTTTTCAAGAGCTACATCCTGCAGCGTGGTTTTCTCGACGGCCCGGAGGGCTTGGCCATCGGCTACATGGCTGCCATTTATACTTTTCTCAAATATGCCAAAGCAAGGAACATGTCACCGCAAAGATGAAGATCCTTCTAGCTGATTCCGGTTGGAAAATGCGTGGTGGCCAATGGCAGACTTTGTATCTGGCAGAAGGCCTGCGCGAGAAGGGGCATCGCGTCGCACTGCTGGCCCGCCATGGTTCGCTGTTGTGGGATCTCGCACACGAATCGAGAATCGATACGAAGCAGATTGGGCTCACCACTATGGTGACGAACAGCCGCAATGTGGATGTCGTTCATGTTCAGGATGCGCACTCACACACGCTTGCTGCAATCGGAAGCCTAAGCCCCTTTGTAGTCTCGCGGAGGGTTGCGTTCCCAGTCAAACAGACCTGGTTTTCCGAACGGAAATACGGACGGGCCGCCGCTTATCTTGCAGTGTCCGAATGCGTAGCCAGAGAATTGAGGCGAGTGGGCGTGGATGCGCAAAAGATCCGGGTCGTCATGGACGGCGTGCCCGACATTGAGCCCGCTTCCTACCAGCAGCACGTGGCTGGGCTTCGGAGCGAAGACCTTGGTAAATTGAACCCGCTGATGCAGCAGGCCTGCGACATTGCGCGCGCCCAACTGATCCTCGGGGACAACCTCGCCGATACGCTCAAGGCTGGTTTTCTATTCTTGTATCTGAGCGAAAGCGAAGGGCTTGGTTCGGCCGTACTTCTTGCAATGGCAGCGGGCCTGCCGATCGTCGCAAGCCGGGTTGGTGGACTGCCAGAGGCCGTTGACGAGGGTTTCTCGGGCCTGCTTGTGCCTAACGACAAGTACGCTATCGCCCGTGCCATACAGTCTTTGCACGAAGATCGCAATCTGTCGCTTCGCTTCAGCGAAAATGCCCGTCGCCGCTACCTCAAATACTTCACACTCGAACACATGGTGCTAAATACACTTGCCGCCTACCGGGAGCTTTTGCATGTCTGAATGGATGATGGTCGCCTTACTCGCCGCACTGCTCGGCTTACTGATCGGCAGCTTTCTCAACGTGTGCATCTTTCGGCTGCCGCGCGACCTGAGCGTGGTGGTGCCCAGATCCTTCTGCCCCAACTGCGAAAAACAGATCGCCTGGTATGACAATGTTCCGGTTTTGAGTTACCTGCTTCTGGGCGCAAAATGCCGTGCCTGCTCTGCCCCCATCTCGTGGCGTTACCCGGTTGTCGAGGGGATTAGCGCGGTTCTGTTTTTTGCTTCGGTGTGGAAACTCGGCGTTAGTCCCGAAGCGGCAAAGCTCTGCGTATTTTGCGCTCTGATGGTGGGCCTGATTTTCATGGATCTCGAGGAAAGGATCCTCGCCGACGAGTTCACTGTGGGCGGCATGACCTTCGGGTTTTTGTTGAGCCTGTTCCTGCCGATGCCGCGTTTCATCGGCCATTTCATCCTGCCGGCACAATGGAAGGAATCCTACCTGAGCCTTGGCGAAGGCCTGATCGGCGGGCTTGGCCCAGCCATTGCGCTCTGGGGGATTGGCGAAATCTATTACCGCCTGCGCGGTCGCGAAGGGCTTGGCTTTGGCGACGTAAAAATGATCGCACTGGTCGGCTCGTTTTACGGTCTGCAGGGTGCACTGCTCACTCTGATTCTCGGCAGCATGGCTGGCTCCGTTTTTGGCTTGCTCTTTATTGCACTTACAAAGAAAGATTCCAAGACTTACGAGCTTCCCTTCGGCTCTTTTCTCGGAATCGCTGCACTGATTCCGCCCTTCGTATTTATCGAGTCGAGCAATCCACTCGTTGTACCATGGTGAGTTGCGATGAATGATTTACTACAGACCCTGAAGCCCGGGTCTGAAGAATGGCTTCTGGCTACAGCCCTCCAACCGGAACGATTGCCCCACCACATCGCTGTCATCATGGACGGCAATGGCCGCTGGGCAAAGCTGCGGCATCTGCCCCGGATTGCCGGACATAAGGCAGGGGTCGACAGCGTTCGCGAAATCGTTGAAAGCTCTGCCCGTCTAGGTGTCGAGGCTCTCACGCTCTACGCATTCTCCACCGAAAACTGGAAACGTCCGGGCATGGAAGTACAAGCTCTGTTTCGTTTGCTGCGCCTTTATCTGCGTTCTGAACTGGAGACGCTACGTGCGAACAATGTCCGCCTTTTTGCCATCGGCCGCATCGAAGCGTTGCCGGCCCTGGTGCAGGAGGAACTGAATCATGTCATTCGGCTGACTGCGAACAACACCGGCTTGCGGCTTACTCTCGCTTTGAATTACAGCGGTCGCACAGAACTGGTTGACGCAGTCCGCCGCATTATCGTCAGTGGCACCAGAGCCGACGACGTAGATGAAAATACGATCGAGCGCCATCTCTACACGCACGGCCTTCCGGAACCAGACCTGCTCATCCGTACTTCGGGAGAAATGCGCGTGAGCAATTTCATGCTTTGGCAAATTGCCTACAGCGAACTTGTAGTCAGCAGCACCTTATGGCCCGACTTCCGCTGCCGCCACCTACTGGAAGCGCTGCACGAATACCAAAGCCGCGAACGCCGCTTCGGTGGCGTTTCGGATTCTGGCGGGAAAGTAGATGAGCAGCAGGCCTTGCCCGTAGGCGTAGCATCCAGATGAAGCGCGTCCTCACTGCAGCCTGGCTCGTGCCTCTCGGAACTTACAGCATCTTCTTTGCACCCCACTGGCTATTTGTTGCCGTGGTGTGCCTACTTGCCGTTTTCTGTTTTCGCGAGTATGCCCGTATGGTTGAGAACCAGGGGATGCTCAGCTTCAGCATCAGTGGCTATGTTGCGGGTCTCGCCTTGCTGACCTTGCCTGAGATGGGCTGGACTTCCCTCGCGCTCCTACCGTTGCTCGCGCTCGGCTTGAGTCTGCGTGCAGAGGATTTCAAAACCGGTTTTGCCAGCGCCGGTGCCTTCACCCTCGGCATCCTCTATGTTTTCGGTGCCTGGCGTTGCGGGATTTCTCTACAAGAAAAAAGCCATCACTGGCTCTTCTTCGCAGTGGCTCTCAATTGGGCTGGCGACGTGGCAGCGTACTACACAGGTCGTGCATTCGGCAAGCACAAACTGGCACCCAGCATCAGTCCTGGAAAAACTATCGAAGGTGCCGTAGGAGGCATCGTCGCCAGTGTGATCTTCGGCTGCATCTACCTGCCTCGGGTGCTGCCGGCTATCGGTCTTCCCGAGGCCGCTCTGTTGTCGATCATCGGAAACGTTGCGGGACAAATCGGGGACCTCTGTGAAAGCGCCCTCAAACGTGGTGCCGGCATGAAAGACTCTGGCACCATGCTCGCAGGCCATGGTGGCTGGCTTGATCGACTTGATTCCAGTCTCTTCTCTATGCCTGCTGTGTATTGGGCATTGCTATCCTACGCACGCTGGCAATAACTCCATGTCTCTCCCCAACCCCGAACCAATCCTCTTTCTAATCGAAGCCTTTCGCCGCTCTCAGGCCATGTTCACTGCGGTCGAACTTCACGTGTTCGACCACCTCACCCATGCACCGCTCGGGGTCGCACAACTTGCTACCCTGATTCAGGCCAACCCTGATGCACTCGAGCGCCTGCTCAACACCTGTGTAAGTCTCGAACTCATTACCCGCGTTGACGCTGCTTATGCGAATACGCCCCTGGCCGAAGCCTATCTTGTTCGCAGTTCGCCTAACTCCCTGATCGGTTACATCGAGTATTCCCAAAAAGCCCTCTGGCATCTCTGGGCCAAGTTGCCCGATGCTGTTCGCGAAGGCACCCACCGCTGGGAACAGGTCTTCGGGGGACAAGGCGAACTCTTCTCGCACTATTACAAAACCGAAGAAGACAAGCGCCGCTTTGTGATGGGCATGCACGCCTTCGGCCTGATCAGTTCACCCCAGATCGTCAAAACGTTCGACCTCTCAGCCTTTCGTCATCTCTCAGACCTCGGTGGCGCGTCCGGACATCTTCCCATTGCCGCCTGCCAGGCTTATCAGGGCCTCACCGCCAGCGTCTTCGACCTGCCAAAGGTGCTTACCCTCACTCAAGAAATCATCGATCAGGCCGGCCTCAGTGACCGCATCCAAACCGTCGGTGGTGACTTCTTTGCCGACCCTTTCCCGCCCGCTGATCTTTACACGCTTGGTCGCATTCTGCACGACTGGACTCGCGAGAAAATCGACCTGCTGCTCGCCAAGATCCATGCCGCACTTCCCGCCGGTGGAGCTGTTCTGGTTGCTGAAAAGTTACTCGACGAATCCGGCACCAAACCACTCTGGGCGTTGCTGCAATCCTTGAACATGCTCGTCGTAACAGAAGGCAAAGAGCGCAAGTTCAGCGAATACAAGGAGATTCTCGAGAAGGCGGGTTTTCGCGACGTCACTTGCGTAGTGTTGCCCAACTCGCCTCTCGATGCCATCCTCGCTTACAAACAGGATTAACCCTGGGCTCTGCGGCGCTTGTGCGCCTTCTTCGCCTTCGCCTCGAATTTCTGCATCTGCTCAGAGTTCAGCACCCCGGCCATGCGGTCGTGAGTCTTCTGGCGAAGGGCGCGCATATCCTCCTTTGAGGCGTTATTCTTGCGAGCCTCCTGCGCTGCAGCCCGCTGCTCTTTCATGATCGACTGCACTTGCGCCTTCTGATCTTCATTCAGCCCCAGCTCTTGCGCCATGCGTCCACGCCTATGCCCCTGTGCCAGTGCCAAGCCAGCAAACAGAACCGCAGCCATCAACAAACGGAGAAAATTGGTTTTCATTGTGTCGTTGCTCCTGATGAAACAAACACCCACTTAGTTCAGGAGTTTCGGCGCGATCCGCACCAGACGTAAAGACTGCGTAAAATACATGTTCCCGTTGCGGCCACCCTTTTCATAAAGAACCAGCAACTCGCCCTGTCTGTTTACAGTCATATCGGAATATGCGGAGACATCCGGATCCATCACCTGCACCATCCGCCAACTCCCGCCCTCGTCGTGACTCACTTGCAAGCTGAGATTCCTACGCATCGAATTGCGGCCCTGCTTAGTGAGCGCTTCAGCATCCACATGATCGGGATTGACAAAAAGCAAAGGCTTCTTCCCCCACGGATACCGCAGCAGACTCGCCATGCACACGGGCTCTTTCAACCCGGCCTCGAAGCGAGGTCTCGACCAGCCCTTCACTCCATCCGCACTCACCGTGACCGCACGCCGCAATGCATCACTCTCACTGCGAATATTCAACATCACCCGGCCATCCTTCAATTCCACCGCCGCCGTCTCACTCGGATTCACGAGTTCCCCCTGCACAATTTCTCCAGCCTGCCAACTACGCCCACCATCGTCGCTGTAAATCGTCGACACCACACTCGGCCTGTGCGCCTTGCCGCCCGTTGATAGCCAAACGGGAATCAAAAGCCGGCCCGAACGCAATCGAATCCCGTGTCCGGGCCCTGTCGCAACCACATTCCAGTTGTAGCGCTCGCGAAACCCCTCAAAAGTGCCTGTGATTTCAACCGGCTCAGAGAAGCTGCGCCCCGAATCGGCGCTGTGTCGATAGAAGGCCCGCGCATAATTCACGCAGTAAACAATATGCACCTCATGCCGACCCTTGCCCGGTATCGCCACAATGTTATTTGTAGTCAGCTTGCCGGCGTCGGCAATCAGTAACGGCTCAGCCCAGGTCCTGCCACCGTCCCCGCTGCGGCGCAACAACAGATCAATGTCTGCCCAGTCGCCTGCGCCATCCTTGCGGGCCTCGGCATAGGCCAGCACCGTGCCATCTCCCAGTGTCACCATCCCTGGAATGCGGTAAGTCATGTAACCGCCCTTACCCGCTTCAAACAAATCGAGCGCCGCCAACAAAAGTAACGCGCTAGACCAAACCATAACGCCCATCTTTTTCGATCACTTCGAGGCGCGCACCAAACAGTTCGCTCATTTTCGAAGTGGTCAGCATCTTCTGCTTCGGGCCATCCTCTACAATCCTGCCCTCCTTCATAAATGCCACCCGCTCAATCTCGGGGATCACATCGCTCAAGTGGTGCGTCACCAGCACGATCGTTTTGCCCGACTTCGCCTGCATGCTCACCAGCTCATTCAAATGCTGCTGCGCCGCAAAATCAAGACTTGTCCCCGGCTCATCGAGTAACAGAGCCCGCGGTGTGTGCACCAGCGCACGCGCCAACAGCACGCGCCTCGCTTCGCCGCTCGACAACTCATCGGTCCAGCGATCTGCCAAATGCGACACGCCCATCTCACGCAATGCAGCATCCGCCATCGCCATCATCTCTTCCGTCACTTCGTGATAGGGCTCAATCACAACGCTATTGAAGAAGCCGCCAAGAACCAGTTCCCTGCTCTTCACATCACGCGTCGCCTTCGCCATCCAGTCGTTAGATACAATGCCCAGCCACTTGCGCAAGTCATCCAGGTGCCAACGCTCCTGGCCATAGATACGAATGAATGTATCGGGCCGCAACAGTGGATATTCTTCGCGCGTGATCACTTTGATCAGCGTCGACTTGCCACAACCGTTCGGCCCCAGAATCGCAATATGCTCACCGTCTTCGATACGCAAAGAGAGGCCGTTCAGGGCCGGCCTCTCTCCGCGAATTTCTCCGCGAATTACAGTGATGTTTTGAACTTCGAGTAAGGCCGCCGCCACTAATGCTTGCCTTTACTCCGTGAACAAGCCGTCAGCGATCCAGTGATGTCCACCGCTGTGTTTCCTTCTTCAATGCTGGAGATCTTCCCGTCGATATCCACAACAAACGTGGCTCGATTGGCGATCCCCCTGTCCTTCATCAACACGCCAAATGCTTCTGCAGTCTTGCGTGTGGCGAAGTCACTACCAAAAGGAAATTCGGGTTTGATCACATTGTCGGCCCAATACTTCAGGCTCGGTACGTTGTCCGTTGACAATCCGATTACCTCAAATCCCATGTCCTTAAACTTTTGGATACCAGCCTGGTACCCGGTCATTTCCTTTGTTCAACCACCGGTGAACGCAGCGGGGAAAAATGCAACCACCACTCCGTTCTTGCCCTTGTAGTCAGAAAGTTTGAAAGGCTTACCCATTGTTGTGGGTACGCTGAAGTCCGGGGCGTCATCGCCCACCTTGAGATGCGTTTTGGGAGGCGCAGTCGCCTGGCCCTGCAACATCATGGTGGAAGACATCGCTGCGGTCGTGAGAAAAAACGATCGACGTTCCATAATGGAATTATGTCAGACCCCCGCTACCCTGTAGGAACATTTTCATTTACCCCGTTTGCAAATGATGCCGAGCGCCAAACCGCCATCGCCGAAATCCGCGATTTGCCCAAGCAGCTCCTTGCCGCACTCGACACCCTCGGCGAAGCGCATCTCGACTCCCCCTATCGCCACGGCGGCTGGACCATACGCCAGCTCGTCCACCACATCGCCGATTCGCACATGAATGCCTTCATTCGCTTTCGCCTCGCCCTCACTGAAGACAAGCCCACCATCAAGCCTTACGACGAACACGCCTGGTCGCTACTCCCCGATTCCAAACTCCCCATCGAGTCCTCACTCGCCATCATTGAAAACGTCCACCTCCGCCTCGCCGTGCTCCTCAAGCTCACTCCCGTTGAAGCATTCGCCCGTGAGCTAATCCACCCCGTCTCCGGCCCCATGACCCTCGACAAACTCCTGCATCTCTACGCGTGGCACGGACGCCACCACGTAGCTCACATCGCCAAAGCGCCGCGCTGAGAACTCCTGCCTCCCTGCCTCACCATCACCGATTTGCCACGGGGCAACATAACTCCCGTGGCAAATCGCAGCCGGTAGATGCCCAGCCCCACCTGCTCTGCTCCCAGCACCTCACGCTCCACCCCATCCACTTCGATAAAGAGCGGCAAACTCAAATCGATCCCGGTCACAAACATTTCGGTACTTGTTACCTCGAGCACTCCGGGCGCACTACGCTCCACCAGCAACCGATAGGGCCTCTCGCTGCCACTCGTCACATTCACAACCCCAAACGGCGCATCTGCCGGAATCTGCACCAGCGCCAGCGCACTGTTCCCGTAAATCACCGGCGCCTTTGCACCACCAACGCGCAGATCTCGTGTCAGACCTGCCCCCAAAACGAGCGCCAGCGAACTTCGAGCGACCACCCCCTCATACGTTGCCCCATTCAAAACCGCTTGCAGCTCAGCTCCACCCACGACGACACCTGGCTGTGTCAGCACCAAGCGCTGACTCCCCACTCGCACTTCGAGCTGCCGCGCATCACCCCGGTTCTCCGGCACCTGCAACCAGGCCACTCCGGGCCCAAACCCCGCCAGCCCAGCAACAAGATCCCCTACCCCGCTGCTCAAGTCCGCAGTCCAGGGGCAAAGCGCCGGACTCGACACCCTGACCGGAAAGATTCCTCCAAACCAGTTCAAATTTTCCGCTTGCGACAACCCGTAACTGCACCCAGCCGCCAGTAACCCTGTACCGCGGTACTCGATCGGTCGCGCAAACGCTCCATCTACACCGATCGAATATTCGAGCGCCATCGAATCAAACACTCCCGCCCGCGCTGTGATCTTGCCTTTTACTTGAGCCGTCGTCAACCGAAACCCGGCAACTCCCTGGCCACTTCCCAGAAAGCTGCAATCCGCTGCCAGCCCTCCGGACATCGCAAAAAACTGTCCGTCCGCTGAGCCACTACTTCGCATCTCAAAGCGATCACTTCCAATCCGGCGGAACACAATCGTAATCCCATTGCCCCACCATGCCCCGCCCAGTGGACCAAACAGCGTCTCATCACCACCGCTTACGGCAAAGCTCGCCAGGTAGGTCGCAGCCTCAGGACAAGCCAGCGGCGGCACGCCAATTGTCGCCGGCAGGACTTCTGCCACCTGGATCGGCACATCCCCAAACACATCCCCATCATGGCTCCGGAACCGGACCATGGTACGGCCAGCCTTCAATCCCCGAACCACCAGCGGCACATTCCGCTCACCGCGATTATAAGTATATATTTTAGAGTCGATTGCAGCGATAGTTTCATCTTGTACTTCGATAAAAACATGGCCTCCCACTTCATCTTCTGCGACCGGAATATTCCGTTGCATTTGCCCCAGGCATTGCCCCTGTCCAACCACGATCAGACAAGTCCGTACCGTCGAATTTCCCAGACCAACTCTTAGAGTGGCAGTCCCAAAGTAACTGATCCCCTGGTCAAGAACGCTTAAGCTCAGCTCCGTTCGCCCCTCAGCCAAACCCCGTATAATCAATCCTTTACCGCTAACAACCGCAACACCAATCTTAGGATCGCTCACATTCACACTCATCACCGCACCGGCCCCAAACGCACGATCAAACGGAACCCAGCTCAAGCCGCCCAAATTCGAAAACTCCACATCTGCCAGAGCTATTCTCCTCGGCCCATTCATAATAAAGCGATTAAACTGCGGTCGTGCACTCGACAAAACCAATTCCCCACGAGTCAACTCCCGCACTGCAGCCTCCCAATCTCCGTTTAACCGGTCGACAACGGGCGAAAGTCCGCGAGCTACAAAACCACCCCGCAGCGGCTGCATGAAGCCGATCCGCACTTCGTCCGTCGAGCTAATCAACTGCCCGGCAACGCCCAAGCCCTGCCACCACCGCGCAACTTGAGCACTTTGGTTTGTTTCAATTACAGCAACAAGCTCACCCAAGGACTGAATGCGCAAACCCAGCTCTTCCCAGCTCGTCCAACGCTCCAGCCACACTCCGTCCCGATCCCCAGCCCCGCTCACTAGCAGATAGGTCTTCTTGCAACCCACCGCCAGGCTCAAGTCCGAATAGAAGCGTGTCACCCCCAACTTCCGCACGCTATTCGCAAAGGCATCAAAACTCAGCCTCCCCCCGGCCTGCCCGGTATTCACAAGCGATACGGCACAGTTATCCCCGATCCCGGGTTGCACACCCTCCACCGGAATCAGCGAGCCGCCGAACGAAGTCGCCCGCCCAAGACTCTGCCACTCTCCCCCCGCCAAACGAACCAGCGGCCACCACTTCTCTCCCCCAATCCGCGTCCGCGACACATCCGTCCCTGGTACAAGATAAAAGCGCATCGGCTTTGCCCAAGCCTTGGCCGGTCCGTCATCCACCCACAAGAACCAGCTCCCTTGGTCCGCCTTCCACAGCCCGCCCGCCTCCTTCTCTTTCGCCCATCTTGCCGGCCGAACCAGGCTTCCAGCAGGCAACCAAAACGGCCCTACCAATTGCAAGTTGCTTCCATCCGCCGCATTGCGCAACAAGCTCCGGCGCACTTCCGCCCTGACCTGCTCGGCATCTCCTACCACTCCGCTCGCCCCTACTGTAAATGCAAAACTCGCCACCGCTCCATCGCCCAACTCCGCCACAGCATCCACATTAAACAGCGCACTCTGCCCGCCCGTAGTGAACTGCGCAGTTGCCCGCCCGGCCGCATCACTGGTCACCGTCACACTCGTTTTACCAGCAAAATCACCCATCCCGGCAGGGGCAATAAAGCGAACATTGATGCCCGCTACACCCCCACCCAGACTCGCCGCCGACAACACGACTCTCAGCTCAACGCTAGCCCGTGCAGCAACCACAAAAGCGCCCGGTCCATCGATAAGCAGCACCTGTGCCCCTAGCGTCGCGGTTAACAAAAGCGCTGTAGCGAACAGGCGATGCAACATCTAGAACCCCGGCTCGCTGATCTTCACCACACGGACATCCTTCGCGTATTTGTCCATAGTTTTACGGATCTTCGCGGCGTCTCCCACCAGCACAAACACCAGGCCACTGGTCTTGTAATATCTGCGCGCAATCGCGTTCGCCTGCTCGAGTGTCACAGAGTCAATGCGCGAAATCAGGTCATCTACCTCGCCGCGATTCAACCCAAACACCTCCATGTCGGTCAACACTGCCGAGAGTTGATCGATGGTCTCCAGCCGTTTGGTCGGATACTCGCCCTTCACATAAGCCTTTGCGCTCGCCAGTTGCTCACTGTCGATTCCCGTCGTCTGCAACTTCTCCAGCTGCTTCAGCGCCAGGTCCATCGCTGCCTCAGTCGTTTCGGTCTTGGTAAAGGTCATGATCGAGATTGCGCCAGGCAACCGGTCCAATTGCACCACGCTGTTTGCTCCATAAGTCAGTCCACTATCCACCCGCAGAGCATCGTTGAGCATCGAAGTAAATCGCCCGCCGAACAAGGTATTTACCAGCTCAAGGGGAGTGCGATGGACATTCGTCCGCTCAATTCCGGGCTGCGCAATCGCAAAGTAAGTCTGCGTGGCCCCAGGCAAATCCACCAGCAGCAATCGCGACTCACCCAGCTTCGGGCTCACAACGTTTTTGGTCAAATAAGCCGTCCCCGACGGCAGCTTTTCAAACAGCTTTCGTAGCTGCGCTTCAATCGTCTTCGGGTCAAAATCCCCTGCGGCAACAATCACCAGATTCTTGCCGACAAAGGCCGTCTTCCAGAATTTCTCCACTGCTTCGCGGTTGATCTTCGGCAAACTCAGCTCATCGCCGTTGGTCGAACGCCCATAAGGATGTTCCTTGCCAAAGTAGAAGCCCGAAAAATACTCCATCAGCGCCATCTGCGGCCGATCTTTCGCCACCTTCACGCCGTCCACCTTCTGCTCCACCAGGCGCTTCAACTCATTCTCGGCAAACGAAGGATGCAGCAGAACATCCTCCAGCAGCTCCTCTGCCTTGGTGAAATCCTTGCTCAAAAACTGCATTCCCAGACCCATAAACTGTTTTCCGGTGCCGACCCGCGCCGTAATGCCGAGCTGATCCATATCTTCCGCCAGCCGCTCGCGCGTGCGGTTCGCCGTACCGCGTAGCAGCATCTCGGTCGTAATTGCGGCAAGCCCCTGCATCCCGCCAGGGTCAGATTCAGCACCACCACGCAACGACACACTCAGGCTCACCAGCGGCAAATCCTTCTTCGGCATCAGAAACAACACTGCGCCATTCTCCAAAACCACCCGCTGATAAGCAGGCATTTTGATCTGTGCGACGGAAAGGCCAGCCGCAATAACAACTAGAATAATAAACCACATCTTATTGACCCTCTTCATCTTTTCCACCCTTCACTGGAACCAGTGTCGCTACCGTCCGGTTTTGCTCGCGAAAGTACTTCGCCGCCACCCGCTGTACATCTGCCGCGCTCACCGCAGCAATTTGTTTGTCGTAACTGAACAGCTTCTCGTAACCGCCAAAGTAAATTTCATACTGCCCCAGCAGATTCGCCTTTCCCGCAATCGTCTTCAATTGCTGGTAGAAATTGGTCAGAATCAGATTCCGCGCCTTCTCCAGTTCGAGCGCCGGCACAGCTTCCTTCTTGAGCCGTTCGAGCTCTTCATAAATCACTTTCTCCGCTTTCTCCGGTGCTACCCCGCTGCGCGGCTGCACCAGAAAGAGAAATAGGCCAGGGTCGAGTTGCATCGGGTTTTGCGCATTGACATCGAGCGCAATCTGCTCGCGGTCCACCATTCTGCTGGTCAGCCGCGCACTCTTGCCCGCCGTCAGCAAAGCATCAATCATTGCCAGCACCGGGAAATCCGCATCCCTCGAATTCCCGACGTGATAGCCCATCATGAGCAGAGGCAACTGCGAGTTCTTTTCAAACTTCACGCGCCGCTCGCCCTTCTGCTCCGGCTCTCTGGTGCGCACAACTGGCGGCGGTGGCTGCGCCGGAATCGGCTCCAGATACTTCTTCGCCAGTCCCATCACCTTTTCAAAACTGGCGGCTCCCACCACTACCAATGTGCAATTGTTGGGCGCGTAACCCATCTTGAAGTGGGCCCTTAGATCTTCCATCGTCCAGGCTTCGATGTCGCTGGGCCAGCCAATCGGGCTCCACTGATAAGGATGCGCGGTAAACGCCGCTGCGCTCAATTGCTCGGCAAGACTCCCCACGTTGCTGTTGTCCACACTGGTTCGCCGCTCGCTGTAGACGACGCCGCGCTCACTCTCCACAATCTTCGGATCAAAAGCGAGATCACGAATCCGGTCTGCCTCGAGATCAAAAGTCACTTCCAGTGCCGTGTTCGGAATAAAGTTCGTATAGACCGTCAGATCTTCGCTCGTGTAAGCGTTATTGCGGCCTCCGCTTTTCTCCATCACGATGTCAAACATCTTGGGGCCATACTTCTTGGCCCCGTTAAACATCATGTGTTCAAAGAAATGAGCGAGCCCGGTTTTACCCGGCACCTCATTGCGACTACCGATTTTGTAGAACAGATACATGGCGACATTGGGGATGTCGCGGTCCTCTTCCACAATGACTTTCAGGCCATTGGCTAACTGGCCAGTCTTGACCGGAAGCGGTTCCACGGCCAAAGCGCAGAGCGCTGTGGCAAGAGATAAAACGAATAAGCTTCTCACGCCACCATTGTAGGGTTTTAGCAATCATTTTGTTCACACCACAACATCAGTACTTGGTGGCAGAAGCCGCTGTCAGCCTGCACGACATGCTCTCCGTTCATGCCGTACAACGGCAGCTCACGTTGGTGTCCGCAGTAGCCGTGAGAGAAGTGATCCTTCTGTCCGCCGCGCGAAGGCAGATCGGTGGCGTCCAGATCGAGCATGATCTCCGTTGCTAACACCGCAAAGCGCGCCACGAACAGTTCACGCAGCTGAGCGTCTTGTAGCGGGTCGTGATGCCCGCATCCAGCCCCAACCGGTTCAGCATACTCTTGCCTGCAAGCACAGCATCAGGTCTTTCTTCAACGGCTCCTGACCGTTGAGGTCCTGGTAGCCCAATGCCAATGAAAACACCAGTTGCCGCAGCATCTCTTCCGCCCGGTGTTCCACTCGCCTCTGATGACGATCATCGGCAAAGCACAAACTCAGGCGCTTGGTAAAGCTCAGCTTTCGCACCACCCCAAAAACAACAACCCACCACACCCCGTGAATCATACCCTGCAAACTCAAACCGCGCTTGGATACACTCTGTCATAGCAAAAGGCCTCCTGCATCCTGTCTTTAGCTCGTTATGAACGAATCAGTGATGACAGAGGAGGAGGCCCTTGCGGCTACTTCTTTGTGGGAGGTCCGGGTTAACTGGAACGCGTCTTACGGCGCCGTAGAGCGAAGAGCAACCCAACAAATCCGCCGCCCAACATCGTAAAGGTTCCGGGCTCTGGAACACCGCTGGGAGGAAGCACGAGTGTGTAGTCGACAGAAAGGTCTTCAAAATTGTGGGTACCGGCAATCGTCTGTGTACCTAGAAGTGCTCCAGTGGTCCCATTGAAGGTGCTGATCGTATTGCTGCCAGCAACGAAAAAATTGGTGCCATCAAAAGCAATGCCTCTGCCGTTCTGAGAAACAGTAATAAACGCCGATTGGAGCAAGTTCCCATCCGTATCGTAAAC
This sequence comes from Acidobacteriota bacterium, assembly GCA_025354885.1. Taxonomy (GTDB): domain Bacteria; phylum Acidobacteriota; class Terriglobia; order Bryobacterales; family Bryobacteraceae; genus Bryobacter. Next base: position 204 of record JANXLY010000375.1, on the reverse strand, counting down.
GTCGTAGATTCCAGGGCTTTGAGTGTCTCCGCGGTTAGAGATGAATCGCTCCTGGCCGCCTTGATAAACCTAAAAACGGCGGTTTGAAGTCTCAAGCGATAGCGGGAAGGCGGACTTTAGGGCCCATTCTTTCGTAGAAGCGTTTGAAGATGAGTCTTAACAGCAGAGCCCATCGCTTGGGCTGGACAAACTGCTCCGCATCTT
>JANXLY010000372.1 GCA_025354885.1 Acidobacteriota bacterium | reverse complement strand
GATGCGACCCGAGCGCCGCTTCGAGGGCTGGAATGACAAGGGTCGGCTTCCAAGCCGAGGCCGCCCCAACTCTTAATTCAGACCCGTCGCAGATTAGCTTATTGAAAGCCAAAAATGGTCTTGACAATGGGGTCCACTTTATACCTCATTACAGTCTCCAACTCTGGGTAGCTTCCATTGGGTCTTGCTGTCGCTCATTGCTGCTTTAAACTTGTCATCTATCCTCGCGACCCCAATCGCTTCCTTTGCCGCTTTACGCTGCTCGGCAGTTATGAAGACATCCGGCTTCACGAGCCACGAATATGCCTTCGCCAACAAGTTGCACGCCGCCATAAGCGAGTTCAACATCGTGAAATTACCACCCCCAAGTCCCACGAGTTTTTCTTTCGATGCACCGTGCTTCCTGTGCCATTTGGGTTGCTCCAATCTGACACGCCAAAACATCATGCAGTCGTTGGTAATGTAGCGAGTACGCTGCGAGAGAATCGCCTTGCATTCCTTCCTTATCCTTCGTAGACTGACTTGCTCAGTTGGACCATCATTGTCAGCATCTGTCATGACAAGGACATTCTACCGAGCATTACAATTTCTGGCGCATAGATCCTTGCGTGCCGAACTAAATCGGCAACAAGACCCTGACTCCACATCTCACATGAAGGTGTGCGCGTCGCAACTTCAAGTTCGCTTTGAAGACGATCAACAGCGCTACCACGAGATGCTGCTCGATCAGCATTTGGCCAAAATCAGGTAAATCGTGGCTTGGTCGAAGTCCAGCGAGGGGATGATCCTATCCGTGTGAATCACTTTCGCTCGATGGGGCGGCGGCCCTATTAGCGTTGCTCGGCGACAGACTTGTCGGCGAGATCGCTGATGAAGGGGACGCGGAAGACTTCGCGCTGGCTGGTCTTGAAGAGCAGGAAGATCCAGGCGGCGGTGAAACCAAAGCGAACAGTACGGGTGATGATCCAGGTGCGGGTGATGATGTCCTCGAGGATGCCTTCGATTACCCAGTCATAGATGAGCCAGGCGACAAAGAGGTAAAGACCCTGGAAGGCATGGAAACGGACAGTGTTGTTGGATCGGAAGCGGTCCACGCTGAGAATGTAGATCGAGGCGATCCAGCCGAGGAAGGGAACGTAACAAAGGATGGAGGCGGTTTGGGCGTCGATACCGGAAAAGAGGTCGTTGGCATTTTTAGGCTTTTTTTCGGAGGCAGGCGTCGTGCCGACTTGCTGCGGTGCGCCACAGCGGCTACAGAAAGGATTTTCGGTCTGAACTTCGAAGCCACACTTGCTACAAAAAGGCATATTTTTTCACCCCAAGGCGTTTTCAACAGTTTATACGCCTTTTGAGAGTGGATAGTTCGGCGGCACGAATGATAGTTTGGATCTATGCAAAAGCTTTGTGGCTTGTTTCTCCTGATGGCGCTCTCTATGGCCAGTGCCAGTGCCAAAGATCTTAAGATTTACTTCATTGATGTGGAAGGCGGGCAGTGCACGCTCATCGTAACCCCAAAGGGCGAGAGCATGCTGGTCGATACGGGGTGGCCGCTGAATAACAGCCGCGACGCCGAGCGTATTGCTGCGCAAGCGAAGAAGGCGGGCATCAAGCAGATCGACTGGCTTCTCATTACGCACTATCACAATGACCATGTGGGCGGTATCACAACCCTGATGGACAAGATGAAGGTGGTGAATCTGGTCAGCCACGGGCCGAATACAGAGACCGGCAAAGGGCCTGAGCAGTTGAGCAAACAGTGGGAAGAAGCGAAGTTGAAAGCAAAGGAAACCATTGTGAAGCCCGGCGACCGGATTCCGTTGAAGGGTGCCGAAATTGAAATCATCACGGCGCGGGGGGAAACGCTGAGCAAGGCTTCAAGCCTGGCTCGAGGCGCGGGCGACAACCCCCTTTGCGGCGCGGCGACGAAAAAGGCAGTGGACCCGTCTGAGAATGCGCGGAGCACCGGATTCCTTTTGAAGTTTGGTGAATTTCGATTTGTGGATTTCGGCGACCTGACCTGGAACAAAGAGATGGAAGTCGCTTGCCCCGTAAACAAGGTAGGCAAGGTGGATCTCTATGTGACAAACCACCATGGTCTGTGGGCCAGCAATAACCCGGCGCTGACGCATGCGCTCGGGGCGAAAGTGATCGTGATGAATAATGGCGACAAGAAGGGTGGCGAAGCACCAGCCATCGACAGTCTGCGGGCGTCACCGGATTTGAAGAATTTCTGGCAGATTCATTATTCGATCAATGCGGGCAAGGAGCACAATGTTGAGGATCCTTACATTGCGAACCTGACCTCACCGGGCGGCTTTCACATTGAAGTGACGGCGAAGACGGACGGGCATTTTACGGTCGTGAACCAGCGAAACAAATTTACGAAGAGTTACTAGAGTGCTGAATACATCGTCCGCGTATTTTGTATTTCTTGCGGGCGTCTTCTTCTGCTACTGGGCGGTTGCGCGCTGGCGCAGTCCGGCACTGGCAGTGGTGCTTGCGGCCAATTATTTTTTCTATGCGCGCTGGGATCTGGCCTATCTGGTGCTGATTCCGGCAGCAAGCCTGGTGGACTATCTGTGTGCGCTGGGAATGCAGCAGAGCAAGCGGGTATGGTGGCGACGGACCTTGCTGGGCATGAGCCTCGCGACGAATGTTGGAATCCTGATCTCGCTCAAGTACATGCCGGCGTGGGACAGAAGCTGGAAGTGGGCGCTGCCGCTGGGATTGAGTTTTTACTGTTTTCAGGCGTTGAGCTACACGCTGGACGTGTACCGCAAAGATGCAAAGGCGACATCGAGCATGCTTGCCCATTTTACGGCGGTGAGTTTTTTCCCGACGATTCTGGCGGGCCCGATTACGAGGGTTTCGAATCTGTTACCGCAACTGGAGAAACCGAAAGTGTTGAATGCGACCGATGGCGGGCGGGCGCTATTTTTGATCGGGCTGGGAGCGATGAAGAAACTGCTGGTGGCTGATTATCTGGCGGAGAATCTGGTGAACCGGATTTTCGATTTTCCGAAACTGTATAGCGGCATTGAAGTCTTAGCTGGTGTGTATGGTTATGCGCTGCAACTCTATTTTGATTTTTCCGGCTATAGCGACATTGCGATCGGGAGTGCGCTGCTGTTGGGGTTGAAGATTCCGCAGAACTTCAACATGCCTTATTCTGCGACCAATATTGCCGACTTCTGGCGGCGCTGGCACATCAGCTTATCGAGCTGGTTGCGGGATTACGTGTATTTTTCGTTTCCAGGATTGCGCGGCAAGTGGATGCCCTATGTGGCGTTGACGCTGACGATGGTGATTGGCGGGGTATGGCACGGTGCGAGCTGGAACTTTGTGATCTGGGGGGCGCTGCATGGAATGGGATTGGCGTTGTGCCGGGCGTGGCAAAGCTGGCGTGGAGCGAAGAAGTGGGATAGCGCCTGGAGCCGGGGATTTGCAACTTTCTGGACTGTGCAGTTTGTGTGCTTTTGCTGGATCTTCTTTCGGGCTGCAAGTATAGAAAGCGTGGTGGAAATTCTGGGTCAGATTTCGAGTCTGACTCTGTCTGCGGGAAACTTGAGTGGGAGTATTTTGTTGATTACAGCAATTGCGATTGCAGGACACTATGCGCCCAAAAAATGGCTGGATGCGAGTGAAGGAGTGTTTGTCAGAGTGCCGTTTTATGCACAGGCAGTATTGCTGCTGCTGCTCGCTTTGAGCATCAAGTATGTAGCGGCGACAGGTAGCGCGCCGTTTGTGTACACGCAGTTTTAGAGGAGTGATGGAGTTTCCGAGAAAAACATTCTGGACGCTGACGAGCATGGTGGCTATGGTCGTGGGGCTGGAGTATGCTCCAGAGCTAAAACATTATGTGCTGCTCGATTGGGATGATGTGGACCAGGTGGTGGAGTTTCGCGAAAGCAGGCTGCAGCCGCGCGAGCCGATTGCCGAGGCGGTATTGAAGCTGAAGCCTGGAACGGGCACTGTCAAAGCGGGTGTTCGAGGGCAGGTGGAGCCGTTGTCGGATCCGGCAAACAGTCTTGGTTCGTTTTACGAGGCCATTGAACGGATCGAACGAGGGGAAGAAGGGGTAAAAGTGCGGGTTGCGCACTATGGCGATTCTCCGACCACAGCCGACCTGATCACGGCTGACGTGAGGAACCTGTTGCAGAAGCGTTTTGGGGATGGTGGGCATGGCTTCTATCTGATTGCAAAGCCGTGGGCCTGGTATGGACATCGGGGAGTGGATAGCGATTCGAGCGGATGGGATATAGAGGCATCGAATCTGACGAAGAACCGGGATGGGTATTACGGCTATGGGGGAGTGAGTTTTCGAGGTGGACCTGGTGCGCGGGCGAAGTTTCGATTGAAGGAAGCGGGTTATGCAAAAGTCGAAGTTGCGTATCGGCAACAGGAAAGCGGTGGCAGCTTTGTGGTGGAGGGTTGCGGCGAGAGCTTAGGGGAGAAGAGTACGGCGGGCGAGGCAGCAGACGGGTTTGCAGAGTTTGCGCTGGATGGCGCATGCAAGGATGTGCTGGTAAGAGTGGATAGTGGGGCGGTGCGTCTTTATGGATTGCAATTTCTGAAGCCGGGCAGTGGGGTTGTATATGACAGTTTGGGTTTGAATGGAGCATACATCAGCGTGCTGGCGAAATTTTTGAAAGCGGAACACTGGATCGCTGAGTTGCAGCACTATGAACCAGAGGTGGTGGTAATCAACTACGGCACCAATGAGAGCGTGTATGCGGCGTTTGTGGATAAGGTATTCGAGAAGGAATTGAGAGAGACGATCCGGCGGATTCGCGTGGCATTGCCGGGCAAGGGGATTCTGGTGATGAGCCCGATGGATCGAGGGGAGCGCAATTCTGCGGGTCAGATTGAAACGGTGCCTGCGTTGCAGCGGCTGGTGGAGCTGGAGAAAAAGATTTCGGCGCAAGAGGGTGTGGCGTTTTTCAATACCTTTGAAGCGATGGGTGGAAACGGAACGATGGCGAAGTGGTACAGCTCGGAGCCACGGCTGGTGGGGGCTGATTTCATCCATCCGATGCCAGGCGGGGCGAAGATCATCGGGAATCTTTTGTACAAGGGAATGCTCGACGGATACAACCGGTACAAAACGGGAAAACGGCTTTCTGAGTTTGCCAATAATGTTGGCGGATTGTAAAGATCGTAACTTCGCAAGGCTGGGGCGCGTTCTAATGAGTGAATGCCCCGCACACTAGTATCCAAGTTGGCACTGGCTGCTCTGGCGCTCAGTCCCGGAACTTGGCTGAGTGCATACCAGGACGCTCCTGTTGTTTTTAAGAGTGATGTTTCACTGGTGCGGGTGGACGTGCAGGTGATCGATTCGAATAACCGGGCGATCGGAAACCTGAGGCGTCAGGATTTTGAATTGCGCGAATCGGGGCAGGTACGGGAAATTGTCAATTTTGGGCGTGAGAATCTGCCGCTGGATCTTGTGTTGTTGCTCGATGTGAGCGGGAGCATGAGACCTCACGTGGAACGGATCGCGAATGCCGCGCACGAGGCGCTTGGTGTTTTGGGGAATGAAGACCGGGTGGCGATTATGGTGTTTGACCGCAGCACGCGGGTGAGCATGCATTTCAAGTCGAACCATGACGAGATCGTGCGTGGGTTTGAGCAGTTGCTGAATCGGGAGAGTTTTAATGGGGGTACTGATATTACGCGCGGGATGCTGGATGCAACGAACTACATCCGTAAGAATGCCCGACGGGGTTCGCGGCGGGCAATCGTGATTCTGACCGATGACATGACTGAATTCAATCGCGATGACTTTGGGGTGGAACGTGCGCTGGCAGACGCGAATACGGTGATGAGCGCTTTGATTGCGCCAGATGCGATTGGCGGAAGGATGGGTGGCGGCTGGCCGACGGGCGGGAATCGGCGTGGAGGCAATGGTGGAGGCTGGCCAGGTGGAGGGGGCGGTGGATTGGGTGGCATTATTTTTGGTGGTGGTGGAATTCCTGGTTCTGGTGGAAATGGGCGACGGATGCCTGGTGGTGGACCGCCGATATCGGTAGGGAACGGCAGGTTGAAGTCGGCTGGCACTTCGGAGATTGCGCGTGCATCTGGTGGCGACAGCATGTCAGTGGATGATGCGACGGC
>JANXLY010000368.1 GCA_025354885.1 Acidobacteriota bacterium | reverse complement strand
AAGATGCGGAGCAGTTTGTCCAGCCCAAGCGATGGGCTCTGCTGTTAAGACTCATCTTCAAACGCTTCTACGAAAGAATGGGCCCTAAAGTCCGCCTTCCCGCTATCGCTTGAGACTTCAAACCGCCGTTTTTAGGTTTATGGGTAGCAATGGCGATAAGAAGTCGTAGAACCTAGAGTTCTTTGATACGAATGGCGCGGAACTCGACGCGGGTTCCGTGTCCAAGAAATCCGATGTGTCCCGACTTGCGTGCAAGGCCAGGATGTTTCTTGAGGACGGCTTCGTCTTTAACGGTATCAAGGTCGACATCAGTAATCACGATATCGTTGAGAGTCACTTTGATCTTGCTGCCCTTGGCGGCAATTTCATAGGTGTTCCAAGTGCCGTCGCGCTTGACGTGGCCGCTCTTTGCGGCGAAGACGTCGTAAACTGAGCCAGTCATCTGGGTTGGCTTAAGGCCTGCACCCTTTTTGTATTTTTCTGAAGCTTCGTCGAGGATTTGAATTTCCATTCCGACGTAAGCGGCATCACCTTCAAGAGGGGCGCGAATGCCAACGCCATTGTTACCGCCGTCCCATAGCCGCCAGTCCAAACGGAGTACGAAATTGGAGTACTCTTTTTCTGTAAAAAGATTACCGCCGCCATCTTCCGGGCAAACCAATACTTCCTTTTCGACAAGATAGCCTTTGCCGTGGCCTTTGATCAAGGTCCAACCGGTGAGATCCTTTCCGTTGAAGAGAGACTTGAAGCCTTTTTCGGCGGCTGAGGCCAAGGTGGCCCCTCCAATAAGAATCGCGAGTTCGCGGCGTGTCATAGAAGCAGACTACCAGAGGTAGATCGCGGCGCGCCAGTGATAAGATTTATTCATGTTCGGCTTTCGATCCTTTGTACTGGTGTTGACGACGCTCCCAGCGCTTGCACAAGGGGATGGTGCGGCTTTTTTTGAGAAGAATGTGAGGCCTTTGCTTGTCGCCAAATGTCTGGGCTGTCATTCGGCTGCAAGCCAACCCATTATGGGTGGACTTCGGCTCGACTCTCGCGAGTTCTCCATTAAGGGCGGTAGCCGTGGAACCTCCATCGTGCCGGGAAATCCTGCTGAGAGTCTTTTGCTTAAGGTGGTTTTGCATACAGCGGGGGCATTGAAAATGCCGCCTGGCCCGAAGATGAAAGACCCTGAGACGGCGATTCTGGCGCAGTGGATTGCAATGGGTGCACCGTGGGGTGAAACTCCGGTCGTCAGTTCGATTGCAACGCAGAAGAAATACTGGGCGTTCGTTCCTCCCACTGAACCAACAGTTCCTGCTGTGAACAACACTGCCTGGGTTCGATCCCCAATCGATGCATTTGTGCTTTCTGCACTGGAAGTCAGGTCGCTCAAACCCGCCAAACCAGCAGACAAACGGGCGTTGATTCGCAGAACAACTTATGACTTGACCGGTCTGCCACCGACGCCTGCTGATGTGGCGGCTTTCCTCAAGGACGATAGTCCGGGAGCCTATGCGGCGGTTGTGGATCGCCTGCTTGCTTCTCCGCGGTATGGAGAACGATGGGGACGCCACTGGCTCGATGTAGCGCGCTATGCGGATTCAAATGGTCTTGATGAAAATCTTGTTTACAAGAATGCGTTTCGGTATCGCGATTATGTGATCGCGGCGTTCAACAAGGACAAGCCTTACAACCAGTTTTTGCAGGAGCAACTGGCAGGAGATTTGCTTCCGGCGACAGAAGACTTGAAGACTCAATTTGAACGCTGGACCGCAACCGGTTTTCTTTCTCTCGGGGCCAAGATGCTGGCGGAAGACGACCCGGTGAAGATGCAGATGGATATTGTGGATGAGCAGCTCGACACTACTGCCCGAGCCTTTATGGGACTGACAGTGGGATGCGCCCGCTGCCACGACCACAAGTTCGACCCCATCCCGACGGCTGATTACTATTCGCTGGCCGGCATATTCAAGAGTTCGAAAACCATGGAACACTTTAAGGTTGTTGCCAAGTGGAATGAATATGTTCTCGCTCCCAAGGCGGACCGCGATCTACTGGCAGCGCATGAGGCAAAGGTAGAGGCGAAGAAGAAAGAAATTGTAGACCTCACCAAAGCAGAGAACGAAGTGTTGTCGTCTGAAGCATTGCGCAAGGTTGGCGCTTATTTGATGGCATCCGCGCAACTGGCTCGTGATAGCAAGATTCAGATCGCACCGATTGAAACGGAAGCAGGTGCCATCGTGCGCACAGCGGCTTCCTTTGATGCTGGTAATGCGCCGCGACTGCTTGAGAAGGGCAAATCAAATGCTCCTAAGGATTCGAAGGGCCCTTATTTTGCTGAATATTCAATTGTTGTGCCGACTGCGTCTCTCTTTCAGATCGATATTTTGAATCAGGAAAAGGGCAATGGAACGGCGGACCTCTGGGTAAATGGAGTCTGGATGAAGCAGGGGGCAGGTCCAGTGCAGAATCGTGCGGCGTCGCCGGATGCCGGTGGATGGACCTATCAGGCCATCGTTCCGCTCAAGCAGGGAGCGAATACGATTCGCCTCGAGCACGCATCCCGTTTTCCCTATTTCGAAAAGATGCTGATTGCGCTTCATACGCTGAAGGAAAATCCACTCACATCGGTTCAGATCGCCAACAAGTACCAGATCAATCCGGGCATTCTGGAGCAACTGGACGAGTACTTCGAAAGATCGAACGGGGCTGCATCTTCGGTCCTGTATGCGTGGGAAATTCTTTCGACGAAAGGGCAATTGACTGCCTGGGCTTCCCCAGTGGCTAAGCTTTTCACAACTGACGTGGGCAAGACGCCAGAAGCCATCGCTGCTCACTACGAAACTCTATTTCAACGGGCGCTGGCATCGGGAAAAGACAGTAAAGAGGTTGAGATCAAAGCGCTCTATGATTTTATGAAAGAGAAGTTTGGTCCCTTCCAGGCTCCGGACAAACCACGCCGATATTACGCATCTGCAATGCAAAAGAAGCTGACTGGCCTGGATGCGGAACTCAAAGCTCTTGAAGTGGCGACGCCAGATTTTCCGCATGCAATGGGTGTAGCTGAGAGTGACAAGATCGAAGATATTCCGATCCATATTCGTGGCAGCCACTGGACATTGGGGGAAAAGAGCCCGCGGCGCTTTTTGCGTGTGATCGCTGGAGACCAGCAGCCCGTACTCGATGCAACGCAAAGCGGACGTCTGCAATTTGCTCAATGGTTGACTGAGAAGGATCACCCACTCACAAGTCGCGTGATGGTGAACCGGATATGGCGCGGCCATTTTGGACGAGGCATTGTTGCGACTGTTGATAATTTTGGCCGGCTCGGCGAGAAACCCTCGAACCAGCCGCTCCTCGACTGGCTGGCCTTGCGCTTTGTGGAGCAGGGCTGGTCGATGAAGGCCATGCACCGCATGATCATGCTCTCCAACACCTACCAGATGAGCAGTGATTATGATGTGCGGGGGAGCGAAGTCGACCCGGAAAATATCCTTCTCTGGAGAATGCCCCGTCGGCGACTGGAAGCTGAAGCGATTCGCGATGCTGTGATGAGCGCTTCGGGAGGTCTCAACTTCACAATGGGTGGAAGTCTGCTGACTTATAAGGACCGACAGTACGTTGCAAATACAACCAAGGGCGGAACAGTAGATTATGACCGACCCATCCGCGCTGTCTATATCCCCGTAGTGCGGAGTTCCATGTATGAAGTGTTTTCAGCATTTGATCTTCCGGATCCTACCAGCTCAAACGGGGATCGTGATTCGACTGTAGTGGCACCTCAGGCGCTGTTCATGATGAACAGTTCTGTGATGCTACAGCACAGCCGGAAGATGGCCGACAGCCTGCTTGAAAAGGCAGCGCTCGATGATGCGGGAAGAATTCGCGAAGCCTATGAGCGCGCGCTGTCTCGGCCTGCGACTTCGCAGGAAATCGATCAGGCGCTCACTTATGTTGCTCGAATGGAAAAAGAATGGACTGGCGACAAAGCGAAGGCCTGGCAAAGCTTTTGCAAATCACTGCTCTCAACCAACGAATTTATCTATCTGAACTAACACTATGAACCGGCACTGGAACTCTTACCTCAATCAAACGCTATCGCGTCGCGAACTACTGAAAGTCTCTAGCGCCGGCTTTGGCAGCGTAGCGCTTGCAGGGCTGCTGGCACAGGAGCAGGCGAGCGCAGCCGCAACGGATCCGCTTGCAGTAAAGGCCCCGCACTTCCCTGCCCGAGCCAAGCGGGTGATCTTCTTGTTCATGCATGGTGGCCCCTCTCAGGTGGACACCTTCGACTACAAGCCTTTGCTCAAGCGAGACCATGGCAAGCCGCTGCCGTTTGCACGTCCCAAGGTTGTATCGAGCGAGACCTTCAATTTGTTGCAATCGCCTTGGGCCTTCAAACAATATGGACAGAGTGGCGCGTGGGTGAGCGATCTGTTCCCGGAGACAGCCAAGTGTGTGGACGACATGTGCTTTATCAAGTCAATGTATGGCTCCAACTCACGGCATGGCGGCGCCTTACTCGAGTTGCACACGGGGTCTGACACCTTTATTCGCCCGAGCATGGGTTCTTGGGTTACTTACGGCCTGGGAACCGAGAATGCATCGATGCCGGGCTATCTCACGATTTGCCCAACGCAATCCCATGGTGGGGCCAACAACTTTGGCTCCGCTTTTTTACCAGCTCCCTATGCCGGCACCTCGATCGGATCGGTGGGCATCGCGGCAAAAGATGCGCGAATACCATTTATTTCGAACAAGGAAACCCCTCGTCCGATACAGCGCATGGAGATTGATTACAGCCAGGCACTCAACCGCAAGCAACTGGAATCGACGGGTCCAGACCGCGCGCTCGAAGGGCGCATTGAGAGTTTTGAATTGGCTTTTCGCATGCAGACGGAATCGCCCGACTTGCAAGATCTGAGTAAAGAAACGGATGCTACGCGGAAGCTCTATGGACTGGACAATCCGATCACCGAGGACTTTGGGCGCCAATGCCTGATGGCTCGGCGCTTCTCGGAAAAAGGCGTTCGGTTTGTGCAGGTAAGCCACACCTACAAATGGGATCAGCACGAGAATCTGAAACGCGACCATTCGCAAAATGCTGCCGAAGTAGATAAGCCCATCGCCGGCCTGCTCAAAGATCTCAAATCTCGCGGATTGCTCGAAGACACACTCGTAATTTGGGGTGGTGAATTTGGCCGCACGCCAACGGCACAGGGCTCTGACGGCCGCGACCACAACCCGGAAGCGTTTACGATGTGGATGGCAGGGGGTGGAGTGAAGCCGGGCTTATCTTACGGAGCCACAGACGATTATGGGTATTACTCCGTCGTAGATAAGGTTCATTTCCATGACCTGCATGCAACCATCCTGCATCTTTTGGGGATGGATCACCTGAAGCTGACCTATCGCTATGCGGGTCGGGACTTCCGGCTTACCGATGTGCACGGCAATGTCGTAAAAGACATCCTGGCCTAACGACTTTTTTGGCACCGCAGAACGGTTTCGTGCGTAATAGAGATTCGAATGAATCGCCGTATCTTTCTTTACACCTAAGTTATGCACACGGTGGGTGCCGAGCGGCTTGAACTAGGGGTACAGGTTGTGGGGATTAGCCTCCGCAGTGCGGCCAATATTGGAGTAAAACAGTGGGAGGCCGTGTGGGCGTCTCTGAGATCGGCGGCCTGGAG
>JANXLY010000339.1 GCA_025354885.1 Acidobacteriota bacterium | reverse complement strand
CGCATAGTATATAAGATCAACAGATAAAGCAAGACCTAAAACACATTGCGAATATGCTCAAGAACTCGCTTCGGCTCCAAACAACAATGAAATCAAATGTTTGGACCGCATAAAAGTTCTGGTTGCGGAATCACTGGGCTTGCGGGGACTTGGCTTAGTTTTGTTCGGTATGACGAGGCGTAGAAGGATCATGATTTAAAGTGCTTTCCATGTGAGTGATTTACAGGCGCCCGACGACTTTCGGCTGCGGGCTCATCTCGATTCAAAAGCTAGCATTGGGCAGGGAGCGATCGAGGCGCTGTTTTTGGGAGTTGTTGATTCGCTGAGGATTATATTTATCAAATGTCTGTCACCGAGGGGACGGGTCAGAGGCAGACAGTTACTATGAGACATCTGGCTTGAGGAGAAATTCTTGAAAGTTCGTGATCCAATCAAGTTGTTGGAGAGGGGCGAATGGAGTTTCAAGCGGCAAAAAGGAAGTCACCGGCAGTTCAAACATCCGTCCATCCCGACGCTTATTACAGTTGCCGGGCACTCGGGTGAGGATGTGCCGCCTGGAACGCTCAGAAAGATCCTTCGCGACGCGGGTTTGAAGCAGAGTTCTGAAGACTGGATTGAAGGGTAGAAGGAAGAATATCCATGCAATATACAGTGATCTACGAAAAGGGCGAGAGTTCCTGGGGGGCTTATGTGCCGGACCTTCCCGGCGTTCTGGCCGTGGGTGCTACGCGCGAGGCCGTTGAATTTGAGATTCGCGAAGCCGTGAGTTTCCATATTGAGGGACTTCAGGAAGATGGGCTTGCGGTTCCACTTCCTTCGAGCGAAGCTGGCTTGCTGGACATCCCGCTGGTAGCTTGATCGTGACCGACCCGTGACCAGAAAACTGATTTGGCTGATCGTTGGGATTCTGGTGGTGTTTGGGTTTGTTTTTTACCTTACCCAGCCTGGGGATGGTCTGAATGTCACGCCGGAGGCGAGGCGGGAAATCGAGAAGGCCGGGCGGCGCTAAACTCGTCTTGCGTTTGTCTGGGTTGATCGAGGGCGGCTGTCAGGATGTGGCGGGTGGTTAGAAGCAGCGCGATTTGGAAGTTCCAGTGGTTTCTTTCTGATCAGAAACGCTACTCTATCTGGATGCATCGCCTACTTCTTCTGCTGACTGTTTGCGCGCTTGTTTGTGTTGCGCAAAAGAGTCATGTCCTCAAAGCTACGTTAGAGACTGTGGTGATCGGCCACTATGATGCGACGAGCAGGCCCGTGATGCGCATACAGCCCAATGACACGGTGCGCGTTGAGACGTTGGGTGTCGGGAGTCCAGAGCAGTGGACTGGTGCTGGGTTGCCGGTGGAGAAGCTGGAGGCCGCTCGCGTTGCGATCGGGAAGGCGGGACCGATTCGCGGGCACATTCTGACCGGCCCGATTTTTGTTGAAGGAGCCGTGCCTGGGGATACGCTGGAGTTGCAGATTTTGAAGGTTGAGCTTGCCTATCCTTACGCGTTTAACGGCATGGGGCGGAATGGGGTGCTTGCGGCGGAGTTTCCGAAGGGCGGGCGGCGGATTATTCCGCTCGATCTGAAGAAGAAGGTGGCGATGTTTGCGCCAGGTGTTGAGATTCCGCTTGCGCCGTTCTTTGGAAGTATGGGGGTTGCGCCTCCGCTTGCGATGGGGCGCGTTTCGTCTTCGCCTCCGGGAATTTATGCGGGGAATCTCGATAACAAGAGCCTTGTTGCGGGTACGAAGCTGTTTATTCCGGTGCATGTTGCGGGGGCGCTGTTTCAGGTGGGGGATGGGCATGCGGGGCAGGGAGACGGGGAGGTAGATCAGACGGGGCTTGAGACTTCACTTACCGGGACTTTTCGATTTGTCTTGCACCACGGGAAGACGATGACCTGGCCGCGCGGGGAGACTCCGACTCACTTTATTGCGATGGGGCTGGATCCGGATGTGAATGTCGCGATCAAGCTGGCGACTCAGGAGGCGCTTGATTTTCTTGTTGGCGAGAAGGGGTTGTCGCGGGAGGATGCGTATATGCTCATCTCGTGCGCTGTGGACTTGCATGTTACGCAGCTTGTGGACGGGACAAAGGGGGTTCATGCGATGATTCCGAAGAAGATTTTCAGGAAGTAGGCTTAACCGGATGCCAGCGCACCGTAATTTTTTCCCCATTCATAACCACCCCAGGGAAGTACCATTGATCGCCCTTTTGCATGGCAGGGCTGCCAACGGATGCTGAGAACTCCGCTGGAGCCAAAATTCTTACAGTTGCCCCAATCATCGGTCTTGCTGAAACGTAGTTGTAGTAGAAGTCGTCGCTAGCAGTAATTTTGAACTTCAACCCGAGCCGATATCTTGTTGCCCCTTCAATGTGAGGCATGATCTGCAAGGTTTTTTGGGATTCCCAAATTTCCGTATCTTGATCGGTTGGGTCATTGCGGCGAATTGGCACCAAAACATACCCAATGCTGTTGTGATTTGGTTCTAAGGAAAATTCCTGAACCTCAGTAAAATCCGCACGATCTGCAATAAACGACTGTGTGTATGCCACCGTGTTTGGAGATGCATTTCGTAGCTCAAAATCCACGGTGCAGCTGATTTGGATAGAGTTCTGAGAGGATCGCTCGAGAACAAATAGCAAATGTGGATCTCGGATATACAAGCTCTGTCCGAAGGCAATCTGCTTCAAACGCTCTCTGATTGCTGGCTCCAGGTCAAAGCCGAGGATGTACTCGAATACACCCTCAGCGGCTTCTTTCAAGAGTTTCCGCTTGAGAAACGGTTCGACAAACAGTCCTAGGACTCCTGCAATGACCAATGCATCGCCTAGCGCTTTCACCAATCCAATGTAGTGCCAACATTTCAGGACATCCTCGGTTAGGAGGAGAAGTGAAAATCCGAAAATGATAAGCGAGAAGGTGAGTGCACAGTCTCTAACTACTTGCCATGCCATCTGCCCTGCTGACTTGCTGTTGGATTTCGCCATATCAGCTATGTTATCGGAACGACATGGCGTTGGAGAAATCATATTGCAAGCCAAATCCATAACACGCGCGAACCTAGACATTGGTTGACAGAACAGAGCGGAAGGTTAAGTGACACATTCGAGTCTTTTTGCTTTCACTAAAAGTCCAATTTTCAGCATTTGCTGAAAATGTCGATTCACTGAAAAGTCGTAGTGCTGAGTTCCTGAATCTTAGGTCTTGTTGCGACCCCAATTGAACTACCAACTTGGAATGTCGGATCTGTAGGGGGCTCTAATCGGTCGAATCCAATCTGCCCCAATTCTCTAGATGCCAATTGAGCGCATGCCTTTTCGGCGTTGCGATTGAGGAAGCGGATTGTCTTTGCTTAAGAGTTCTTCGAGAAGCCTCGTGAAGCGTGTCAAACTATAAATTCGAAAGCTTTGAAGGAAAGTCTCAGCAATATGGGAGCAAGGACTAAAAAACAACAGAAAGCTGGCCGAAGAGATAAGCAGGTTCATGGAGAGCAGGCTTTGAGTTCGGTCGAACTTTTTACCGGGGCGGGGGGCTTGGCGCTGGGCACTGAGCTGGCCGGTTTTCGTCATGACACCGTTGTGGAACGGAATCGCTATTGTTGCGACACGATTCGCGAGAATCAAAGTCGTGGCTATGCGGCGTTGCAAGGTTGGCGGCTGTATCCAGGCGACGTTCGCGATTTTGATTACTCCACTATTTCCGGAGATGTGGATTTGCTCGCAGGGGGGCCTCCCTGTCAGCCTTTTTCCATTGGAGGCAAGCATCGCGCTTTTGAGGACGACAGGGACATGTTTCCTCAGGTAGTCCGAGCAGTTCGCGAATTGAAGCCGCGCGCGATTCTTGTGGAGAATGTGAAGGGACTGACGCGGAAGGCTTTTGCCAATTACTTCAGCTACATCTTGCTGCAACTGAGTCATCCCGAAATTTCGAAGAGCCGAGAGGAGAGTTGGAGTGATCACCGGGATCGGCTGGAGAAGTACCACACCAAGGGTAGTTGGTCCGGGCTTGAATACAACGTGGTACCCCGACTGTTGAACGCCGCAAACTTTGGGGTTGCGCAGAAGCGCGAGCGGGTGTTTTTTGTGGGATTCCGCATGGATCTTGGCGTAGCGTGGACTTTTCCTGAGGAGACACACGACCGGGATTCCTTGTTAGTGGAGCAGTGGATTAGCGGCGAATATTGGGAACGCCATAAGGTGGCGAAGAAACACAGGCCTCTGATGCCCGAGCGTGTTGCTTCGCGCGTTCGCCTGCTCCGTAGCGAAGCGGCTGGCGATTTGTTCGGTTTCAAGAAGCAGCCTTGGCGCACAGTGAGGGATGCGATTTCTGATCTACCTGATCCCGAAACCGGGGATTGTTCGCTGATCTGGAATCATACTCACAATGCTGGTGCACGTTCTTATACGGGGCATACTGGCAGTCCGCTTGACGAAGCGGCAAAGACTTTGAAGGCGGGCGACCATGGAGTTCCTGGTGGGGAGAATTGTGTCGTTAAGCCTGATGGCTCTTTGCGTTATTTTACAGTTCGGGAAGCGGCGCGGCTACAGAGTTTTCCGGATGATTATGTGTTTCACGGCGCTTGGACTGAGGCCATGAGACAGTTGGGAAATGCGGTGCCGGTTTTACTTGGGCAGACTGTTGCTGCGGGAATTCGGCGAAGCCTTGGGTTGCATGCGCGAGGCTAGGGATCAGGTGTGTTAGTTTAGGCGTTTGGCTTACTTCGATCACTTTGAGATCAACATCATTTCGGCGCTTTCGGCTCAATTGCTGGAGAAGCTGAAGCAACTGGAACCCGCGCCGCTGCATCCAGATTATCTTGATGCGCTGGCCAGCGGCCAAGGGATCCATCAGATCTATCAGCAACAGAATTTGGTGTATGTGGGCAAGGCGAATAGCCTGAAGAAGCGTTTGAACGAGCATCGGGACAAGATATCTGGCAGGCAAAGAATTGACGTGGCTGAGATGTCGTTTACTTGTCTTTACGTGCATCCCAATTGGACTGCGCTGGCTCCGGAAGAATCATTGATTAAGCACTACAAGGAGAGCGGTGAGGGAGCGTGCGCATGGAATGGGAATGGATTTGGGCCGCATGATCCGGGGCGGGATCGTGAGACCACGGACAAGCCAACCGAGGGTTTCGATGCCAAGTACCCGATTCGAGGAGATTGGCCTTGCGAATGGATTCACAATGGGTCGTATGATGCTTTTGAGTTGTTGAGTTCGCTGAAACGTGAGCTGCCGTTTTTGCTGCGGTTTGAGATGGCGGCGAAGAAGTCGCGGTCGCCTCATGATGCATTTTCAGGTTTGCAGGTGGAAGTTTTAAAGGACGGGATGAGTGCGACAGATTTGCTGGTGCTTGTTGCGAAGGCATTGCCGGGCTGGCAGGCGACGGCGTTCCCTACTCATTTGATTCTTTATGAAGAGGATCGGCCTTACAAACACGGGAAGCGGCTTTGGCCGGCATAGCCTTTTTTTCTCAACAGCAACGAGTGGCTCATTTTGATAAGTTTACTGCAATGTTGGACTTTGTCTAGGCTGCCGAACATCGGAATCTGGAATGCGTTTATCCTCAAGATCTAACCCGACTCATATTGCTGCGCGGAAATCTCGGCAGAATGGAAACATAGGAAGAACATGAAAATTGATTTGATCCAAAGCGATTCCCCTTTCATTGTGGCGATCAACGCAAAAAACGCGAATCGTCTCATGCCTATCAACAATGGTGCACTCGAACAAAATGCTGCCTATGAGCTGTTGGACAGCGTCGATTTGTTGACCGTATTGGCGAACCACTGTTTTTGGGCCAGCATTCATCTTGAGGAAGGCCGAAGTGTTCGCGGAACTCTCTGTATCTGCTCACGTGACCAAGCTCCCAATTCGCGTGCATTCGATGGCGCCAAGCCGCTTTCAGTGAAGAATATAGTCGCGTTGTTGACTGCTTCTCCAATGTCCACCCTGGCTATCCAGTCCAGCACGACGAGCCCCAAAGAAGTCGAAATCTGGGGGATACTCGATTCAGACCTCAGGGGCTGGCCAATCTTCCGTATCGCTGCTGCTGGGACCGTTGTGGTTTCAGACTCGGGCAATGTACTTGCAATTCTTGAGCGCGGAGAAGTGATTTTGCCCGAAACTGCTGACAAATCAAGTTTCAGTAGAATGGTGGCCAAAGCGCTTGGTGATGCAGAGTCTTTTTCTGAAAGATTGCACAAAGCTTCGCTCATCCAAAAAGTTGTGGTTGAAATTCACCGTCAGGGCCACGGAGGTGCCCTGGTCATGGTTCCGGCCTCCGACGAAACATGGAAAGCGGATATTGAGCTGACCTTCAAATTTGAAGCTTCTAGCTCTCAGGCCGTCCCTGCGCGTCTCAAGGAGTTGACTGAGGCGCAAGGGCTTTCTGATGAGTCCAAAAGCTCTCAGAATCAGGTTGGCGGAAGTGAGATGAGCGAATTGCGCTCTTTTGCGGTTACGGCTCATCAAGGTTTACTCAATTCGCTGCTTAGCTCCATTGGCGCGCATAGCGCAATCGATGGTGCAGTCGTCATGGACACATCACTCCGTGTTCTTGGATTTGGCGCAAAGCTCAATGCGAATCCTCCTGAGCCCTTCGATGTGACAGTGATCGACTGCCTAAGCGGCGGAAAATCAGATAAGAATCTCAAAGACCTTGGTGGGACAAGACACCAATCTGCTGCTCGATTTGTTCAAAAACACGACGAGGCGATGATCTTCGTTGCCTCGCAAGATGGCAGACTGACACTCTTCGCTTGGTTAATCGCGGAGAACAACGTCTGCGCAGTTCGACAATTAGAACACTTAGTGTGGGATTACTCCAATTTAATTGGGGAATAATCCTTACTGTGGGCTTTCACCGGCACGACTTGAGACGGCAGTCAGGACTTGCTAGAGGCAACGAGAATATTATGCAGAATAGCATTCGGTATTTTTTTAGCCGCCGGTTTTTTCATCCTCAGAACTTTCCAGCCCAATCAACGTGCTGAGATTTCGAACTTGACCTCGAATCAGGAGGACTAATGCAAATTAAGGAGGAGGGCGTCGAGTTCCTGGCGGGCTTTGCTTTTGGGGTTTGCGGCGGCGTTCAGTTGCTCGCGCATTTGGCTGAAGCGGGGGGCCAGCTCTTGTTCGCTCTTTGGGAAGTTTCCCAGGTAGTAGGCTGGCTTTGCGTTTAGCTGTTGCCAGAGTTCGTTCGCCTGTTTGCTGTTGCCGAGCGCCATCGCGTTCACGATGGCAGCCTTTGCCAAACCTTCCATGAACCATAGATCAAGAAGCGTGAAGTTGCCGGGTTTTTCTCCATTGATTCGCTCGTCTGTCGTGAAAACCGCCTGCTTCTGGCCGAAGCTGAAGACCGCTGCTCCCATGCTGCGGAGCGTTGCCAGATTGGATTCGTAGGCCAAGGACGCGCCGGTGTGGGCTCCTCCCGAAGTCACCCAAGTTGAGGCAGCTATGCCCGCCAGTGATTCGTTGTCAATCGCTTCGAAGAAAGTCCTTGAGATCGAAGAGGGGCCCTGGGCCCAGACCGATGTGCCTACCATCAGAACCGTCGCGCCGGGGAGCAGCTTCTTCAGCTTCTCCGGTTGATTCAAGAGCGGGGCGGCGTCGTAGTAAGTGGCATCGAGCGGGAGTTTTTGTTCTTCGATGAGGCGGCGCAGGTTCAGAAGAATTCCGGCACCGGCGCGATAAGAATCGCGACGTAAGGTGTAGGGACTGGGTGCTGCTGAGATCAGCCGGATTTCGCGCCGAGCTTGTGGGGCTTGCGCTTGGGCTAGCATCGCGAAAGATGGCAGGAGAAAGAGGGAGCGGCGGTTGATGGGTGACACGGTTTGCTTTTAGATTAGCTTGATGGCAGAAAGGTGATTTGAACTAGCGGAGTCGATCGAATTGCTTCTCGTTGATTCCAAGTTGCTTCAAGATCCTCTGGAAAAGAGGCGCACCGATATCTCGGCCCCCTTGATCGGAATCGTCGCGGAGCGCCCGTCTTGATGCTTCCAGCGTTCGTGGCTGCCAACCTGGCGAGCCCTTTGAAAACCGAGCCTGGACGCGGCACGACGGAATTCATCCGCACGAGCGCCAGGCATGAACGATCTCGGTTGTGTCGGTGGGAAGCGGTTCATTCCGCTCCTTGTACTCTTCCGATATCACATGAAATATGGCAGCGAGTTCGACGAGAGCTTCTTCGCGTGTTGGCATCCGTGCATAGCATCCAGGAATTGCAGGGATCTCCGCCACCCACCCATCCGGCTGATTACGAAACAGTAGGAGCTTATAATCGTCGAAACTGATTGGCCACAATTGTAGCGCCTGTCGTCAAATGCTCAACTAGCAGGTGAGGTTGAGAAGAAGGTGTAATTTTTCTGGGCGAGCCGGTCGCGGAGTTAAATGCAAAATCGTAGTTCAGCTCCAGCCATTTGTCCCGTGCAATCCTTTAAAGATTTATCCTCGGCACATTCTTGTTCAGTACATCGACAAGAGCCCGCTGGTTTTGGATCTGGGGCTCATGCAAGGGGCTGCAGCGCCGTGGCAGGCGTCGGATAGACCCTGAAGCTCAGGCTGCTTTGATGGCGAGGGTTTTGGTGCTGTCGATGAAGAGAGACGAGACTACCAGCACTACGAAACCGAAGGCGCAGATGTAGAAGATCTCCTGCCAATTCTTTTGGTGGAGGCTGGTGGCGAGAATCATCGGAATGATTTTTGCGACGGCCGAAGCGCCGAAGTTGCCCCACATGTTGCTCCAGGCCATAGTGGAGGCTACGTGCGCGCCACCGATATCCTGGGCCAGTGCCCAGACGGCCGGGTTGACGCTGTCCGTTGCGAAGGCGACCAGGGCGCACGCGGCAGCTACAGCGATTGGGCTTGGAAGCAATGGGCAGATCAGGTAGGAGATTGCGGCGATGCTTCCACCGATGACGAAGGGGAGGCGGCGGCCCCAACGCTGGCCGAATCGTTTGGTGAGTGCATCGCACCACCAGCCACCAAATAACACGCCTCCGAGGCCGGCAAGCAAGGCCAGTGATACGAAGCGGCTGGCACTTACCTGGTCCAAGCCTCTTACTTCGACTAAGTAAGTTGGAAGCCAGGTCATTAGAAAGGCCCAGCCAAAGTTCAAGCCCAGGCTTGCCACGTTGAGAAACCACAGGCCGCGGTGGGTGGCTAAAGCGAGCCAGGGGGAGTTACGGATGACTATTGGTACCGGTGGTGGGACAAGTGCTTTCTCAGCAGCGTTGGCCCAAGGGTGCAGAGTTGGATGATCGCGAAAGACCAGGTGTGTGGCGATGGCCAGAGCGATTCCGATGCTGCCGTAAATCCACAGGACCGGACGCCAGGAGCCCAGGCTGGCGATGGCAAGGGCTGTAATCCAGAGCGCACCCGCATTGCCTACGCGGCCACCGAAGGCGACTACGCTGTTGGCCCTGGCGCGCTGGTGGAAGGGGAACCATTTGGAGACGAGGAGTCCGCTGGCTGGATAGGCTCCGGCTTCGGCGAGTCCACAGGCTGCGCGGACTACGATGAAGCCGATGAGTCCGCCGACGAAGCCTGTGAGCGCAGTGCAGAGACTCCAGGCCAGGATGTAGATTACTAACATGCGGCGGGGGCCGAAGCGGTCGGCAAGATAGCCGGCCGGAGTTTGTCCGAGGGCATAAGCGAAAAAGAAAGCTGCAAGGATGTCGCCCACATTCTGCTTGCTCAGGTTCATTTCCGACTGGAAGCTTTGTGACTGCACGACCGCGCCCATGCAGATGCGGTCGAGGTAGAGGATGAAGGCGTTGGCCGTGGCAATCGAGAGGATTGC
>JANXLY010000335.1 GCA_025354885.1 Acidobacteriota bacterium | reverse complement strand
TTTAATTGCCATCCTCTGTTTCGGCTTTTTACAGGCGGAGTCCCGGGTGGATCCGAAAGAGGAGGCTCTTGTCGCGAAACGTCGCAATTACTGGGCTTTTCAGCCACCGGTGCGCGTCGCAACCCCTGCCGATCAAAACCCAATCGATTCTCTCGAGCCCGCCAAGCGCAATCCGCTTGAAAAGCGCAGTCTCGTGCGTCGGCTCACTCTCGACATCACCGGTCTTCCTCCCACTCCTGCTGACGTCGAAGCGTATCTGAAAGACCCAAGTCCCAATGCCACCAACCGCCTCATCGACCGCCTCATGGCCAGCCCCCGCTACGGTGAGCGCCTCGGTCAGAAATGGCTCGACGTCGTCCGCTATGCCGATACCAATGGCTTCGAGCTGGATGCCGAACGCCCGCACGCCTGGCGCTACCGCGACTACGTCATCCGCGCGTTCAATAACAACAAGCCTTACAACAAGTTCGTTCTCGAGCAACTGGCCGGTGACGAACTCTACCCTGGTTACGCCGAGGCGCTCATCGCTACCGGCTTTCTGCGGGCCGGCCCGCGCCACGTAGTCGGCGGCAATGTCGACAAAGACGAGAGCCGTCAGGAAGACCTGATCGAGATGACTCACGCCATCTCCACCAGCCTCATGGGCATGACCGTTGGATGTGCGCGCTGCCACAATCACAAATTCGATCCGATCCTGCAAGCCGATTACTACCGGCTCCAGGCGATTCTTGCCGCCACTGAGTTCCGCGAGGTTCAGATCGCAGACGGCGATTCAATGATTGCCTCTGACGCTCGCTACGCCAGATACAAAGCTCTCATTCGCCCCATCGAAACCCAGATTGCGAACATCGAAAAGCCGTATCGAGCGCTGTTTCGTGCTGAAAAACTCAAAGGGCTTGAGCCTCAATTCCGGGCAATTCTCGATGTCCCCAAAGACAAGCTCGACGATGATCAAAAGCGTATTCTCAAAGAGGCCGAGCGCCAGCTCAGCCCCACCTGGGATGAAGTTGTGGAACTCATTCCCCCTGACCTCAAGGCAAAGCGTGCGGCATTGCGACAGAGGCTTCATGTGCTTGAGCTCGATCAAGCTGACCCGGTTGAACAAGCCTACGGCGTCTTCACTGTTGACGAGGCCGCACCGACTCACATTCTCAAAGTTGGCGACCCAAAGTCCAAGCTACAGCTTGTTGAAGCCGGCCTGCCGCTGGTGCTCTCAAAAGACCTGGGTGACTTTTCGAGTGACCCGCGCGGCCGTCGTGCGGCCCTCGCCAACTGGCTCGTCGACCCCAGTCATCCTCTTACTGCCCGCGTGATGGTCAATCGCCTCTGGCAGTTCCGCATTGGCAAAGGAATTGTTGCCACGGCCAATGATTTCGGCGCGCTCGGAGCGCGGCCTACTAACCAGAAACTCCTCGACTGGCTGGCCGTCGAATTCGTCGAGAGCGGCTGGGACATCAAACACATCGACCGTCTGATCCTCACCAGCAAGACCTATCAGCAGCAAGCCGCCCAGCGTCGCCGCATGGATTCTGACATGCTGCGCGATTCGATCCTCGCCTCAAGCGGCATGCTCAATCTCAAGATGTACGGCAAGCCAATCAAGACTCCTATCGAGCCCGAGATCTACGAAATCATTTTTACCGAAGGCGAACCCGACAATCTCTGGCCTCTACCCAAAGACAAATCCGAAATGTATCGGCGCAGCATCTATCTGCTCAACAGGCGTACCATCCGTCTGCCGCTGATGATGAATTTCGATCAGCCCGACACCATGTCGAGTTGCCCCGAACGTTCCATTTCAACGAGTGCACTCCAGGGCCTTTCGATGCTCAATAGCGACTTCATTCAGGAGCAGTCCAAAGCTTTCGCCAAGCGGATTCAAATCGCATGCACTACGAAGGGCTGTGCCGTCGACAAAGCTTACTCGCTTGCTCTCAGCCGTCCGCCGGGTGAGAAGGAACGCTCACTCGCCCGCGAATTTTTCACCAAAGGAGGGACGGTTGAGGATTTTGCCTTGGCCATCTTGAATCGCAATGACTTCGTATACCTCCCGTAGAAACGTTCTCCGCACTGCCGCGAATGGCTTTGGTGCAGTTGCCGCCGAATGGCTGCTCCAGCGTGATGCCAAAGCCGCCAGCCTGCTCCCTCACTTCGCCCCCAAAGCGAAGAGCGTCATCTTTCTATTTATGGTTGGTGCGCCCTCGAGCATTGACTTGTACGACCCCAAGCCTGCCCTCAAGAAGTTTGAAGGTCAGCCGCTGCCCGCAAGCTTCGGAAAAGTTGGCGGCCAGTTCACCGACGGCTCCAATCCGCTGCTCGCCTCTCCCTGGGAATTCAAACAGTACGGACAAAGCGGCATCCCCATCTCTGGCCTGATCCCCAATATTGCCGAATGTGTGGACGACATCTGCTTTGTCCGCAGTTTCTATACGGAGAGCCTTGTCCATGCCCCCGCCATGTATCAGGTCCATACGGGCCGCATCCTGATGGGTTATCCCAGCATGGGTTCCTGGATCACCTATGGGCTGGGCAGTGAGAGCGACAATCTCCCCGCCTATGTCGTGATGCCGCAACCCGAGGGCACTCCTGAAGGCGGGACACCCTGTTGGAACTCGGCCTTTCTGCCTGCCGTCAACCAGGGCACCTTGTTGCGTAGTGGTTCCAGTCCGATCCTTCATCTCAAGAAGCCAGCCGGTGTCACCCCGGAACGTCAACGCCGGACAATCGATTTCATCCAGCAGATGAACACTCTCGATACGACACCCGACGATAGTGAGATGGCAGCCCGCATCGCCAGCTATGAGCTTGCGTTCCGCATGCAGTCGAGCGCTCCAGAGGCCGTCGATATCTCAAGTGAACCCGAACACATTCGAAAGATGTACGGTGTTGGTGAAAAGCGCACTCAGGATTTTGGCATGCGTTGTCTTCTCGCTCGTCGCATGGTCGAGCACGGCGTACGCTTTGTTCAGATTTACTCGGGTGGCGGTCCGGTCAGCATGCAGTGGGATGCTCATAGTCATCTCAAAGCAAATCACGAGAAGATGTGCGGGCTCACGGATCAGCCTGTGGCTGCGCTGCTCAAAGACCTGAAGCAGCGCGGACTGCTCGATTCCACGCTCGTAATTTGGGGCAGCGAATTTGGGCGTCTTCCAACTTCTGAAAGCGGCAATGGGCGCGACCACAACATGCACGGCTACACCATGTGGTTTGCTGGTGGCGGTGTCAAAGGTGGCCAGATCATTGGGGAAACGGATGAGTTCGGTCTTCGCGGGGTCGGCAATCGTTATCATATGCGCGACTTCCACGCGACGATTCTTCATTTGCTTGGCCTCGATCAGCACAAGCTCTGGTATCTCCACAACGGCCGTCACGAGAAGCTCACTGACTTTGGCGGCACTCCCATCGCCAAGGTCTACACCTGATGCTCGCGCTGCTCTTCCTGTTCTTTGGTGCGGATCTAACCGATCAGATGTGGGATCGTGCGAAGCCAACTTACCAGAAAACCATCGAACACCCATTCCTTGTCGAGCTTGCTGAAGGCACTCTCTCGAAAGAACGATTTGAGCGCTACCTGGTAGAAGATATCGCCTACCTTAAGGCTTACCGCGAAGTCCTCTTGAGCTTGGCTAGTAAAGCTCCGAATGCGGAATGGAAGCAGTTCCTGATCCAGGGTTCTGAAGACTGCGCCAAAGAAGTGGACCACATCCATAGCACTTACTTGTCGGGGACTAAGTCCAGTTCCAAGTCACCTTCAAAGGCCAACTCGGCTTACATCGCCTTCCTTCGCAAGAACGTGAATCAGGGAAACTTTACGGAAGGTCTTGCCGCCGTGCTGCCCTGCTACTGGATCTATTGGGAAGTCGGCCGCACTTTGAAAATGCGCGGAAGCAAGAATACAACTTACCAGCGCTGGATCGATTACTACTCGGACGACGCCTACCGCGACACAGTCACTATGATCCTCAAAATGATGAATCAGGCCGCCAAAGATCAACCCTCAGAAAAGCTGATCCAGATTTTCGCGAGCGGTGCCAACCACGAATATCTCTTCTGGGATTCCGCCTACTACTTGAGGCGATAGAGCTTTCCTTCGCGCCATTCGAACGCGGCGAAATCTTTTTCGGGCGCAAATCCCTTTGTATCCGGGTTATGTTCGCCCACCACTTCAATGCTCATGTCGCGATACAGCAGTCGCGTTGCGAAAACGCTGGCCCAGGGGGTTTCGGGTCCAAACGGTTCTTTCACAAAACGAATCTGTGCCTTGGCAGGGATCGTAGGCGCTAATAGTTTCAGGCCCTCATGGAATCCGCGTATTTCATGGAATTCTTTGTCCCACCCGTCCATCGATGTGAGTCCAGGCATCCAGAAAGCTACCGCTACGAACATTGCTGCAGCCCCCGCAAATCGCCAACTCTCTCTGGAAAAGAGAAGCAGCAGCGCCGAGAGCGCCAGCGCAAGCGCTGCGCAGGCCACATAAACTCCGTCCAGTCCGCGAGGCGGCACGAATGCCAGCGGCAAGATCCCCACTGGGAATACAAGCCCCGCAAATATTGCAAAGCGAGTCCTTAAGAAGAAGGGCAGGGAAGCAATGCCCAAAGCCGCCCACAAGGGAGCAGTCTGCCAAAGAATCAATGCTCCGAAATATTGCTGAAAACTCTTCGCATAGTTGCCCAGCGAATATTCAGGCTGGTAATTTCCAATACTGCTCAGGCCGCCAGGGCCGTACACGCGGCCAACGATAAACGCGAGCGAAATGATGGTAGCCAGCCCGCAAAACACCCACGGCGTGCGCCGATTCCAGATCCATTCATAGAGCACCACAAAGACCGGCAGCACAATTGCGCTCTCCTTGGAATCAAGGCCCAGAATCAAAAGGATTGAAGTCAGGTAAGGCACCCAGGGCTTGTCATGAAACTCGATATACAAGGCCAAGCCACCCCAGACAAACGTGCATGCGAAGATCTCGAAGATCGTCCCGGTATTCAAATAGAGATGGGCCCAAAGCGTGTGAAAACTCGCGATGGCGGTGGCGGCCAGTCCTACTGCCATGCTGCAACTAAGTCGCGTTGCAACATGTCCCAGCACAAACGCATTGCCGATCAGAAACACACCCACTACAGCGCGCCACCCAAATGCACTCATCCCAAACGGATCGAACATCACTTTGTAGAAGAGTTCCCCAACAGGCCGAAAGAGCGGGGTCGGCCGCCAGAAACAGAAGATGTCGAGCCACAACTGCTTCCAGGACGATTGCATGGCCCGGTAGCAATTCATCAGGTCATCATGAGTCCAGTCAGCCTGCCAAATAACGGGTGCCTTCACATAGACATAGCCAATTACGATGAGGGCCCAAGCGGTGAAAACCGCATATCGGTACTTATTTACCAAGCTGCCGCTCAAAGAAATCCACCATCGTTTCATTGAGGTGAAAGCGAGCCGGACCGCTCACCCCGTGGCTCTTCTGCGGGTACACCTGCAATTCGAAATGCTTGCCTGCTTTTTGCAGCGCATTGGTCATTTGCAGCATGTTCTGGAATAAAACATTATCGTCTCCAATGTTGTGCACCAGCAGCAGCTTGCCTTCGAGCTTTGCTGCTTTGTGTACAGGCGAGGAGTCTCGATAACCCTTCTCATTTTCCTGCGGCGTCCCCAGATAGCGCTCCGTATAGATCGTGTCGTAGAGCAGCCAGTTCGTCACGGGTGCGCCACTGATGCCTGCCTTGATGAGCTTCGGTTCCGACAACATTGTGTTAAGCGTCATATAGCCGCCGTAACTCCATCCTGACATTCCGATCCGTGCCGCATCTACAAAGCCGAGGCTTGTCAGATGCTCTACACCCGCCTTTTGATCCTGCACCTCAATCTCGCCAAACTTGCGATAAAGCTTTGCCTCCCATAGATGGCCACGACCGGAACTCCCGCGATTGTCCACCTGCCAGATCACGAAGCCCTTGTGGGCCAGCACCTGATCGAGATTCATCCCGCCCGTCCACATGTTGCGAATCGTCTGCGCGTGTGGGCCACCATAAACCATCACGATTGCCGGGTATTTTTTCGCAGGGTCAAAGCCCTTTGGCTTGATCAGTCGTGCATGTAGCGTAGCGCCGTCCTTCGTCTTGAAGTTCAGGAATTCCGTCGGCAGGATATCGTTCTCTTCCAGTACCTTGCGGTCGCTCGCCTTCAATTCCTCAACCAGTTGTCCCTCTGCTCCATGCAGCGTCTGCCGTGTGGGATTTGTAATCGCTGAATAGTTATCTGTGTAGAATTCAGCCGTTGGACTCATCGAGATCGTGTGCGTGCCCGACTCATTCGTGAGTTGTTTCTTGTTCCTGCCGTCAAAGCCAACCACGTAAAGCTGGCGCTCTAGCGGGCTAGTTTCTGTCGAGGTGTAGTAAACCAGTTTCTTGTCCCAGTTCACACCAGCGACATCAGCCACTTCCCAGTCGCCCTTAGTAAGTTGCCCAAGTTCCTTGCCTTCAAAATCGACAAGATAAAGATGACGCGACCCGGTGCGCTCGCTCGCCCACACCAGTTGCTTGCGCCCTGCATCCATGCGTGTCATCGAATTCACGTTGATCCAGTATGGATCAGACTCATTGAATACTTTGCGGATCTGACGCGTCTCCCAGTTCGCAGCGAGAAATTCCAGCTTGTCCTGCACGCGCGTCATCCGCTGCACACTTACTTCCATCGGATTCAGCCAGGCAACACGTGCCAGTAAATAATCCCGCGTCTCGCCCAGATTCATCCAGCGTGTCTTCGCAGTTTCAAGGTCCACCACGCCAAGCCTCACATCGGCATTTGGCGTTCCCGCCTGCGGGTATCGTTCCGGTTCCGGTACTGCGGGAGTCTTCAGCAGATCGACTTGCGGATAGATCATTTCTTTCGAAACATCGAACTGCAGATAGGCAATGCGCGCACTGTCGGGGCTCCACCAATAGGCAGTATTGAGGTCGAGTTCTTCCGGATAAACCCAATCCAGTTTGCCGTTCAGGATTAGTTCCGACCCATCCCGCGTCAGCCGCGTCTGCTTGCCGCTCGCAATCTCATGCACATAGAGATCGTTGCCAATCCGGTAGCTTACTTTCTTGCCGTCCGGGCTCAACTTCGGGTCTGATTCTGCCACTTCTGTTTTCGTCAGTTGCTGCGTTTTCCCGTCTGCCGCAGTCACCCAGAACAGGTCCCCGCCTTCGGAGATCAGAAGCGCGCTGCTGTCTGGCGACCACTGAAATCGCTGCTCGCTCACGCGGCGATTCTGCCACCCAAACGCAAGATCGGGGTGAGAATCCTTGATCGCGAGAGCGGCCAAATCACTAAACTTCGCAAAGATCTGACGGCTCTGCTTGGCGCGGCAATCAAAAAGAAAAAGTCCGCCTGTCTTCGAGTAGGCGAACTGATAGCCATTGGGAGCCCACACGGGAGAAAGTGTTGCGTCGCCCATGGGCCTCTGCCTGAGAGAATCGAGCGTGATGGGCTTCTTCTGGGCGAGCAGGGAGAAGGCAAGGCCGAAGCCAACAAAAATTGTGTGTCGCAGCGTCATCGATAACATATAGTTTGGCATTAACCATGGAAATTAATTTTTGGGGCGCCACACGCACAGTTACCGGATCGATGCACGAACTGCGGCAGGGTAATCGCAGTATCCTCCTCGACTGCGGCCTCTTCCAGGGCCGCCGCTCAGAGGCCCGCGATCGCAACTGCTGCTTCCCCTTCGAGGCGCGCTCGATTGATCGGGTCGTCCTCTCACACGCACACATCGACCACTCGGGCAACCTCCCCAACCTTGTCAAGCAAGGCTTCCACGGTCCCATCCATGCCACACCTGCAACCCAGGACCTCTGCCGGGCCATGCTGCTCGACAGTGCTCACATTCAGGAGAAAGATGCTGAGTACCTGATGCGCCGTCGGGATCGGCGCAAGCGTATTCTCGACAACTATGCGGAAGCTACGGTCGAGCCGATCTACACCAGCCAAGACGCTAACAACACTTTCCCGCTCTTTAAAAATCTGCCCATGCACGGCAGTGAAGATCTTGGATTTGGCTTAACGGTTGAAACGGTCGAAGCAGGCCACATGCTGGGCAGCGTCTGTATGGTGTTGAATGATGGAAGAACGCGAATCGGGTTTTCGGGTGATATCGGTCGCGCGAATTTGCCGATTATTCGCGATCCTCAGCCCATGCTTCCATGCGACTACATGATTATGGAATCGACATACGGAGACCGTCTCCACCAGGACGAGAGCTCTGTACTTGACACTTTGGCTGACGTCGTAAATCGAACCGCCGCTCGGGGAGGAAAGATCGTTGTTCCTGCCTTTGCTGTCGGCCGCACGCAGCAGTTGGTTTTGCTGCTCAACCAATTGGTCATGGCCAAACGAATCCCCAGCATTCCTGTCTTCGTCGATTCGCCGCTTGCCGTCAATGTCACCGAGACTTTTCGCAAGTACAGCAACCTGTTTGATGCCGAGACTGCAAAAATGCTCGACGAGGATGCCGAGGGCGATGTGTTCGGGTTCTCTCGTCTACGCTATATCCGTGACGTCGCCGATTCGAAGGCGCTCAACGATTTACGCGGACCCATGATCATTATCTCGGCAAGTGGCATGTGCGAGGCCGGCCGAGTAATCCACCATCTGCGCAACACGATTACCGATCCTCGCAATACGGTTTTGATTACCGGCTTTCAGGCCGAAAACACGCTCGGTCGCAAGATTCTCGACAAGTGGCCCGAAGTGCCGATTTTCGGCGAGCCGTTTCGTCTCCGGGCTGAAGTCGCCAGAATCAACGAACTCTCAGGCCATGCCGACCAGCGTGAATTGATCGCCTGGCTCAAACCTGTCGCTGCCGGTTTGAAGAAAATCTTTCTGGTCCACGGTGAATTGAGGCAGCAGCAGGCGCTGAAAACCGTAATCGAGTCCACCTACGCATTGGAAGTCGTGATTCCCAGCCGAGGAGATTCCTTCCAGCTTGGTTAAGGAATTTCGATCAGCTTTGGCGTGATCGTTTCTTTCTGATAGGTCGGGCTCACGATCAATTCCTTGAGCTTGTCTTCCTTCTCTGGAACTGCGGTTTCGACGACTACTGTTTCATGTGTAGAATTGCCGATGTAGCCGCCGCCAACATATCCACGCGGTCTGCGGAGAGTCCGAATGCCGTGCGCGGATTGTGAGGATGAGGTCGAGCCCGAGTGCGGCCTCAGGGCTGTTGGAGACTGCCCATAAGGATTCGGCAAAGGTACCGTCACCTGCGAACTGAGCACAAAACTCGACGCGAGCATCAAAAGCAGATATCGCATGCCCCGATTCTAATTCAAATCGAGCTTCCATGCTCGGTCGCCAAATATTTGACGAAGACGAAGAACAGCAACAGTGCAACAAACAGAATAGCTGCTTCTTGCGCCCACTTCTTTGCTCGCGGACTCGGGTTTTTGAACAATTTCGCAAGACTCCGCTTTTGTGTTCTTGCAGGCATCCGGTGTAATGCAGCATAGAATCTCGCTCCGCACCCTCGACAGCGCCATGCCGACTTTCTCACTAGAGCGGCAATAAAATCGAGTCGTTTTTCTTTTGCCGGACGCACATTGTCGGCCTTACACTTTGGACACTGCATCGAAACTCTCCCATTGCAATTTACTTCATCGACAAATGCAGCCTCGTGGCAGAGGCCGCCCTATTCAGCCAGTTGAAATCTCACCCGAATCACTGCTGTCTGGTCGACCGACTGCCCATTCTGAGTTGCCGGTCGGAACTGGATTTGCGCTGCAGCGAGCGCGGCATTTTCATCGAGACCATGCCCCAGGCCTCTTACGATGGACTGAACCCTCAATTTGCCGTCGGCTCCAAACAGAATGCGCATCGACACTTCCCCCTCGATTCGCAACCTTCTGGCTTCTTCCGTGTAGAGCGGCCTCGTTTTGCCCAGGATCTCCACCGCCTTTGTGTCCGGCACTGCAGCATTGACAACGCTCTTTCTCGAACTGGACGCTGCAACAAGCGAGGCATCGAAACTGCCTGATGTTACACCCGCACCTGTTGCCTTCTTCTGAACTACACTTCGCTCCGCGCTGCCAAATCCGGAATCACTTACCTGCTCCATTCTGGGACCTGATGAATTGTAAGCGGTCACGATTGAAAATCCACTGTCTTGCGCCATAATTGCCAATCTCCCTGCGCGGTTGGGACTCGTCGCACTTGTACTCGAAAACGCGCCAACCTCGGCGGTGCGGATAGACACCGTGCCCGGCTTCGCAACTGCCGCATTCGAGAATTCCCCAGTCACGATCTTTGTCGGCTGTTCTATACGCTTCGAATTTACCCGCACCGCTGCTTCTGAAAAGCTGCCGAGGATTGGTTTCGGTGGAGGCGGCGCTAGGGCTGCTTGCGGCACTGGAATGCTGGAAGGTAGTGGAGTGAATGTCGACGCTCGCAACGTAGGAGGTTCTGTCATAACGGGTGCCGGTATTGGTGTCTTTATCGACTTTGACAGTTCCAGATTGGCTCGACGAGCTTTCGATTTTTCAACATTCACTTTCTGTATTGATAGTGGTGGCAAGGGCGTTGCGGCAAGAGTCGGTGCGATCAGCATAATTCTCGTCGATGAGTGCTGAAGTGGCGTCGATGATTCTGTTGGTCTTCCCAGCGCAAGCACCACGAGCAGGATGGCATTGGCGATGATTCCTGCCGCGAAGCTCACCGTTCGTTCTCGTGCTGTCCTGTCTTCCAGCGCCAGGAACGGCTCCAGGGGAAGCATTGCGGGTGTGAATTCTCTAACTTCCATCACAATTTTCCCGGCGAATTCCAAACGCCTACTTCGCCGATCCGGTTGGGTTCGCAGCTCCAGGTTGCCGAGTCAGATGAATATTCACTGGCGCTATCTCAAACGGCATCTTCTCGCGCGACGACAACAGCGCAACCGATTTTGTCTTCATCAGATAAGTCCGATTCGCCCAGGGCTCGAGCCGTACTCGCGACCCCAATGGCAAAGCTGCAATTTGCTCCAGTTTGTTGTCTTCAATCGGTGGCGCCTTCGCCAGTAGTTCCGTGAATTCGGGAGTCTGCAGGTACATGCTCAAATCGTTCCCCAGCGTTGCCTGAATCAGACGCGGCAATCCGCCACTCTTCGCTTGCAGTGCCTTCAAAAAAAGGCCAGCCCCCGCCAGTTTTTCCTTGTACGGCGAGTTTGCAAGCAGTAGCGTTGCCTTCTTCATCGCCGTTCCCACTTCATCCGCTGTCCGCGAGAAGCGGAAACGGTCCAGAACTGCCTCGTCCCCAACCATCGTCCGGTCGTTGAATGCATATTCCGTTCGCGTCGGATGCCCAAGGGCAACATGTGCCAATTCCATCGCCAGTACCAGTGCCAGACTCGCTTCATCCGGCAGCACATCCACCAGCCCGCGACTGATCACCAGTGTGTGGCCGATCGTAAATGTCTCAAGCGGCGTAGTCAACAACAGCCTGCATTGCGCATCCAGATCGAGAGAATTGGTCAAAATCAGGTTGTTCACTACCGTGTTCAGCACCTTGTCCACTTCCCCCAAAGGCGCAATCAAGCCGATTTTTTCGAGACGCTCAATTACGTTCCATTCCGCTTCCCGCTCCCAGCGCCTCTGCCCCTCAATCGGAGATACTTCCTCTCGCGTTTCGCTGTCCCGGATCTTGGTTTCTGATTCCACCAGAATCGAGGTCAATTCCTCCATCCGTTTATTCGATTGCGTTTCATAGCTCCAGATCCGGGTCTGTCCTTTGAATCGCGCCGCCACGCCCTTACCACCCATGCCATCTGATTGCGCCACCGAATCCTCCACATAAATGACAGCCGGAATCCAGACACCTGGGGCCGCATTTACCCTCCAACTGTCGAAATGGAAGTACACACCTTCTTCGCTCCGAAATGTGTAGGTCCCATTGAGTCTGACGATGCACGCATCCTGGTCTTCCACCCAGATACGGCCAATGAACTTACCAGGCTGATCCTGAGCAATCGGCGATACATCAAAGACCAGACACCGAACTTCACCTAAAAATTCCCGTCGCACATAGTCGAATTTGTAAGTCTTTCGGTCGAACGACTTAGAATCGAGAAGTGCCATCTGCGCAAATCCAACAGGCAGAAATGCTACTTGTTCTGGCGCATCTGGCACAGTTGCAGCTTTTCGGAAAAACGGCAGTCTGACCTTGGACCGCGCTTCCATTACAGGTGCGACTTCAACGGATCGCTTCACAAACGATACGTAGTTTACGGAATTCACAAGCACCATTCGTCCCAGAAAATAATGGTCCCGGCTCTCCCTAGCTACTCCTCCAGCAGGCGATTCTTCCTGGATATACGTCTCAAGGATCGGTGTCCGCTCCCCAAGCGTTTTCATCATCTTCGATTCGCTCGCGATCACCCGGTCCAACAGCAGGTCTACTGCCGAATTTGGCTTCGTTTCCCCCGAATCTGTGGCCCTTGCATTCCCCACAATCAGGCCAAAGGGTGCAAGTCCGGATACAGTTTGCAGTAGCTTGCGGCGGGTCTGCTGAATCATTCCGATCTTTCGGCTGGTCTGCATATACTTCACTTTCTTGGCCGGACCATTGGCATGGACCTCAGTCGAACTCAAAGCGTGGCAGCTTTCAGACAATTTCAGACAATTACAGATTAGATTTCGGGGGGAGTGGTCGGAGCGAATTCGATATACCGCGCGAGCCCAGCTATTTCCACTGTCCTCTCGCGAACGGAACCTGTCTAGCGGCTCGCGTCGTTATTGTTCAGACCTGCAACGATTCCCAGACTTGCAGCCGTCCCACCCGCGCCGACAATAATGCCCCACCTGGTGGGACGCGAAAGTCCCTTCCTTGCCGCCCTAGCCGTTCTGCGCGTGGCTGGATTCTTCTGTCCTGCACTGCGTGCCGACTGCGCGTCCGCCTGATCTTCAAAAAAGTAAGTATTTCCTGGCGCTAAATGTGCCATCAAGATCCCTTCACGGTTCATCACCTTCACCGGGCCCTGCATTGCCGAAATCAACACCCGATTCGGGTTCTCGTAGGCCACTCTCGCCGTCGCTTCTCCATTCTCGGCTGAAAAGCGATAGCCCAATGCTTCAATCCCGTAACCACTCTTCGCGGAAATCTGCGCTCCTCCTTCTGTCAATTCAGCTCGATCTGCGTGAAAAGAAGCCGAACTCCGCTGCCCCAAGGTCAGCCTTACTCCATTCCGTAATTCCACTTGGCTCACTTCATCCTGGGTCTGTATCGATGCCCCCGTCCCAAGGTTTGCATTTCCACGAACTGATTCATGATTCACCGACATGCTTCCGCGGGACGACGCAACTCCAATGTGCGATTCGGCGATCAGCGTCGAAGCGACGACCGTCCCCAGAATCAAAATGCTCATACTGCTCTGAAAGTGCTTCATTTCTTGTTCCTTCTTGTGTCCTGACTTTGAGCGTGCCCCGTTGTGCGCAACTCACCCTTCTTCAGCCTTATCGGACCAGATCCACTTTGTTTGAGACTTTTCTTGTTCCAGCAGACTGTATTCATAACAGGCGTGCGCCAAACCAATCCAGTCCAAGCGGATGTCTCTTTCCCCACGCTCCGCGCTGCTGTGGTTGCCGCTTTGACTCTTGCCTTTTTCGCCGTAACTGCCCTCAATGTCCAGCTTGCCCGGGCTGATTATTCGCGTCGCCGCCCCACAATTCCCAATATCCAGGACGCGCTAAGACTCGATCCGCTCAATGCCTACGGGCACACCCTCCAGGCTCAACTTCTCGATCAATCGGCCAGCGATTCTTCTGCTTCCTGGAATCTGGCAAACCAGCTTGACCCACGAAATGCGGAAATCCTCATCCAGCTTGCCATTCATGCCGAGCGCAAAGGCCAACTCCTTATGGCCGAACAACTCCTCCTCCGTGCTGCCCGACTGAACCAGACTTTCCTTGCCCGCTGGTCGCTCGTCAATTTTTACACTCGACACGAGAACAACGAAAAAGCAAGGATTTGGGCCAAAAACGCTCTGCATCGCGGATCCGGTGACTTGCGCGCTCTCTTCACCCAAATCGAGTCCAGTGGCCTATCCCCGTCCGAGTTTTTACGCGATGCCCTGCCACCCAACCGCAAACTGCTGCTCGCCTACCTCCGCTACCGTGTCTCTCAACCAGATGGGCAGTTGATCCTTGAAGTCTCCAGAAATCTCTGTCAACTCATTCCCACGCAGCCCGATGCCTGGCCCGGTCTCGATTTCGACCCGCTCTCCAAGTGGTTCAAGCGCAGTTTTCCCGCCACAGCCGAAGAGGCGGCGGTCCTCAACTCCGCCATCGAACGGCTCATCTCCCTCGGCAATGGTGCCCAAGCCGCTCAGCTATCCAATCTTCTCGCTGCGATCAGTCCAGAAAGTTTCGGTTCCTGGAGTGAAAATCAGCTTGTCATGAACGCAAGTTTCCGTACCAAGCCCTCGCAAAACCCTCTCGATTGGCGTCTCACACTTTCTGACTCAGTTTCGGCTAAAGTCTGGCCCGACCAGGGTATCGCAACCGTTCTCCTCAGCGGCAGCCAGCCACAGGCTGTCGAACTCATGACCCAAGTCATCCGCATTCCCCCGAATCGATCCTACCGGTTTGAAGCCCAAACCCAAAGTGGATCCATGATTCTCAACCCCGGCTTTTCCTGGACCTTCCGTGACTTGCGCCCAGGCAGATCCTCTCCTCCTCAAATCACGATTCCTCATTCCACAGATTGGAATCACCAAAGCCTATTGATCCCCGCCTCGTCCGAAGACCGTCTTTGGTGCGTGGCTCTTGAATACCGCCGCACCCCGGGGACCGTGCGTCAAGAACAGGAATTGCATATCCGATCGGTTACGATGATTCCCGTCAGCAGCCAGAATACCCAAGTTGCAGCGCGGCCATGAGCGGTCAAAGGTATTCGGCTCTGCTCACAGTCTCCGCCCTCAGCTTTGGCCTAATCACTCTCTGGCTCCCCGATGCCTGGACCTTCTCAATTCTGCAAATCCTCCTCAGCTTTGCTCTCTTCGCTCTGTTTTTACCACTCGAAACCTATGCCCTGCGCCTCTCCTTTCATCCGCTTCTTCTTTTGCCACTGGCCGTCGCTACCCTCGCATTGCTGCAATTCTCGTCCAGCCACTCCGCCAATCTTTGGGAAACTCGTCGGGCCGCAATCGAGTGGTTTACTTTCGCCACTTGCGCATTTCTAGCCTGCAATCACTGTCGCGATCGCAAAGCCCGACAAGTTGCCGTCGAATCCTTTGCCCTCGGCTCAAGTGTGCTTTGCCTGTTCGGTGTGCTTCAAAACTACAGCGCCCCGGGTCGTGTTTGGTGGATCTTCGATAGCGGATTTGAGAGTCAGGTTTTTGGGCCCTTCACTTATCACACAAAATTCGCGAACTTCGCCCAGCTCGGTCTAGCGACTGCCTTCTGGTCTGCATCAAAGCGGGCAGATCGCTCATGGCTCTACCTGTCTGCCGCTGCCGTTCTCTTTGCTGCAGTCGTGGTTTCCGCTTCGCGAGGTGGAGTCTTGGTGATCAGCCTCGAAGCGCTACTCCTCTCTGTTTGCTATGCCCGCAGTAATTCTGCGCTCTCCTCATTTCGTCTCGCAACCTTCTCTTTGCTTTCGCTAGCGATTGCAATTGCTCTGCTTGGTGCCGATCCCATTCTTTTGCGACTCAAGACAACCGACTTTGCTCTCGATAGTCGTTGGGCCATCAATTTGGCGAGTCTCGATATGGCAGCAACCTACTTCTGGTCTGGCTCCGGACTTGGGACCTGGAGTACTGTCTATCCGGAATTCGCCCGCTTTGACCTCGGCCAGCGCATCAATCAGGCCCACAATGATTGGCTCCAGTGGTTCATTGAAGGTGGCATCGCTTTGCTTCTTTTGGTTTTGTCTATCTGGCTCAGTGCAGTCCGCGCCGCACGTGAGGAGTGGTGGTCGCTTGGGTTTGTCTTTGTCTGGCTGCACGGGTTTTTCGATTATCCAATGCAGCAAACGCCCGCCTTCGCCACTCTTCAGTTCGCCTTCTGGGGCGCAGCTCTGGCAACGCTTCCAGCACTTGCCCGTCGAGACAAAGCGTGACTTTTATTGAATCATCCCGGCCTGGATTTCGGCCATGGAGAAATCTGGCTCCTTCGGCTGGATGGCTCTCCTTAGAACTTCGCTGCTTGGGTTGTACTCCGGTACAATTTCCTTCAGCGTCAGGATCAGTTCGTCAAATTTTCTTGCAGCACATAAGTGCTGTAACTGGTTCAGCTGTTTTTCCATTACAATCCACGATTGAGCGCCGCCGGAAAAGATCTTGATCTTGTCATGATAAGTTGGTAACACATTTTCATCAAGAGTACTTACTTCTTCATATAACTTCTCCCCAGGTCTGACTCCAGAAAACTCCACTTTGATGTCTTCATCCGGCCTCAGCCCCGATAGCAGGATCAGATTGCGGGCCAAATCCACTATCTTCACCGCTTCGCCCATATCCAGTACGAAAATCTCTCCGCCCTGCCCCATCGTGCAGGATTGCAGCACCAGTTGCGATGCTTCAGGAATTGTCATGAAAAACCGGCGCATCTCGGGATGTGTAACCAGCACCGGGCCGCCGCTCGCTATCTGCCGCTTGAATATCGGCACGACACTGCCATTGCTTCCCAAAACATTTCCAAAGCGCACCGAAACAAACTTCGTGCTGCCCAGTTTCATCGAACGGATCACCATTTCGGCAATCCGCTTTGTTGTGCCCATTACATTGGTTGGCCGAACGGCCTTGTCCGAGGAGATCATTACGAAATCTTCCACACGGCTCCGCCCCGCTGCAATCGCCACGTTCAGTGTTCCGAATACGTTGTTCTCTACTGCCTCAAAGACATGTGCCTCCATCATCGGAACGTGTTTATAAGCGGCCGCATGATAGACAATCGTCGGTCGATATAGCTCAAATACTTCAGCCAGTCGTTGCTGATTCTGAATGCTTCCGATTTCCGGACAAAATTGCAATTTCGGAAAGCTCCCGGCCATTTCTTGTTCAATTTCAAACAATGCGGATTCGGACATGTCATAGCCCACAATGGTGGCCGGCTCAAATAGTGCTACTTGTCTACACAGTTCCGATCCGATCGATCCTGCCGCGCCAGTCACCAATATCGTCCGCCCTTTGTGTTTTGTTCGGATCCTGTCCTGATCGAGTCGCACCGCACTGCGTCCCAGCAAGTCCTCCACCGCCACATCTCGAAGTTGTCTCGCCAGCCCTCTGCCTTCCATGATTTCTCCCAGTCCGGGGATCGTAAGGGATTGCAAGCCAGCCTTGCAGCAATGATCAAGAATTTCCAGGACCTGCCCCTTCTTCGCCGAAGGGATCGCGATCAAAGCGACTTCGATATCGTGGAGCTTGGCGATTGCCGGCAGGTCTTCTCCCCGCCCCAGTAGCCGAATGCCGTGAATCAGGTATCCTCTACCACCCCTTTGGTCGTCGATGAATCCCTTTACCTTGTAGAGCAGGCTTGGGTTGTTCCGAAGCTCCCTCAACAGCGCTACGCCGGCTGCTCCGGCACCGTAAATTACGGCATTTCGATGCTTCGCTCCAATCCGTTGTCGAAGCATAAACTCTCCGATGAACATCGCTCCTGCCCGAGTTCCTGCAGTCAGCACCAGACTCAGGAGGAAGTGCAGGAAGTAGACCGAACGCGGAAATCCGGTAACGATCCAGGCAAGAATGAGCGAGCCTGTTCCGGTTGCGCACAATTGCACCATCATAAGTCGCGCAAAATCCTGGACACATACATAGCGGAATGAATGTCTGTGCACGCCAAAGGCAAGTGAGAAAAAAAGCTTGATGGGCAAGCCAATCAGCAGAGCAATTGTCAAATGCGGCCAATAGGATTCAGGGATGTTGAAGTCAAATCTCAGTTGGAATGCCAAAAACAGGGCGACCGCTGCAATGCTTACTTCGACACTAGAAACGACAGTTTTGCGATGTCGTAATAGTTGCTTCGCCGTGCGATATAGGCCTGAATATTTAGTATTGCTGTTCATTTCATTGTCTCTGGCGATCAAACCCTGGATGGAACTGCGAAATCGGCGTAAGCCTGTTTGTGGGCTCCGCTGTTTGCAGCCTCCTGAACCACCCGAATCACTCGCTCTTGATCTTCCAGTGTCAAATTACTCGAACTGGGTAAGCAGATGCCGCGACGGAACAAGTCTTCCGCCACCCTTCCGCCGTGGCTCTCGCATTGCTCGTAAAGTTTTTGCAGGTGCATCGGCTTCCACACCGGTCTCGATTCAATATCCACCGCATTCAGTCGTGAAATCAGTTGATCCCGCTCAATTCCAAATCTCCCCGAATCAATCAGAAAGCAACTCAACCAGTTCGTATGCAGCCCATATGCAGCCTGCGGCATGAGCGTGATTCCTTTCAGGTTCCGAAAGGCCTCCGCATAGCGGAAAGCAATGATCCGGCGCTCTCTCACCCGTTGGTCCAGGACTTCCAGTTGTCCCAGTCCGATGCCTGCCAGAACATTACTTAGTCGGTAGTTGTAACCCAGCTCCGAGTGTTCAAATGCGATTCCAGAGTCGCGTGCCTGCGTCGACCAAAAGCGCGCTTTTTCGACCCAGTCCCTTCGCCTGGATACCAGCATCCCTCCGCCGGTGGTTGTAATCATCTTGTTGCCGTTGAAGGAAAACGCCGCCACATCCCCCAGGCTGCCCGCCGGTCGGCCGCGATACATTGCCCCTAAGGCTTCAGCCGCATCTTCAAGGATGCTGACCCCATACCGGTCACAACTGACGCGGATGGCGTCCATATCCGCGCACTGCCCAAACAGATGTACAACCACGAGTGCTTTCGGAATGCGGTTCTGTACCGCTCGCCGTTTGAGTACGAACTCAAGCAAATCCGGATCCAGGTTCCAGCTCGATGGCTCGCTATCAAGAAAAACGGGCGTCGCTCCAAGATAGAGCACTGGATTGCAACTCGCCGCAAAGGTCAGCGTCGGACAGAGCACTTCATCACCCGGTCCTACTCCCAGCAGACGCAGGCCAAGATGAATCGCAGCCGTACCACTAGATAGTGCAACCGCTCCCAATCCAAGGCGCTCTTCAATTCTTTGTTCAAAAGCATTCAGATTGGGGCCAACTGTTGAAAGCCAGTTGGAGCGGAATGCCTCCTCCACATACCGGGCTTCTCCACCGGACATATGAGGCACAGATAATAGGATTCGCGCCATGACTAACTCAATTCCGAGCCTTTCGCATCTGCGACTGGAACAATACTCACCTGGATTCGATATTTTTGACTATTCTGCTCGAAATAGCATGCCTCTTCAATTCGGTTCGTCGTCAATGCTCTCAGTCGCCGGATCAACTCACCAGCCCGCACTTGTTCTTCCATCTCTACCTTTTGAATTTCTTGCGCCGCGAGATCTCTTTTCCTGTGTGCAGGCCAGTCACCCTCTGGTTGTCGAGTCCGGCTGTATTGATTGCTCACGAGGCCCGACCACGCTTCTCGAAACACTTCGAGTTCGAGTTCCAAGGCTCGCTGATAGAGTGTGTCGGCGGTGTCTGAAGCTTCCACCGGGGTTTCTCGTTGGTGAACTATATCCCCTTCATCGATCCCCTCGCTCATGAAGTGCAATGTAGCCCCAAAGCGCGTTTGATTGAGAATCGCCCAACTCGGCGTATGCCAGCCACGGTTATCCGGTAAAAAAGCAGGATGCAGGTTCAGCACTCCCTTTCGAGGAATGTCGAGTATTACTTTCGGCAGTTTGAGCTGCAGATGGACCAGGATTATAAAGTCCAGCGCCATTCCTCTCATCTCCTCCACCGAGACTCCTTCGAGGAATTGTTTGCCTTCGTATACGACACGCCCTCCCGCCCTGCCAAAATGATCACGCAATACCTCCGCATGGCTGGCGCCATCCCCGTCTGCAACCACAAGAAAAGCTGGCACAACTCCCTCATCCAGCAGAAAATCCAGCACTCGTATTGCGATTGCCCGGTCGCCCCCAAATCCGATTCGCGGTCGGCCGAGTTCAACATTCGTATTTGCGCACAAAGCTTCGACTTCGTTTTGCTTCACTTCATTGACCCCAGGAATTTTGGCATCGTCACATGTCCTTCGTGTGTGATTCCGGATCGATTCCAGACACAAACCACAGTCATCCAGAGAATTTTCAGATCGAGCAGAAAGCTCTGTTGCTCAACGTACAGCACGTCTAGTTCCAATCTT
The DNA here is from genome assembly GCA_025354885.1 of Acidobacteriota bacterium. Lineage (GTDB taxonomy): Bacteria > Acidobacteriota > Terriglobia > Bryobacterales > Bryobacteraceae > Bryobacter. Next base: position 5,361 of record JANXLY010000335.1, on the reverse strand, counting down.
GATTCCCATGCCAACGCATTCCGCCCTTGGACCTGTGCCAATCCGGTAATGCCCGGCAAAACTTCATGGCGACGCGACTGGCGTTCGTCATATAGCGCCAGATATTCGGGTAGCAGTGGGCGCGGACCCACAAGACTCATTTCGCCTCGAACTACGTTCCACAACTGCGGTAACTCGTCGAGGCTGCTGCGCCGCATCAACTGTCCCAGTCCCGTGAGCCTCGCTTCGTCTGCCAGCACTTCACCCGCCAAATCGGTCGCTTGGTTCATGCTTCGAAATTTGAAAATGGTGAATAGCTTGCCGTCGAGCCCAGGCCGCTTTTGCCGAAACAGCACATCCGGTCCCATAGTGAAGCGGATCAGCATCCCCAGCAGTCCCATTACGGGCAAGCTCAGGATCAGAACCGGGATCGACACCACAAGGTCCAAAAATCGTTTCATATTCTCAAGCCCCGGTCCCATCCTTGTGGTTTAGGATTCGATCATAGAAAGCAACAAGCTCACTGCTCAGTCTGCTGGAATTGAATTCCTGCTGCACTCGAATTTGAGCGCGGCGGCCCATCTCTTGCACCATTCCGGCCTCATCCAGAACTCTCTGCATTCCTGCGGCAATTGCTGAAACATCGCCACATTCATGCAAAAGTCCTGTTGCTCCATCTACGACTGCATCGCTAATTCCATATATCCGGCTGGCAAGCGCTGGCACGCCACACGCAGCAGCTTCGATAATTACGCTTCCAAATCCCTCCCGGTAACTCGGTAAACACAAGACATCGAAGGCTGCCATATAGAACTCTGGCGTTCGGGTCCACTCCACAAAGCGGATCCGTTGCGCTGCTTCTCCCGAGAATTCCCTCATCGCATCACTCAGTTTCTCTTCGTCCGGTCCAACAATCACTAAATATGCGAGCGGTCCCCGGGTCGACAACATGCTGAAGGCTCTCGCGAGATCCAGAACTCCTTTTTCTTTTTTGATGCGCCCAATAAATCCGAATACCGGAGCGTATTTTGGAATGTCGAGCTGCTTCCTGACTCGAAATCCTTCCCCCTCTCGTGGCTGAAATCTTTTGAGGTCAACTCCACTAATGCTTCCAATCCCGAGCACCTCGGATTTGCATCCATTCAAAACTTTTTCCTGAGTCAGAAACTGTAGCTGGGAGCGACTGTCCACAAGCGTGTGCGTCGCAGCGACGGCCAAAACCTGGTCCAGACTTCTCAGAACCTTGCGCCTCCAACCCGCCATCGTTGCCCAAACTTGTCCAGTGAAGGTATGCACCCGGATTGGCACCCTCGCCAGACTTGCTGCCACCATGGACAGCAATCCAGCCTTGGGTGTGATCGAATGCACCAGCACGAATTTCCGTGTTCGAAAAAGCAGATATAGACGGAAAAGACACTTCAAATCCAGAAGCGGCGCAATGCCTCTTTGCATGGGTACGTGCACGATCTCCAGATTGAGGCCAAAGCTTTTCATGTGCTGCTTTTCAGGACAATTTGCGACTAGTGTGATCTCATAAAGCGGCATCAGCGCGGCGAGTTGCTCAAGCAAAAACACCTCGATCGTCATCGTCACTGCCACCACAATGCAGATCGCGGGCCGGGCCTCTTGCTTGGTCACATCCGGAACAAAAACTTCGTTGCTAATGGCGGTTTCGATCATGCCACTCCTTGGTTCCATCGAGTACATGACGATAAAAGGCCTGCCGCCGCTGTCTCAAAACCTGATCTCCGTATTCGAGCGAAATCGCCTGGTTTCGATTCGACATCGCATCCATCCGTGTTGGTTGTCCTAGTACTTCCTGTATTTTGAGCGCCAGGGCCTTCGGATTACTTGGAGGAATCACATCGTCCTCCGCGAGCAGTTCCGGGATTCCTCCAACCGCCGACCCGACGCACGGTAATCCTCTTGCCATCGCTTCAATCAATGCCCTTGGCAGCCCTTCGGTTCGTGACGGCATCACAAAAAGATCCGCCTGATCCAGCCTGTCCCTGACTGCTTTACCCGCCGTAAGTTGCCCGGCAAACTCCAGCCGCTCTTCCACTCCTCTGCTCCGCGCTAATGCTTCTAGCGAAGCACGAAACTTTCCGTCACCCACAACGGTCGCCGACACGTCCAAACCGCCTTGAACACACAGTGATATGGCCTCGATCAGCACATCCACGCCTTTGTACATCTGGGCAAGTGATCCCACCGTGATGATGCGGTACGGTCCAGCCGTTCTTGCTTTTCGCATTCCTTCCGCGATACTCGATGCTTCCAACTCGATGCTCGAGAAATAAGTGGAGGCAATTCCACCCAGCACCGCATCTCCAGTCAATTCAACATCACTCAAGCTCTCGCTGATCCTTCTGGTCGGATACCGATTCTGTAGCGAATGCCGTGTTACATAGGCGACTCCGATTGCATTCAAACACTGCGTCCGCAAGCTGTTCGCGAAATGCCAACGGAAAAATGGCCGCAAAGGATGTTCCACAACTCCCGGAGCGAACACGTCATAGGGATCTCCAATAACTTCGAGAGCATAGGGATAGCCGCTGTGCCGCAACTCGCTGCTCATGACGTTCGCTATCTGCGAGCCTACCCGCATGATCAGCGCCCCATCCTTTGGAATTGCCGCTCGGATCGCCTTCCGAACCACCCGATACTGCTGCAAATATTGCCATGGCCCTAAGAAATCTGGAATCGGACAGAAGCTGATATTCTTCCCGGTAACAGGCAGCCAACCCTCAGGAGGATCTTCTATTCTGGTCGCTCTCGCTACTACTCGGACTCTGTCAAACACATCCAGATAGCGCTCCCAAAATGGACGTGCCATCCCGGCTTGAGACCAGACCGATCCATCTCTCGCGATCTGGTAGCGTGCCTCGAGGCTCACGGTCACATCCATTCCGGCTCCGGACCGATCTGGCCCCCTCGATGCTTCTTCAACTCCTCAGGACAAAACACATACTGCGTTGCAACGGCAGTCGATTGTAGCGGTGCCGACAATCCGCAAAGTAACGCCCCCCCCAACACACACCAGCATCCATCCTGCGTTAGCACTCCCCCGAAGCTCGTGATTCCTGCAAAGGACGCGAGTGTCAAGTGTTCCCAACTCTTGAACTGCTGATCCAGGCGATAGGCTGCAATCAGCATGCTCAGCCCCATCCAGATCAACACGAGGACCCCTGGAATTCCCATTGCAACTCCACTCCACACCAATGTGTTGTGCGCATGTAAGCGCCAAATTCCGTCGCGCCCTTTGGCGCGGCCCTTGCTTTCATAGAGTGTACCCAGCGCTTTGTCCACCCCGCCAGTGCCCGTTCCATGCAGCCAGTTCGTATCGCTAAGGAAGGCAACCACAGCGACGTCCCAGATCTGGACTCTGTCTCCCAGCGTGCCTCTTGTGCCTTCTTCGTCTTCCAGAAGCCGACTTTGAATTCCCTGGTAAAATCGGGTCTCCAGATCCAAAACTTCGCTCACGCCCACTGCGCCCAATCCTGCGATTGTCAATAGAACCGAGATCTGTACTGCGGATTTGCGACTCAACGAAAACAAAGCGATCAGCAGCGATCCAGCCATCGCGACAAAGGCAGTCCTTGAGGCGGTATCGATCGCACAGATGACGAGAAAGACAACGCAACAGGCACAAAGGATTCGTCGCCATCCCTTTCCTTGCGGAAAGAACATGAGCAAAAACAGAGCAGAGAGTGCAGCCTGAATGCCGATTCCATTGGTGTTGGTTGTCGTTGTTCCGACCGAGTCCTTCAGCGTCAGACTACCGGTCATGGCCAATGCGAACAGCATGGTAGCTGTGCTCGCCAGCGCATAGGAAACCAGAAAGGATTCGAGAAAATCCTGCTTCCGAATCAAAGCAGCGATGGGAAGCACCATCACAAAGGCTGCGGCAATTAACAGCGCACGTCCTTCTTCGCTCTGGTCCGTCCAGAGGCAGCCGACTGTGATCAAGGCCGAATAGCAGACTACAGCCGGGGCGTGAGCAAAACCACCGTAACGTTGGAATGCAAAGACGCCGAAAAGCAGCGCTGGTGCTCCAACCAAAAGGTACCAACGGCTGAGTAGCCATTCCGGTGCACTGCTTCCCTCGAGCAGATATGGCAAGATCCAGACCATCGCAGTTCCCAGAGCCGCAATTAGCAAGGAACTTCGCTCCAGTTTTCGTATCATCTGCTCCTCCCAGAAAGATCTCGAAGCTCTTCGTGCTGTATCTTGATCTTCTTCCGGCTTTGTGTGTAGAGGCATTCAAAGCGATTTTTCGAGTACTGCAGATCGAGAAGAGCAGGGAAGTCGCGGCGTAGCGATTCATTTCCAACCGAACTCTTCATTGCTCCGATTCCAAACTCGGCCCACTTGCAATCTGGTTCATCCAGTTCAACGCAAACCAATCCCGGCAGCATGCCACAAAGCTCAGTAATTCCTGGGATTGTGCTCGCAATGATCGGAATTCCAGCTGCCGAAGCTTCGACAACCGCGCCTGGCAGCCCTTCGCGAAAAGAAGGGAAGATCATCAGATCCGCTGCCGCCAGTAGACGTCCGATGTCGTTGCGAACTCCCGCAAACGCGATGCTTCCGAACACACCTTCTCGCCTTGCAATATCGGAAATTTCAACTTCAATCGAATCTTCCTGTTTTCCTGCCAGTAACAGTCTTGCTTCTGGCACTTGCCTCGCGATTGCAGCAAATACCCGGATCAGTCGAGCATGATTTTTTTCTGGAACCTGTCGACCCACGTGAATGACAAGTCGGCAATTTCCCGGAAATCCAAATTCCTGTCTCACTCCAGATCGATCCGGCTCCTTTTGAAAGTCGCCTTTCCTGATTCCTGAATAGATCACCTGACATCGTTCGTCAGCGGCCCAGTCCGGCCCCAGAGCGATCGCAAGACTGGCTTCGCTCACCCCAACGAGATCGGTCGCCGTTTGGCGGAGTAGAAATCCTAAAAACTGATTCCGAACCCGTCGTATCCGGCCATTTCCCTTGCCGTCTGCTGTACTTCTGAAATGAGCAATTCTCTTGTGGACTCCTGCCATGCAACCCAGTAACAGTAAGACGCCGCTAAAAAAGTGTACGTGAGAATGAAGCACGTCATAGTGGCCCCGCTCAAGCAGGGCAAGGAATCGAAACGGCAAGGTCCAGTCCAGTTTCAGGTAATGAACTTTTCCTCCCATTCCTGTGATTTCACTGTCAAAGTCTCCGAGTCGCCCGAGTAAAACTGCAAATTCAAATTGAAACTTCGCACGATCAACTGAGCGCATCAACTCAACGGTTCGCGTTTCTGCTCCACCACGATCCATACATCCAAAAACGTGGAGAATCCGGATTGCTTTTGACTCAGATTGCGTCATTGCTCTCTTAGCACCT
>JANXLY010000133.1 GCA_025354885.1 Acidobacteriota bacterium | reverse complement strand
GCTCGAACTTCTAAAACTTCAATGGTCCCGCTACCACCTACTAAGTTCTCTCCGGCCCAATCTCCGACTGGATTCAAGTGCTGAGCGAAAAGCCATCGATAATGATCTTCGATTTGGAAGCTTGGAATTTGAAATTCCCTCTGCCTTGCAACCTCTACATAAGCGCCAAAATCCAGAGGCCGGCAAAAAGTGCTAATCGCCTCCAGCACCGAAGTCTTACCAGAATTATTGACTCCAACAAGCAGATTGACGCGGCCCATATCTTCCAGGGTGACATTGCGAACGCCCCGAAATTTCTCGATGTTGATTCGCGTAAGAGGCAGATTCATTAGACCTCTTGATTGTACTCAGACTGAGCGAGTACGGTTGCCAAACCACCGCACAAACATCCACCCCGCCCCCAGTCCCACAACCAGCAGCACAAACCAAACCAGATTCCCCTTCACTGCTTGAGTCAGCGCCTGCGGATCGTTCAACAATTCAGGCTGCTGCCCAATCGTCTTTGCCCCGAACACAGCCAATATCCCGCACCACATCGTAGAGCCCACAAAGGTCACCAGCACAAACTTCCCAAACGGCACTCGAATCAATCCTGCCGGGAACCCGATCAAATGCCGAACCACGGGCAACAATCGCGACAAAAACACTCCACCCAACGCATACTCCGCCAGCCATCGTTCCGCCAACTCCAGCCGCTCCGGCGGCAACAACAACCATTTCCCGTATCGCGTCAAAACAGTCCGCCCAACCGTATACGAAAACCAATAACAAAGGCTCGATCCGAAAGTCGACCCCAGTCCGCCCGCCAGAATCACGCCCCACAGCGACATCTGCCCCTGCGCAGCCCAATACCCCGCCGGCGGCATGATGATCTCCGATGGCACTGGGATGATGGTGCTCTCCAACGCCATCATCGCAAAAACGCCCCAATATCCCATATCGCGCGACCACTCAAACCAGACCTTGATCAATTCATGCAGCATAGTTCACTAAACCCCGCCCAGTATAGCGTTCCTAGCTGGCGCGCAACGCGATCATCGAGTCGATTTTCGAAGCGCGGCGCGCAGGAACGCATCCAGCCAGAATTGCGACAAGCCCGATAATCAATAGCATCGTGAAAAAGCTGATCAGGTTGGCGGAACCCAGCCAAATCGTAGCCTCGAGATCGATTCTGCTAAGCCCCAGGCGGCCAGCGATCCAAGGAACCTTCCGATGCCAGCCAGGGCAAGAGTCTGTTTGACAATACGGCCTTGAAGCTCCAGCGCCGATTCGCCAGGCACCATCCGGATCCCAATCTTCTCATCAATCGGAATCCGCAGTTCACAACCGGGACAATTCGCTTGTCCTCCCCATGCCATCAACCGCGTCGGAATAGCTCGACAGACTAAGCTTCACCTTCACCGTATGGATTGGGCTCCAGATACGCCTCATCGTGGCCCGACGAACAGTGCGCCGTCGCCTGAGTCTCCCCAATCGAATTGCTGGAGCAGCATCTAAGGGAGTGGTAGAGCCATATCCCCAAGATTGGAATCGCTCAACACCTGTCGACCTCTGGAGCCGCGGTGCGTTGGTGCAGGATGCGTGATTACAATATGCACATGCTGCTGAATGCCCCTCGAAGGAAATTCCTCCGACAAACCGCACTGCATTCTTCACTCCTCGCACTTGGAGGATGTTCGCCCCGAACAACTTCGAATACACAGGAGATCCGCACTAGCTCTTGGAAGGAGCAGTCCATCGACCTGGAAAAAAGGGTCCTCGATAGCGCCGCCAGACATCGGGTGCCAGGGGTGTCGTTGGCCGTCATCAGAGATTTACAAGTGGTTTGGAGTCGAGGTTTTGGCGTCCGGGACGAGGCTTCGAAGCTGCCAGTCACCGACGGCTCAATCTTCGAGGCGGCCTCGATGAGCAAGCCTGTGTTTGCGTATGCAGTCATGCAGTTGCACGAACGAGGCATCCTCAACCTCGACACACCGTTGAGCACCTATACGTCGGAGCGTTTTCTCAATGGAGATCCAAGGTTGGATCGGATCACCGCGCGTCATGTTCTGTCTCACACTAGCGGCTTTCAGGACATCCGGTCCCGCGAGAATCCACTGAGAATCCATTTCAATCCTGGTGAAAGGTGGCAATACTCGGGCGAGGCCTACGCATACTTGCAGTCGGTCGCGACGAAATTGACTGGGCATACGCTGGCATCACCTTGTGAAACTTACGAAATGGACCTCAAAGTATGCGGCACCGACTTCGATTCGTACATGAAGTCCAACATCCTTAAACCACTCAGAATGGAATCTTCTGGCTACTTGTCGCACGACGGACTCGATCAGAACCTGGCCCGGCCCCATGACGAACAGGGTAGGCAGCTGGCCGTGCGCAAGTACACTTCAGCGGGCGCGGCCCGGTACGGCTCAATGGGCGGCCTCCTCACGACTGCAATAGACTACGCTAGGTTTCTCCTCGCGATCTTGGACCCTAAGCCGGCTGATACGTTTCACCTGCAGAGAGCAAGCATTCGCGAAATGCTTACACCTCAGATCAAGGTCGAAGACGGATCTGGATATTCTATCTCCTGGGCCCTTGGCTGGAAAGTCGCGAAGACCGTTGAATTTGACGTGCTAATAAGCCATGGCGGCGATCAATCGGGGTTTCACTCGTTGGCGGAGATGTCGCCGAGCCGAAAATCGGGATACGTGATCTTGACCAACGGTGAGAATGGCTGGAAGCTGATTCAGGAGCTTGCTCCGGAATTTGCCCGTCGCGTCTACGCTTTGCCTCCGGGTTGACTAGCACCCAACGCATGCGAGACCCACTGCTGAAGGCATATGGTCCGACCTGCGAATGGCTAACGAATTCTCGCAAAAATGGCGTAGCGTTTGCCTCTTCGCTCGGCCGTACACTCCGGCTGCTGGCGCAACGTCAATCTCAGTCCGCTACTCTGCAATCTTGCTCGACAGACTCATTCGCCCCAATCGAATTACTTGAGCACCCTTCCGCAGTGTTGGAGCCAAATCCCCAGGATTGGAATCGTTCTCCACTTTTAGACAGATCGAGTGCAGGCCCGCGTGAAATCAGGGATTCGCTCGCTCCATTTTCGGGAAGACAGTCCAATGGCTCCCGGGCAATAAACGCAATCATGACCGGGCCGGACAACCTTCGACGCATGCGCTCCGGATAAGGCTGTCAGCGTTGTGTCACATTCATCGCTCTTGTAGTAACAGAAAAATCTCTTGTTGCTGAGCCTTCGCCTCCGGTGAGCCAGACCCCCCACGTCCCGTAGTCTTTAGTGCCAGTTGCGGAGCCGTCGAACCGTTTTTGTTGCAGACCGTCGGATCGGCCCCGCGGTCGAGGAGAGCACGTACCGCATCCGCGCAACGCGTGCGAACGGCGCGGTGCAATGGAGTGGCTCCGTCCATATTCTGTGCGTTCGGATCCGCACCGGCTTCAATGAGACACGCAATCGTCGCCGTTTGTGCCTTCGGATCCCAGCCCGGCGAACCCGGAATTCCAAATGCCGCAGCGTGCAACGGTTGAGCGCCACGCCGATTCCTCGCCCGGACCAGGGCTCCCGCCTGGATCAATTGGCCCGCCATTTTGTGACGATACGAGGCGGCTGCGAAATGTAACGCCGTATCGCCAGAATAAATGTAGCGCCCTATTTCCTCGATGAAACACGAGTTGGGGCGTGGATCCTGACGTGTTGCTCCGTGCTTGAAACTCGCGGTCGCAAGTGTTGGCCACTCGTCCATCAGTCTTAAAAAAAGCAAGCTATCGTTGTTGACAATAGCGTGGACTAAACCTCGTAGAGCCTGTTCTTGAGTCCCGGCATCCATGTTTCTAGCCACGAAACCCAGCATCCCATAGGAATAAGGTCCGATCAACAGCGTAGGGGCGTGCAAGGCGGCATTGGCAATAGCTCGGTACCACGGCCCGCTGTCGAGCATGGCGCTGGTCAGTAGGATCTACAGCCGAGTCCTGGTCTGCGGCCCTGAACGTCGATGCCGCAGCAGCGGCGGTTTATATTCGGCATCTCTTGCCTCCTGCCGCCCGCCTGGATGCTTCGAAAAAACCAACTTTCCTTCTCGGGCTTCCCACCTTGCGGCAGGAGCGTCATTCCTCTGTTCTGAAACACATCCTGGCCAGATTCACGCTCGCACTCTTCAGGTGGCAGAACGACAACGGCCTTCTTGGCTGGGCGACTCCTCTAGCTTGCTCACATTTCAACCTTTTTTTCATCCCCCTCTGTGCCGGCCCAGGGGCCGCCATTTTGATTCACAGTCATTTCAAACTTATTTTCGCCACCTAAGCCGCTGAAAACAAACCAAGCGACTCCGGCTCCCCTTCCAAGCACCGTTCGCTCCTCTGCTACATTCTGTAATCGAGAACGCGCCTGCAAGCCACCCGGCCTGCTGGCGCTTTTTCTATTTCAAACACTAAAGGAAATTTTCACTATGTCTTCACAGGCAAAACAGGATGCAAACCGCGTTAATGCGCAACACTCAACCGGCCCCACTTCACCAGAAGGCAAGGCAAACTCTTCCAGAAACGCCGTAGGTCACGGCCTCAACGCGCAACCCAACACTCTCTTCGCTTCCGACACAGAAGCGCAAAACAATTTCGCCCAGCACATCCAAAAGCTGCGCAAAGACTGTCTACCCGAAGGCACCATCGAAGAAGAAACATTCCGCCGTTACGCCTTCGCAACCTTCCAGATCAATCGCGCCCAGGCTCTCGAACTCCAGGCCCAAGACCGCTGGGTCAACGACCCCGACCACCCCAAATGGTTCTCCCAAATGGAACGCTTCATCAAACTCGGAGCCCTCCAGGAACGTCGAGCCGACAAATCACTCAACGAACTCCGCAAACTCCAGCGCGACCGTTTCGCCGCCCTCGAGGTCCAGGGTGAAATCTATGCCTACGGCAAAGAGGTGACTTTCTCGAAAGTCCTCCCCATTGCCGACCTCCGCACCCAAAACCTCTACAAGACCAGCGCCGGCCTCATCGCAATCTCTTTGTTAGCAACAACTGACGAGGCAAAAGCAATCGCCAAAACGAAGCCAACCCCGGTCGGCGAAGGTGACGATTACATCAAGCTCTCCGACGAAGACCTCATCCGTCTCGGTGTAGAAGCCGGTCATCTCAAGCTCTAACCAAACAAACCCACCGTCAACCCGGCTCAAGAGCCACAAGATCTTTGAAAATTTAAATACTCCAACCTTGGCAGCCCAAAATCCCTTGACCAGGGGAATACGCAAATTACACAAGAGACGTCTATTCGAAACTATCTTCCCTGCAATTAGCGCGATAGCCGAATAATGCGATTCCCCAAGCTGACTTCACACAATGAACGGTCACGATATCGTAAACTCAACCTGTCATCCTGAAGCCAATGAAAGTTCTTTCTGGTCTTGTTTTGTTGCTCTGTCTCGCGCCTGCAAGCTTTGCGCAATCCGTTGCTGGTTTGGGCGCGATATCCGGCACTGTCCTCGATGGTTCCGGAGCACGTGTCCCCAATGCCGAAGTCGTCATCACCAATGCCGAACGAGGCATCCGCCGCGCCCTCACCACCAATGAAGCAGGACTTTTCAACGCCGGCTCACTCACTCCCGCTGAAGGCTACATCATCAGCGTCTCGAAAACAGGCTTCAATCCAAACGAAGCCAAGTCCGTCGTTCTCCAGGTCGGTCAGTTGATCGATCTCAAATTCACGCTGAACGTTGCTACTGCCACGACGACAGTCGAAGTGTCAGCAGAAGGCCAAAACATCGATACCGCGAAGACTGGCGTCAGCCAGGTCGTCAACGAAGCCCAGATTCTCAATCTGCCGATCAATGGTCGCCGCGTCGACTCCTTCGTGCTCCTCACCCCCGGCGTCACCAACGACGGAACTTTCGGCGCTCTTAGCTTCCGGGGCATGCCCGGCGGCAACGCCTTTCTCCAGGATGGCAACGATTCCACCCAGCAGTATTACAACGAAAACTCTGGCCGTACCCGCATCTCCGCCAACATCTCTCAGGACACAGTTCAGGAATTCCAGGTCATCACCGGCGGCTCTGCTGAGTTCGGCCGCGCTTCAGGTGGTGTCGTCAACACCGTCACTAAGTCCGGCGGCAACAGCGTCCATGGCACTGCCTTCTGGTTCTTCCGCAATCAAAACTTCAACGCCCGTGATCGCTATGCCAACTTCCGCGCCGACGAGCGCCGCGATCAGTTCGGAGGTGCCATCGGTGGCCCCATCAAAAAAGACAAGCTCTTCTATTTCTTCAACACCGAACTCACCCGCCGCGACTTTCCCTTGATCTCAAGCCACACCTTCCAACCCCTGTTCAGCAGCGCGGGCGTGTACAACGCTGTTTGCACCGCTTCCACCACACAATGCGCCAACGCCCAGCGCTTCCTGGATCGCTTCAACAAGGTAATTCCCCGCACTGCCAATCAGGAACTTCTCTTCGGCAAACTCGACTACCGTCTCAGTGATCGAAACACCATCAGCGCCAGCTTCAATTTCCTCCGCTGGATTTCGCCCAGTGGCATTCAGAGCGCTGCAGTGTTGAACAACGGTGGTGCCATTGGCAACAACGGCCTGTCCACTGCTCGTTCCCGCAACGCCCGTCTCGCCTGGACCTCGATCGTCTCCAACAGCATGGTCAACGAGTTTCGCTTCGGTTGGCTTAAGGATCGTCAGGCCGATGACCTCTCAAATGATGGTCTGCCTTATACAGGCTACACAGGCACCCTTACGATCAATGGCGTCACTAATCTCGGCTCGCCCAACTACCTGCCACGTGTTCAACCCACTGAAGATCGCTTCCAGTTCGCCGACAACCTCTCCATCACCAAAGGCCGCCATCTGCTCAAAGTTGGCGTCGACCTCGCTCAAACCCGTGACATCGTCGATCAACTCCTCAACGGCCGTGGATCTTACACCTACGCCAACGTCACCGCCTTTGCCCAGGACCTCACCGACAACATCACCGGAGCCAAACGCTGGCAGAGCTACAGCCAGACCTTCGGCGGCCCCCTCTCGACGGTTTGGGTCCGGGACTTCAATATCTACGCCCAGGATCAGTTCCGCGTCACCAATCGCCTCAGTCTCAACTTCGGCCTTCGATACGAGTTCGCTACTTTCACCCAGCCTAAAGAAGCTGTCCCCGGCTATGCGTCCACAAGCCGGATCCCCGAACCGAAAAAGAACTTCGCCCCTCGTCTTGGCATCGCATACACTCTGGTGCCGGATAAGACCGTCCTTCGCGGCAGTTGGGGAATGTTCTATTCGCGCTTCCCCGGTGCCCTCATCACCAACCTCGACATCGCCAACATCCAGCAGCAGTCCTTCAATCTGCAATCGAACAATCCTACGAACCTGGCCTCCGGCCCGGTCTTCCCCAACACCCTCAGCTCAAGCGCCGGACTCGCCGCCGGCACCCGCAGCATCAGCTATGCCGGTGAAAATTTCCGCACCCCGTACAGCATGCAGGGAGACCTTGGCGTAGAACAGTCCGTCACCCGCGACACAAGTCTCACCTTCAGTTGGGCCTTCAATCGAGGCGTGCGGCTGCTTTCCGTCCGCGACGGAAACGTAGGTCCGCTTGGCGACTCAGTCACCTATCGCATCAACGACACTTCCGGCGCACAGGTCGGCAGCTACACCACGCCCGTCTATCGCCTGGCCAACCGCGTCGATCGCAACTTCCAGCGTGTCAACGTCATCGAAGGTGCTTCCAACCTCTGGTACAACGCGTTGCTCGTCCAGTTTCGAAACAAGAACCTGAAACTGGGGCCCTTTTTCTCAGCTGGCAACATCAGCTACACCTGGGCTCACAGCATCGACGAGAATGTCGGCAATGGTGGCAACGTCTTCTTCAGCGGCGGCCCTTCATCCTATTACAACGGGGACTACCGTAACGAGAAGGGCTCTTCCCAGCTCGACCAGCGTCACCGCCTCGTAGTCGCTCAAACCATAAGCTACAAATCCTGGAAGAATGACAGTGGCTTCGCCAAATATATTGTCAACGGCTGGCAGCTCTCCATCCTCGGCACCTTCGCCAGCGCTTTCGGCACCACCCCTACCGTCAACGGCGCAGGCATTGTCATTCCTGGTTTGCCGGCCGCCTTTACTTCCAGCCTCAACGGACTTCAGGGTGACAGCCGTGTTCCCTTTCTGCCACGCAACTTGCTCGATGTCGACCAGACTCGTCGCATCGACGCCCGCATTTCCAAGCTCTTCCGGATCTCCGAACGCTATGTCGCAACCCTTAACTTCGAGGCCTTCAACCTCTTCAATACGCCCAGCAACACGGCTCGCCGCAACCAGCTCTTCAACGTCACCGGTGGCAATATCCTCACCCCTGTCGCAAACTATGGTGAAGGCACCGCCAGTGCCGGCTTCCCTGATGGCACCAATGTGCGACGACTCCAATTAAGCCTCCGCTTCCAGTTCTAATGACTTTCGTAGAAGAACTCAACCAACTACTGCCCGCCGACCTTCCCAACCGGGAACGCGTCGTCGCTCTCTCTGCGCAGCACTTCGACCTCATTGTTGAAGCCAATCAAGTCCTCAACCTGACACGCATCGTTGGCGAGCGCGAAGCCGCTATCAAGCACGTCCTCGATTCCGTCATGCCCTGGAGACTCTTCTCCGGCGCAGCCGTCGTTGTGGATGCCGGCACCGGTGCTGGTCTGCCCGGCATTCCGCTCGCACTCGTTCTGCCCGAGACAAAGTTCATCCTGCTCGAGTCGATCCAGAAGAAAACCCGCTTCGTCGAATTCGCCATCGAAACCCTCGACATCAAGAACGCCACAGCTCTTCCCCTGCGCGCGGAAGACTGGCTCAAGCTCAACCACGCTGACATCATCACTGCCCGTGCAATGGCACCCCTCGAGCGAGCCATCCCACTCTTTGCCCCTGCCTTGAAGCAGGGCTCGCGCGCCCTCCTCTACAAAGGGCCCGATCTCGAAGCAGAAATCGCCGCTGCCGCCAGCGAGATCCGCAAGCGTCGCGTCAGCGTCAGAGAGATCCTGCGCTACACGCTGCCCGATGATTCCGGGACAAGGACAATTGTCGAAGTGGTACAAGGGAATCAAGATGCCTAGTTTTTCCGTGCGTACTTCAACGACGCAGTACGAAGCGATCGTTGAGCGCAATGTACTCTCCCGCCTGTCCGAATTCCTGCCTGCAAAGATCAGCCAGATCTTTGTCGTAACCACCAGTGATGTCTGGGCTTTCCACAGTGAAGCCTTCAATAAGGCGATCGGGGATCGGCCTCATCACGTAATCTACTTCCCCGGCGGAGAAGTCAACAAACGCATGAGTCAGGTAGAGGCGCTGGCCGAACAAATGATGGCCCAAGGTGCAGATCGTGCCAGCCTGGTCATCGGGTTTGGCGGCGGTATCGTCACCGACGTCGCCGGCTTCCTCGCCGCCATCTTCTTGCGCGGCGTGCCAGTACTGCAGATCCCGACAACTTTACTCGGGCAGGTCGACGCAGCCGTCGGCGGCAAGACCGGTGTCAATCTCGTTTCCGGCAAGAACCTCATCGGCAGCTTCCACCAACCGCTCGCAGTCCTCATCGATCCCGAGATGCTGCGCACTCTTCCCGAACGCGAATATCGGGCAGGTCTCTTTGAAGTGCTCAAGTGTGGTGTGATCCGCAGCCGGACCCTTTTCGATCAAATGGCTTTGCAGTCGGCTGAGATCCTCAGCCAAAGCCCTGAGCTCGTCGAATCGATCATCTGTGAAAGCGTTCGCATCAAGTGTG